>CALMRE010000114.1 GCA_937871295.1 uncultured bacterium | reverse complement strand
TGCCAGCCGACGACCTTGCCGTGGGTCAGGTGATCGGTGACGAGGTCGATGAGTTTCTCGAAATCGCCGATCCGGTGGTAGACCGCCTTATGCTTGCGCGCCATGAGTTCGGTGTCGAGTTCCGAATATTCGGGGCCGAGGTAGGCGCCCTGCATCGCATCGTTCACCCCGTCGGCGGTACGCGGCGCGCCGAAATACTGATAGTGGACCGCAAGCGCCGCGCCCAGAGCGCCACCCGCGTCACCGGCGGCGGGCTGTATCCAGATGTTGTCGAACAGGCCGCTTTTGAGCAGTTTCCCGTTCGACACGCAGTTGAGGGCAGAGCCGCCCGCGAGGCAGAGATGCTTCGCGCCGGTCAGTTTTTTCGCCTCGGCCGCCATCTTGAGCACTATCTCGTCGTGTATCTGCTGGATGACATAGGCGAGGTCGCAGTGGTGCTGTTCGATGTGGCTTTCGACCGGGCGCGTCGGGAAGCCGAAGAGCGCCGCCCACTTCGCCTCGTCGATCATCTTGAGGTCGGTGCCGTAGCGGAAGTAGTCCTGATCCATCCCGATGGAGCCGTCGTCGCGCAGGTCGATGAGATGGGTCAGAATTTTATCGCGGTACTCTTTTATCTTGGGCGATGAAGGGTTGCCGTAGGGGGCCATCCCCATCAGTTTGTATTCGCCCGAGTTGACCTTGAAGCCGAGGAAGTAGGTAAAGGCGGAGTACAGCAGACCCAGAGAGTGGGGGAAGCGCAGTTCCTTGAGCGGTTTTATGTCGTTCCCTTTACCGTGCATGATGGTGGCGGTCGCCCATTCGCCGACGCCGTCGACCGTCAGTATCGCCGCCTCTTCATACGGCGACGGGAAGAAGGCCGATGCGGCATGCGAGAGGTGGTGTTCGGGAAAAAGCAGTTTCACCTTGAGCGGATCGCCGGACGGGTCGAGCGTTTTCAGCGCGTCGCGGATGAGTTTCTTTAGAAAGAGCTTTTCCTTTATCCAGACCGGGACGAACGAAAGGAACTGTTTGAGGCCGCGCGGCGCGAAGGTGTAGTAGGTCTCCAGCAGGCGCTCGAACTTCAGGAGCGGCTTATCGTAGAAGACCACCGCATCGAGTTCCGACACCGTCACCCCGGCGTAGGAGAGGCAGAACTTGGCCGCTTCGAGGGGGAAGTGGGAGTCCTGCTTGATGCGGGTGAAGCGTTCTTCCTGCGCGGCGGCGATGATACGGCCGTCGGCGATGAGCGTTGCCGCCGAGTCGTGGTAAAAGGCTGAAATGCCGAGGATGTAGCGCGTCATGGCGTCTCCACAAGGACCGTCGCGACTATACTTTGGTCTGACCGCCGAGGCAAGAAAAAGGTTGCGCGGGGAAGTTGACTTCGATTCTTCAACCGGATAAAGTAAGGTCGGTTTTGGGAAGGGGGATTGGAGAGAACGATGGCAAAAAGCGTTAATAAGATGCTTGAAAGCCAAACATAACGGAGGATGATGGGACATGGCATACGAGGATCTTAAGCTTAAACAGCCGGTACAGTGCGCTGATTACGATGAATGTTCTGGATTTGTAATTAATGCCATAGAGTCTATCGTGGACACCGCGATTAAGGCTGGGCGCAACAAGATTGTGATTAACACGAATCTTAAACTTGGCCTTCCGATGGAGAATATCAACAAGATCGCTGGACCTTTTGTCGAGGCGTGGGCAGTTGAAGTGTTCCAAGATGTTGTTGAAGACAGGAACAACAAATATGCGCTGATAAATGTTGAAGCAAAAGAACGCCTCTACATGGCAGATGTGATTCTTCAATTCAAGAAAGAACGAAAGGTAGAGTGCGGGGTTACGGCAGAAGTAGATGTTAAGGCAACAGCCGAGGATATTCAATCGAGTGGCAAATCGCCTAATATTACTTCGTTCCAAAGAATCAGAACAGCATATGTTGATGATCCGGATTATCTTTTCATTATACTTTCGTTAAAGCATAAGGTTTACTCATCAAAGAATGCCCAAACGGGGCTCATGGACGGAATAATGGAAGTCGTTGCGCATAATGCATACGATCTGAAATATTTAGATGCGACCGACATCAGCTACAATCCTGCGCTAGGTAGTGGTCAATTGCAGATCAGAGATATTCATTATGTGACTCTGATTAAACGAACCACATGGGATTTCTGCCAACTTCTAGACAGAAAGGTACTTAACTCGAAAAAAGGTTTTGCTGGTTGGCTTGAGATGGCGGAGCACAATGAGTGGATAAAAACGGATGAATGAAATAATCATTCAGACTGGCGATTCGTTGGAGCTCATGCGTGCACTACCTTCTGGGACTGTCAATCTCGTTATCGCTGACCCGCCCTATAACTTGGGCAAGAATTACGGGAACAATCACGACATCAGGGGATTTCGCGAATACTTGCAGTTCTCTGAAACATGGCTGAATGAAGCCCACCGCGTATTGGCACCACATGGTACGCTGTATGTGTTTATGGGGTTTCGTTTCATCAGCTACCTATACGACATTCTGGATCAGCGGCTGGGCATGTACTTCAATAGTTGGATTACATGGCACTACACGCAAGGGATGGGTCGGACAAAAGGCTTTTCGCCTCGTCACGACGATATACTCATGTTTACAAAATCTGAGAAATTCGTTTTCAACATCGATTCAGTGCGCATACCACAGAAATACTACAGAGAGAGAAACAATATGACAGGAGCCAATCCAGGCGATGTGTGGTCTTTCTCTCATGTGCACTACTCGAATCCAGAACGAGAGGATCATCCTACGCAAAAACCTGAAGCATTGATTGCTAGAATGGTTCTGGCATCTTCAAACGAGAACGATCTTGTGCTCGACCCATTCTCTGGCAGTGGCACTACAGCCAGAGTGTGTCAAAATTTGAACCGTCGTTGTCATGCGATGGAAATCAATCCAGATTATGTCGATCTTACGCAAAAGCGTCTTGCAAAGCCTTTCGTGGGCTTCGACTCAGTCGATCCGAGACTTGATCGGACACCCAGAGACTTGCCCCAAGTCGGAACTCCATTGAATGCTGCTACCAGACAGATGAGTTTGCTAGAAGAGAACGCCAGCTTCAGTGGTCCGACAACAGCTTCTGTTGTCGGGGAAAAGGGCAGGACACAAAAAGTGTATAACTGAACCCCTTCGCTTTTCTCAGCCCTCAACACACAACAAGCTTATCCGAAAGATTTGACTTCAATTCTTTAGCCGGATAAACTGCAACTGGTCTTTTCAGGGAGGAATATATGAGCGTTCACAAACCACGCGGGTATAGTGTTAACGATTTTCTGTCATGGGACGAACGAGCGGAGCTGCTTTTGCAACCTAGGTTTCAAAGAAGAGATGTTTGGTCCCCCAAGGCGAAGTCTCATCTGATTGACACGATATTGCGCGGTTTACCTATCCCAATTATTTTCATACGGCCCAGTGTTAATCCTCAACAACGCACGACTATTCGGGAAGTTGTTGATGGCCAACAACGCTTAAGAGCGGTGATTTCCTACTCAAAAGATGAATTTCCTGTAGTGAAGTCCCAGAATCCTTTTTTCGGAGGAAAGAAATTTAGCCAATTGCCACCGGAAGACCAGCAACGATTTTTGAGTTATGAATTTTCAGTAGTGCTCCTCGAAGAAGCCTCAAACGCCGAGGTCCTCGATATTTTTGCTCGATTGAATACTTATGCTCAGAAGCTAACACCACAAGAACTTCTCAATGCTGCGTATTTTGGCCAATTCAAACAAACCGTGTATCTTCTAGGTTATGAGCATCTAGAGTTCTGGCGACAGAATCATATTTTAATAGATCGACAAATTATTCGCATGGCAGAGGCAGAGCTTACAACAGAGTTGCTTGTTGTTATGTTGACGGGCATTCAGCATCGCAGAAATAAAATTGATGACTTGTACGAGGAAAAAGATGATGATTTTCCTGAAAGAGAGCGCATCGTAAAGGAATTCAAGAATGTCATCGATACATTAGTTAAATGTATGGGAGATAACCTGCGTAACACTATTTTCGGTCGCCGGGTTTTGTTCTATTCTTTATTCTGTGCCTTTTACCATGTTATGTATGGTATACCGAACACTCCCGAGCTTGGCGTGGCAGAGAAAAACCGTTCTTTGTCGCTAGCCACATTGCAAAAGATAAAAGACTCCTTGATTAGCTTGAATCGGAAGTACAAAAGTGCATCGACGGACAAAGACATTTCTCTTTTCATTGGTGCAAGCCAGAAGGCAACCGGAGATCGCGAGCAGAGGATATTAAGAGTAAAAACAATCTTGGGATATGTGCGACAGGCGCTTGCAGACAAGGAATAATTGATGCCAGCCGCCTCCTTAAAACTGGTTCGTATTCGCGAACATTTTGAACAGACATGCCAAGAGCAGGAGAGTTTTATCTTGTCATTGTCTTCCATGCTGAAGAAGCATGGCAACAGAACAGTGCCAATAAAAAAAGATCATCGGGAACAACTGTGCGAAATGGCATTTGCCGTTCTCTTTACTGCATGGGAGCAATTCTTGGAGAATGCTTTTGAACACTATGTTGTTGATGCTCCTCTTGCTTCATTCAAAAGTCGGCATCGCGTATTGGTCATGGATCGTGAAACGGCACACGATTTAATCCGTGGTGGTCGTAAGTTTGTGGAGTGGGCAGACATCGCCATGGTTAGAGAAAGAGCCAAAGTGTTTTTCAGAAATGGTGAGCCCTTTGAGTCAGCGTTGAGTGCTGTTTCAAACGATATGATAAAGATGAGAATTCTTCGGAACCGATGTGTACATTTTTCTCAGCATGCCACCGAACAATATCAGAAGATGCTTCGCCAGGTCTTTGGCTCTGGAAGACATTTGTCGCCAGGAAAGTTTCTTTTAGATGCCCCACCCATCGGCTTGTCTTCTGCACCAAATGCTCAGACTTATGGAACAGTATTTCAGTTTTATGGGGCGATTCTAACAACAGCCGTATCACAAATTGTTCCGTAAATATGGGTGGCTGACAGTAAGGAGCGGGGCGTGGGAAGTGAAGCGCTGTTGCCTCAAGTGTCAACGAAAGCGGCGTTTGCTATACATGTTCCGGCCCTTCTGTATATTTTTCCCGATTTTCTACACATATAAATATGGCTCTCCGTCAGAAACTATGGGTAGAGGGTAAAAGAGAGAAGGAAGAAAA
>CALMRE010000113.1 GCA_937871295.1 uncultured bacterium | reverse complement strand
CGCCGCGCCGTGACGAGCGGCGGCTGTTCAGTCATCCTCTTCTAGATCGCCGGCATCCGGCACATATCCCAGCTGACCGCAGGCGGCAAGCGACTCGTCGCCGCGCGACTTCCGGATGATGACCGTCAGCCCCGCGTCCCAGATCGTCTGCTGAAAGGCCTGTATCGCGGCGGCGGTCGACGGCGCGTACGGCGCGTGATCGAAGGTGTTGAACGGTATCAGATTTATCTTCGCGTTGAGGCTCCGCGCTATCTTCACCAGTTGGCGCGCCTCGGCGGTAGAATCGTTCACCCCGTCCAGCAGAACATATTCGATGAGTATCTTCTTGCGCGGCGGCAAGGGGAACCGGCGCAGCGCCGCGAGCAGATCCTTGAGCGGCCAATTCTTGGTCGCCGGCATGATGGCCTGCCGTTTCTCATCGGTGGTCCCGTGAAGCGAGAGGGCGATATTGACCGATGCCTGCCCGCCCAGTTCGTCGAGTTTATCGGGGATACCGATGGTGCTTATCGTGACGCGGCGGTTCGAGAGGTTGAAGCCGAGATCGTCCATCATGATATGGGCGCTTTTCACGGTATTGGCGAGATTAAGGAGCGGTTCGCCCATCCCCATGAAGACGATGTTGGTCACCCGTTTGCCGCTTTCGGCGAGCCGTTTCTGCGCCGCCCAGTGCTGGCCGACGATCTCGCGGACCGTGAGGTCGCGGGTGAATCCCAGCGATCCGGTGCGGCAGAACAGGCACCCGAGCGGACAGCCGACCTGCGTCGATACGCAGAGCGTCACGCGCCCTTTTTCGGGGATGATGACCGCCTCGATGACCGCCCCGTCGTCAAGGGTGAAGCGGAGTTTCTCGGTGCCGTCGGCCGAGGTGAACGCCTCGGGTTCAGTGAGCGGTTGGACGGTGAAGCGGGTCGCCAATTCTTCACGGCCCGACTTGGAAATGTCGGTCATCAGGGACAGATCGGTCGTGAGTTCCTGATAGAGCCAGCGGAATATCTGGCGGCCGCGGAACGGTTTCATCCCGATGGCGGAGACCGCCTCTTCCATCTCGGGGCGGGTGAGTTCGAAGAGTTCCATCTACCCTAGTTGTCGAAGAAGGGGGGAACGATGATGTTGACCTCGCGGCTGGAGAGGAACGCTCCTTCGCCCAGCACGCGGACCTTGGCGGTGTAGAGGACCGGATTGCCGGTCGTGTTCTTGCAGAAATCGTTGCGGAAATGGACGTCGAAGGTGACCAGCGTCCCCGGCTCGACATCGAAGAAGGTGCTGTTGTCCTTGCCGGTGATGTTCTCGGGCGGCGTCGCCTCCATCGGTATCCCTTCCTTGTAGAACGCGGCGACATTCTGCCCGGCGCACTCTTCGTCGGATACGGCGTCGGTGTTGACATCCATCTGTATCGCGGCGGTCATCGTTTCTACCGCCTCGGCGATCTTTTCCGACATGCCGGTGCCGTCGCTGTTCATGGTGAAGTTGAAGTAGTTCCCGTTGCCGTCCATCGAGGCGGTCGCCTCCGATATCTGTTCGAAGTCGTTCTTGCAGGTGGTGCTTCCCGCGCCGTCGGTATCGACGCCGATGAACTTGGCGTTGATGTTGTTCATCGCGTTGATGGCGTCTTCCTTGTAGTGTCCCATCTCATAGGGCGGGTTGGTGTTGAATTTGGTCATGTTCGGCCAGACGCCGATCTCCTCCCACGATTCGTCGGTGATCATGATGAATATCGGCATCGCCTTGTCGCGGAAACAGAGACCGCCGATGGTCCCTTCGGCGCCGGTGCAGTCGGCCGCCGGGATGTCGATGATGTCGCCGGGGATGTTCATCTCCATGAGTTGCGCGTAAAGCCCCGCCCCGGTGGAGACCTGATACAGCACTTCGCTGTGCGGTTCGGTGCCGCCGTAGGGGGCCGGCAGATTGTCGACCGACGCGGTCACCGTGTTGACATCGGACGATATCAACTGGTCATAGCCGACGATCTTGGTCGTGTCTTCCGCCCAGTCCTGAAAATGGACCAGCCCGAAGGCCGAATCGACGATCTTCTCACGGACCTTCGTGATGATCTGGTCCTTGATGCCGGTCTTGAGGTTGTCTATCTCTTCGCCCATCGAACCCGAGACATCGATGATGACGGCCACGTCGACCCGGTTGATGTTGGTGGTGAATTCGAGCAGGCGGGTGGCGTCCTCCGGCGCATTGTAGGGGAGAACGAGATAGAAAAGCCCCGCCGGTATCGTGCTCTGGTCGCTGGTCGGATCGGAGCCGTAGACCACCTCGGCGTAGTCGTCCGAGCCGTCGCCGTCGCTGTCCTTCTTGGTCGGATCGGTGCCGAGTATCACCTCCTGCGAATCCTCGATGCCGTCGTTGTCGGAGTCCTTGTCGAGGTAGTCGGGGATATCGTCGGCGTCGTTGTTGGCGGGGGTCTCGGGGTCGGCGCCCGCCTCATCCTTGTCGAGTATGCCGTCGCCGTCCGCATCGGGGTCCATGTGATTCGGCGCTCCGTCGAGGTCCTTGTCGCCGGTCCCCTCGACGCCGTTGGGGATGCCGTCCTCGTCGTCGTCCTCGTGGTTCCACGGATCGTCGGGGTCATCGGGGTTGGAGGTGTCGTCGATGACGGTGATATCGGAACCGGGATCGTCGGTCTGCGTCACGTCGCTACCCGGATCGTCGGTCGGGATGATGCTGTCCGCGTCCCCGGTCGGAGTTTCGTCGCCGACAGGCGTGTCGTCGCCGGTAACGATGGGCGAATCGGTGCCCGGGTCCTCATCGGTCGGCGTACAGGCGACGCCGAGCACGAGGATACAGAAAAGCACGGAAATGATGCGCGGGAACAGCATGGTGTCCTCCACCGTTGGTTTACAGAACAAAGGCGATTATAAAGCACTTTTTGGGGAAATCAACCCAATTCTTTGGTCAGTGCCGCCGCGAGCGCTTCGTAGTGCGCCGGTTCGTTGTAGATCTGCGCCGAGATGCGCAGGGCGGAGCGGCCGTCGGGGATGCAGGTGATCATCGTTTCGATGCCGTGTTTTGCGTAGAGCCGGTTCATGAGCGGGTGGAGTCCGTTCGCCTCGAACGAATAGGGGAGTCCCGGTATCGGGATGGTGATCATCGATCCATTGAGGTCGCCCAGTTCCGGTGCCGTCGTCTTGAGCGCTTTTGCGACGACCGGGGCCATCCGGCGGACCAGCGCATTGTTGCGGCTCCGCAGTTCATCCCAGCCGCCCGGAAGAAGGCCGCCCATGAAGCGGATACCTTCGCCGATGCAGAGGAAGGGCGTGATGTCGGCGGTGCCGGTCCAGTCGAACGCGGCGCGGAAACCGGCGCGTCCCTGCGGCGTGTAGAAATAGTTCGATATCGAGAGCGGGTAGGTCCTTTCGCGCTCCTCCGGGGCGACCCACAGGAAGGCCGAGCCGATGGGAGTGCAGAGCCACTTGTGGCAGTTGCCGGTGTACCATGCGGCGCCTATTTTCGTAAGGTCGAGCGGCGTCATGCCGGGGCCGTGTGCGCCGTCGACGAGCGTCGGAATGCCCTTCTTTTTCAGTTCGGCGACGATGCGGGCGATGGGGAGAACGAGCGCCGTAGAACTCGTCACATGGTCGATGAGAGCCAGTTTCGTGCCGGGGGTCGCCGCCGCGATGATCCGCTCGACGATGTCGTCGGCCGACTTGGGCGGGTAGGGGATGTCGACCATATTCACCGTCACGCCGAATTCTTCGCCGATGAAGGCGAGGGCGTTGCGGCAGGCGGGATAAAGCAGTTTGGTCGTCAGTATCGTGTCGCCCTTTTTCCACTGGCGCGAACGGAGCACCGCGTTCACCCCGGCGGTGGCGTTATGGACGAAGGTCATTCCCTCGGGATCGGCGTTGAGGAAGCGCGACAGTTCGACACGGACGGCGGTGAGCATATCAGGCGAGCGGCGGACGAAGAAATCGGTCGGCGACGCCTCCATCTCATCCTGAATGCGGCGCTGATATTCCAGTATCGCGGTCGGACAGGCGCCGAACGACCCATGATTGAGGTGTATCTTGCTTTTATCGAGCGGCCAGAGGTGCTTGAATGTCGCGGTCATGAGTCTCTCCGTTATGTCTGTCGCGGGCATACTGCCACAACCGGCGTCGTTTTGCAATCTTGCGAAGAGGGCGCATTCGTCTGATTTATTTATTAGTTATAAATAATTCATGCAGTTACTTGACATTCGTCTATTATTCGTCTACTATTCGTCCAACGGGAGGAATGAATGAAAAAAACGCCTGTCACCTTCGCGCCGCGATACGAGATAACGCCGGTTCTACTCTCACGCATCAAGGAGATCGCACACCTTATCGCCGAGCTGAATCTGCGCCGTTTCCCGCGGCCGGTCCTCGTTGAATTCGAACGGACCGCGCGGGAACTTTCGGCCTATGCCTCGACCAGCATCGAGGGGAACCCCTTGCCGCTCACCGAGGTGCGACGGCTCCTCAAGAATGCTCCCGCCAACCTGCGCGACAGCGAACGGGAGGTGTTCAACTACAATGAGGCGCTCGTCGCCTTGCGCGAAAAGAAAGGGGACGCCCCGTTCGATGCGGCGCTCATTCTCGATATTCATCGCCGCGTGATGGCGGGATTGCTCGACCGGTGGCGTGTCGGCAAGTTCCGCAAAGAGCCGGTGGTGGTCAACGATCCGGTGCGGCGCACGGTCGATTACCTGCCGCCCGACCACGGCGATGTCGCCCCGCTCATGGAGGCGCTCACGGCGTGGGTGAGCCGGTCGCGTCGCGAACTCGACCCGGTCGTCGTTGCCGGGATATTCCACCGGCAGTTCGTCATCATTCATCCGTTCGTTGACGGTAACGGCCGCACCGCCCGGCTTGCGACCAAGTTCCTGCTGGCCGACATGGGGATCGATACTTTTGAACTCTTCAGTTTCGAGAATTACTACAACCGGCAGGTGTCGCGTTACTTCGCGGCGGTCGGTTCGCACGGCAACTACTACGATATGGTCGACGCGGTCGATTTCACCGCGTGGCTCGAATATTTCGCGGGCGGTATCGCCGACGAACTTCAGCGGGTGAAGAAGGAACTGGAGAAACATCTCGGCGGGATCGAACCCGAACTAAGCGCGGCCGAGAAGGTCATCCTCGCCTACATCGAAGAGCACGGCTCAATAACCGACCGCGAATATGCGGCGCTGACCGACCGGGCGAAGGCGACCCGAGCGCTCGATTTCAAGCGGTTGACCGGGAAGGGGCTCATCGTGCGGCGGGGCGGGGGACGGAACACGAAATATGTGGGCGGGTAAAGGGAGATGACCATGAAGCATAGCAAATACGCTATTCTTTTAAGTGTGCTCTGTTTTCTCTGCTTATCGACATGCGCTTCTGAATTGACCCTAAAGCAGACACAACCAAAGGCTATGGAAGAAACTCGATCAATTGATGCTGTGTTGGTTGCAAAATGTGACGGTATATATTTTACAGGCGACCTCACCATAAAGAACATCTCTCAATCGGGGATTTGGGTGTGTTCTGATATGAATCATGGCAAGGTAAAAACATTCGTAGAGGAAGACAACAAGATTCTCATTAAGTGTGGTGTGGTGGCACTAGACGACAATGTTGATTATTTCGCAGGCGTTGATATCCGATACACCTTCGTGGCAGGAAATGGCGATTGGACGATGCCCATACGCCATTCGTCGATCTATTGCCGAGAGAAAAGCGAAAAAGAAATCATCGTCGAGGTTGATATAGAGTATTATCAAGAAGATATTTCTAAAGACGAATGCGCTAAACGAGAGAGCGACAACAGCTACTCGATGAATATTTATTGTCAACCCGACAAGTTGAAAAAACCGCTCAAGTACACCAACACCAGCAATATTCGTCTTTACCCTTGACCTCTAGAGATCGAAAAATTGACTTACCTTCCAGCGGTTATTATAGTTGCGCGGTTTTAGCGTTTCTTTAGGTACCTGCGAGCGTGCGTAGCAAGAAAACACCCGATATTAAACGGCCCGACGGCTCATTCGATCAGCGGGCGCTCGCCCGTCTCATTTCCGAAATAGAGAACGACCGCGACACCGCCGAAACGATGCTCGCAAAACTCTACCGCGACCCCGACACGGTGCAGGTCATCGGCATCACCGGCCCTCCCGGCGCCGGGAAAAGTACGCTGGCCGACAGCATCATCGGGAAACTGCGGGAAGCGGGTAAGACGGTCGCCGTGGTGGCGGTCGACCCGAGCAGTCCCTTCACCGGCGGCGCGATACTGGGCGACCGCATCCGGATGTCGACCTACGCCAACGATCCGGGGGTCTTCATCCGCAGTATGGGAAGCCGCGGGAGTCTCGGCGGTCTCGCCCACGCCACCTTCGATGTGGTGAACCTCCTCCGTTCGACCGGTTTTGACGCCGTGGTCATCGAGACGGTCGGAGTGGGGCAGAGCGAGATAGATGTGCTCGCGGTGGCCGACACGGTGGTGCTGACGCTCGTCCCGGGGCTCGGCGACGATGTGCAGGCGCTCAAGGCGGGCATCATGGAGATCGCCGACATCTTCGTCGTCAACAAGGCCGACCGCGACGGCAAGGAACGGCTCGTGGCCGAGATACGGATGATACTGGAACTCAACCGCGACCGGTTCGGCTGGGTGCCGCCCATCTGCGAGACGGTGGCCACCGAACACCGCGGCATCGACGGCCTGATGGAACAGGTGCTTCTTCACGGCGCTTATGTCCGCGATCACCGCGACGCGGTGCGGCGGCCGAAGCTGGCGCGTCAGCTGGAGAAAATGGCGGCCGACCGGATAAATCGCGATATTCTTGCATTTCTCGGGAAGGGCGATAAGTTCGCCGCATGGCTGGACGCGATCATGGCCGGAGAACGGAATCCCTATCAGGTCATACAGGAGATCGGCAGTTTTATATCAGTTCGCACGGAGGATAGATCGTGAAGAAGATCAACCACATCGGCATCGCCGTCGAGAAGATCGACGACTACATCGCATTCTACCGCGACACCCTCGGCCTCACCGTCGAAGGGACCGAAACGGTCGAGGAACAGAAGGTCAAGGTGGCCTTCCTGACCATCGGCGACACCCGGATCGAACTGCTCGAACCGACATCGCCCGAAAGCCCCATCGCGAAGTTCATGGAAAAGAAGGGGCCCGGCGTCCATCATCTCGCCTTTGAGGTCGACAATATCACGGCCGAACTGGCGAAGCTGAAGGAAAAGGGGGTCAAGCTCATCGACGAGAACCCGCGCTGCGGCGCCCATCATACCAAGATCGCCTTTATCCATCCGAAAGAATCGAAGGGCGTTCTGGTCGAACTGACCGAATCTGGAACTCATTAAACATAGGGAGTTATCCGCATGGCGACCATCGAAGAAAAACTGGCGCAGCTCAGGGCCAAGAAGGATCAGGCGAAACTCGGCGGCGGCGAGAAGCGTATCGAGGATCAGCACAAAAAAGGCAAATATACCTCGCGTGAACGGTTCGCGAAACTGCTCGATCCGGGCAGCTTCGAGGAACTCGACAGCCTCCGTTCCGACCGCAAGGAGGGGAGCACCCTCGGCGACGCGGTGGTGACCGGCTACGGTACCATCGACGGCCGCAAGGTCTTCGTCTTCGGGCAGGATTTCACCGTCAGCGGCGGATCGCTGGGCGAAGTGGTCGCGGCGAAGATATGCAAGGTGATGGACCTTTCGGTGCAGACCGGCGCGCCGTGCATCGGCCTGAACGATTCGGGCGGCGCCCGCATTCAGGAAGGGATCCATTCGCTCTACGGCTACGGCGAGATATTCAAGCGCAATGTCCTTGCGTCGGGCGTCGTGCCCCAGCTTTCGGCCATCTACGGTCCCTGTGCCGGCGGCGCGGTCTACAGCCCGGCGCTCACCGATTTCGTCTTCATGACCAACACCAATTCCTATATGTTCCTCACCGGGCCCAATGTGGTCAAGACGGTCACCCACGAGAATGTGACGGTCGATCAGCTCGGCGGCGCGCAGGTCCACATGACCAAATCGGGCGTTGCCCATTTCGCGCACGACACCGAGGACGAATCGATCGCGGCGATACGGAAACTCTTCTCCTACCTGCCGTCGAACAACATGGAAGAGCCGCCGCGCGTCGCCTGTACCGATCCCATCGACCGGATGGACGACGAACTCAACACTATCGTCCCGCTCAATCCGAACAAGGGCTACAATGTCAAAGATGTCATCCGTATGGTCTTTGACGGCGGCGAATTCCTCGAGGTCCAGTCGCTGTACGCCATGAACATCGTCGTCGGCTTTGCGCGCCTCAACGGCCGCACCGTCGGGATCGTGGCCAACCAGCCCAATGTGCTGGCGGGCGTGCTGGATGTCAACAGTTCGATGAAGGGGGCCCGCTTCATCCGTTTCTGCGACTGTTTCAACATCCCGCTCATCACCTTCGTCGACACCCCCGGCTTCATGCCCGGCACGGTGCAGGAATACAACGGCGTCATCAAACACGGCGCGAAGATGCTCTACGCCTACAGCGAGGCGACGGTGCCCAAGCTGGCCGTCATCATGCGCAAGGCCTACGGCGGCGCCTATATCGTCATGAGCTCGAAGCACCTGCGCGGCGACATCAACTACGCGTGGCCGACGGCCCAGATCGCCGTCATGGGCGCCAAGGGTGCGGTCGAGATACTCAAGAAGAAGGAGCTCGACGCGGCCCCCGACAAGGCGAAGTTCATCGCCGAACAGGAGGCCGAATACGCCGAGAAGATAGAGAATCCCTACATCGCCGCCCAGCACGGCTTCATCGACGATATCTTCGAACCGAAAACGACCCGCGCGCGGCTCGCCAAGGTGATGGAGATGATGAGCACCAAACGGGACGACCTGCCGCCGAAGAAACACGGCAACATCCCGTTATAGGAGGCCGCGATGCTAGTATCACCCACACTCATCGCCGCCGCCGCGGTCGGTCAGTTCTCGGCGAAGGAATTGGCAACGATAGAGATATTGCCGCTTATCGGGATCGGCGTGGTCATTTCGGGTCTTGCGATACTCGCGATCATCCTGACGCAGTTCGACCGGCTCAACGGCGCGCGGAAAAAGGGAGCTGCTTCGGCCACCGCCGCCCCGGTTCCCGCCGCCGCTCCGGCCGCACCGGTCACCAGCGCCGACGAGGATGAATCGGCGGCCGTTTCGACCGCGATATTCCTCTATCTCCAGCAGAGCGCCGAACCGATCGCGATCACCGAGATACCGCAGGAGCACCATTCGACCCCGTGGATCGATTTCGGCAAACAGCGCCAGCAGTTCCGTTTCCAGAGATGGCAGTCTTCTTCCACCAAAGCGAGGTAATGCGATGAAGAAATACGATCTGAAGATAAACGGCAAGGACTACAAGGTCGAGATAAAGGAATTCGGCGCGAAAACGGCCAAGGTCGAAGTGAACGGGAAACCCTTCAGCGTCGACATCAGTTATCCGGCCGGTGAGATGGCCCCCTCCATCCCGCGTCCCGTCGCCCCGAAAGCGGCCGCCATCGCCCCCGTTCAGCAGGCGGCGCCGGTCGCCGCGGTCGCGGGCAACAGCGTCAACGCCCCGATGCCGGGACTCATCCTCAAGATACTGGTCAAGGTGGGCGACAAGGTGGCGGTCGGCCAGAAGGTGATGGTCATGGAGGCGATGAAGATGGAGAACGACATCAACACCACCTTCGCCGGGACGGTGAGCGAGATCCGCTTCGCCGAAGGGGCCACGGTCAAGGAGCACGACCCGCTTATCGTCATCGCCTAGGGAGAAACCCGTTATGAGACCGATCCAATTTCTGCTTGCCGCTCTTCTCTTTCTTTTCGCGGCGTCGCTTCCGGCGCAGGAGACGACCCAGTTCACCGGTACGGCCATCAACGGCTCGCTGGTGAAACTCGATATCCGCTATCAGACGCTCGGCGGCGATGGACAGCCCGCGTGGGTCGAACGGCATGAGAACGGCGCCCTTGTCGCATTCGATCAGGCCGAAGGGACTTACCTCGCGGTGACCTCGCAACGGGCCGTCGTTCCCAACGAGGACCACATCGACATTTTTATGCCCGACGGGAAGAACTACCGGATGACGCTGGCTCTGCCCGACGGCGCGACGCTCGAACTCGACCATACCGCGCTCATCGTCGCCGACAACGGCGTCGCCTTCGTGAGGTTCAAAGGGGAGGCGGGACGCTATCCGCTGGCGATCCCCGGCGAGCAGGTGGGGAATGTCCAGTTGGAGAGTTCGCTCTACATCACCAATTTCAAGAGTCGCTACAACATCACCCCGCTCTTCATCGACTTTTCGCTCCGCTCATCGGGAACCCTTGAATATTACATAGAAAAGAACCGCTCGTTCCTTTCGAAATTCTTTAACACTACCGCGCTCGCCCATTTCACGCTCGGCAATATCGTGATGATCCTGATCGCTTTTTTCTTTCTCTATTTCGCCATAGGAAAAAACTTCGAGCCGCTTCTGCTGCTCCCCATCGGTTTCGGCATCCTGCTCGGTAATATTCCCTCGGCGGCCGGCGTCCAGATCGGCGTCTATGACCCCGGTTCGGTGCTGAACTATCTTTATTTCGGGGTGCTCAAGGGCATCTATCCGCCGCTCATATTCCTCGGCATCGGCGCGATGACCGATTTCTCCTACATGATATCGAACCCGAAACTGATATTGCTGGGCGGCGGCGCGCAACTCGGCATCTTCATGGCCTTCCTCATTGCGATATTCCTCGGATTCAACCTGCAGGAGGCGGCCTCCATCGGCATCATCGGCGGCGCGGACGGTCCGACCGCCATATTCGTCACCGGTCTCATGGCGCCCTATCTGCTCGGGGCGGTCGCCATCGCCGCCTATTCCTATATGGCGCTTGTCCCGGTCATCCAGCCGCCGATCGTCAACCTGCTGACGACGAAAAAGGAGCGGCTCATCCGGATGAAACCGCCGCGCGTCGTCTCGAAACGCGAAAAGATCATTTTCCCCATCGTTGCGGTGCTCGTCTGTACCATTATCGCCCCCGGCGGCCTGCCGCTCATCGGTCTGCTTCTGCTCGGCAACATCATGAAGGAGTCGGGCGTTACCGACCGTCTGGCGAAAACATCGGGTAGCGCGCTCATCGACATCGTGACGATACTCATCGGCCTCACGGTCGGCGCCTCGACCTCGGCGCAGACCTTCCTGACCGGAAAATCGGTCATGATCTTCGCGCTCGGCGCGCTGTCGTTCATGTTCTCGACCGCGGGCGGCGTCCTTATCGCGAAGTTCATCAACCTGTTCCTGAAAGAGGGCGACAAGATCAACCCGATCATCGGGTGCGCCGGCGTTTCGGCGGTGCCCGACAGCGCGCGGGTCGCCCAGCACATGGGTCGTCACGAGGATCCCGAGAATCATCTCCTCATGCATGCCATGGCGCCCAATGTCGCCGGTGTCATCGGATCGGCCATTGCGGCGGGTATCCTCCTCGGCTTGATCCCGCACTAGGAACCGCTTCGTTTTCCTTCAAAGCTCTTCGTTGATCTTCGCACACCATCTAGGCCCCCTGATGCAGGGGGCAACGGGGGTGTTGCGTTAAAGACACCCTCCGGCCTGCGGCCACCTCCCTGCGACAGGGAGGCAGGAAAAGGTTATTTCAACAGTTCGTCGAAGATCGTTTGCCTGAACTTGCGGAGCCGTTTCTGCATATCGGGCTTATCGGCGGTGGGGTGGGTGCGGTTGGTGAGCACCACGATGATGCGGTCGCGTTTGAGGTCTATCAGGAATGCCGTGCCGGTGTAGCCGAGATGCCCGCGCAGGTCGCCCGTCGCGGTCAGCCCGTACGATGAATCGGCCGGTTCGGGGCGGTCGAAGCCGTAGCCTTCGGTGAGGAGCGAACGGTACCACGGTAGCGTCAGCAGGTGGGAGAGCAGTTGTCCCACCGCCTCGGCGGTCCCGAATATTCCCGCGTGACCGCAGACCCCGCCGATGAGTTGGCAGTTCTCGTCCTCGACATTGCCGTGGTTGAGTATGCCGGTCTGCGGCGAGAAACTGGTCGCGGCGACGGCCGACAGCTCGATACCGTCGGTGAGGTAGATCGGCGGAAGCCCTTGATACTTGAGCGTTTTCAGCGTTTCGGCATAGAGATCGTCAAGCGTCTTGCCGGTCAATCTCTCCAGCGCGAAGCCGAGGAGCAGGTAGTTGAGGTCGCTGTACTTCGGCGGGAGCGTCCGGGGGAACTCGACGGCGTACTTCACGATGGCCGCCTTGCGCTCCTCGATGCTCTGCAGGTCGCGGTATTTGAAGTACCAGGCGTCGTAGGCGGGGAGCCCCGAATTATGGGAGACGAGGTCGAATAGCTTTATCGGTTTGCCGAAGCCCGGCAGGAGGTCCGACAGCGGCCGGTCGAGGTCGACGATCCCCGTCGCGGCGAGGTTGCCGACCATCGGGAGCGTCGCCAGCGGTTTGGTGAGCGACGCGAGGTCGAAGAGGGTGTAGCGGGTCACCGCATCTTTCGGATCGAAAGTAGTGTGGCCGTCGTGGAGTTCGAGGGTCATCCTGCCCTTTTCGAAGACCGCGATCTGAACCGCCGAGAAAAGTCCCTCGCCGCGGTTGAAGGTGATCGCCTCGCGGACGACGGCGAGAGGGTCGGCCGGCGGTGTTGCAGAGAGTTCGGCACCGGTCATGGCAAGGGTCATAAAAAGGAGAATGGCAAGCAATACGCGTCTCATGGGGCGATAGTACCCGCGACGGATGAAGAGGTCAAGTTTGTGCAATTTTTTGCTTCGATTTTCTTGACTCGGAATCATCGCATTTTATGATGAGTCGAATTTCAGTGACCGGGGGAGGGCCATGGTAAGGCAAATAACCGAGCTTTTCAAGGACGACAAGCCGCGCGAGAAGGTGGCGAAGAAGGGGCCGGGCGCCCTCAAGAACTACGAACTTTTCGCCCTCATTTTGGGGAGCGGCGGGAAGGGGCACCCGATCTTCGAACTGTCGCGCGACATCGAAAAAGCGCTGGGGGACGACCCCGAAAAACTGAACTTCGAGACGCTGAAAAAGATACCGGGCGTCGGACCGGCGAAGGCGGCGCAGATCATGGCGGCGTTCGAACTCGGGCGGCGTTATCTGGTCAAGAAAGAGGGGCGGAGGATAGTCAACGCCGAAAGTGTCGTCGAGATATTCCGGGAGTACCGCGACCGGCGGCAGGAACATTTCCTCACCGCGACGCTCGACGGGGCGGGCGGGCTCATCGCCCAGCGGGTCGTCTTCATCGGGACGCTCACCCAGAGCCTCGTCCACCCGCGCGAGGTCTTCGCCGACGCCATCGCAGACCGGGCGGCGGGGATCGTCTTTGCTCACAATCACCCCTCGGGGAGCGTCGAACCGTCGTCCGACGACCTTGCGCTGACGCGGCGGCTGTCGGAGGCGGGGAAACTGCTCGGCATCGAGATAATCGACCATGTCATCATCGGCAAGGATGCCTTTTATTCCTTCCGGCAGAGCGGCCTGCTGTAGCATGGGTTGAATGTACGGCATACTCTTTACTTTCCGTCGGGCGCGGGTAGAATCGGTCCGCACGCTATCCCGGAGTTGAACATCATGAACGATCAAGCGCCCGCGGCCGGGAACGGGGCCGAGAAATTCGGCACCTTCAAAGGGGTCTTCACCCCCTCGATACTGACCATTCTCGGCGTCATCATGTATCTGCGTTTCGGCTGGGTCGTGGGGAACGCCGGCATCGTGGGGACCATCCTCATCGTCCTGTTCGCCCATGTGGTCTCGTTCGCCACCGGCATGAGCATCAGTTCCATCGCCACCAACCGGACGACCCGGACCGGCGGCGACTACTACATGATATCGCGCAGTCTCGGCCTGCCGATGGGGGGCGCCATCGGCATCGCGCTCTTTTTCGCGCTCGCCTTCAGCACCAGTCTCTACCTCATCGGTTTCACCGAATCGTTCCTCGAATTCTTCGGCATCGGGAACACCATCGGTATGCGTCGGCTCGTCGGGACCGGGGCGAACATCATCGTGGCGGTCATCAGCTACATCAGTACCTCGCTCGCGCTCCGGATACAGTATTTCGTCCTGCTCGCCATCGCGCTCTCACTCGTATCGCTCTTCACCGGGACGCCTCTGCCCGATGCCGGCGCGTCGGCGGTCCCCCTCTGGTTCTCCGCGAACTCGGCGGGGTTCGAGACGGTGTTCGCCGTCTTTTTCCCGGCGGTCACCGGCTTTACCGCCGGTGTCGCGATGTCGGGCGATCTCAAGGATCCGCGCCGCTCGATACCTCTGGGGACCCTCATCGCGATCGCCGTGGGGATGATCATCTATCTGACGGTGCCGATCTATCTCGGCGCGGTGGCCGACGGCGCAACGCTCCGGAACGACCAGATGATCTGGCTCAAGCTCGCGCGTTTCCCGGTATTGGTCATCGCCGGGATGTTCGCCGCGACGCTCTCGTCGGCCTTCGGCAGCATACTCGGCGCGCCGCGTTACCTGCAGGCGCTCGCCATCGACGGGGTGGTGCCGCGCATTTTTGCCAAGGGGCACGGGCCGCTCAACGAACCGCGCATCGGGCTTGCGCTCACCTTCCTCATCGCCGAGGCGGGGATACTCATCGGCGAACTCAACCTCATCGCGCCGCTCATCACGATGTTCTTCCTCTCCAGTTACGGGTTCGCCTGCCTTGCCTGCGGCATCCAGACCTGGTCGCGTATTCCCAGCTTCCGTCCGACCTTCCGGACCCCCGCGTGGGTCAGTTTCGTCGGGGCGGTCACCTGTTTCGGCATCATGTTCAAGATAGACACGCTCGCGATGCTCGCCGCCACCGTCGCCATGGTCACCATCTTCGTCCTGCTTCAGCGTCGGCAGATGCAGACCCAGCCGATCGATACTTGGCGCGGTTTTTTCACCGCGGCGGTCCACCGCGGCATCCTCTACCTCGACAGTCGCCCGCCCGACGGCAAGAACTGGCGCCCGAATGTCATCGTGTTCGGCGACGATCCGGGCAAACGGCGCGCGATAGCCGACATGGCCGGCTGGCTGTTCCACTGGCGTGGTGTCACCACCTACTGTCATGTCATTCCCGGCCTTTTGAAGGAGGAGGCTCCTCGTCTGCGCGATAGGGAGACGCAGACCCGCGAGGTCATCGAGCAGGTGGCGCCCGAGACGATGGTACGGTTACTGGTGACCGAGGAGCCGGAAAGGGGTATCCTCGACGCGTCGCAGGCGCTCGGGTTCCCCGGCATGACGCCGAACACCGTCCTGATGGAGTGGGCCTGTCCCCGCATGGAACACGCCCCGTTCACCGAACTGGTCCGCGGTCTGCTGGCGCTCGACCACAACCTGCTGTTCCTGCGCCATCATCCCGACCGTTCCTTCGGTATGCGCAAGACGATAGATATCTGGTGGGGCGGCCGCGAACGCAATGTGGAACTGATGCTGTTGCTCGCCCATTTTCTCACCTCTTCGGATCATTGGAGCGGCGCGCAGATACGGCTGTGCGTGCTGGTCGATTCGGAGTCGGCCGCACGCAAGTCGGAGGAGCGGCTCGGCGCCATCATCGCGGCGGCCCGTATCGAGGCGACGCCGCATCTCATTATCCGCGACGATCGCAGCACCGGTGAACAGCTGGGCGCGGTCTCCGAACGGACCGATCTGGTCCTTGCCGGCCTAGGCGGGCCGTCAGAGGAAGGGACGGACGACTATGTCGCACGAATGGACGCGCTTCTTTCCGGCGTAGGATCGGTGTTGCTTGTGCGCGCTTCGAGCCAGTTCGATTACCGGCGGCTCCTGCTCGACGAGGAATAAGAAGGGTCTTCTATCTTGATAATTCCCGAAGCGCGATGAATGAACGCACATAGACCGGATTGGTCGGCTTCAGAGAATTTATGATCGTTTCAAGCGAACTGCGGGCCTTGTCGGGCTCATTATCGCTCATGGCCATTGCGGTCTCGTAGAGTTTTACGGTCTGCCGGCGTATCTGGTCGATACCCTTTTCCGCCCGTTTGTTCGCGGGATCGTAATAAATGGCGCGGTGAAAATGGCGCCGCGCCTCGGGCAGATCGTCGCCCGCCAGCGACCGTTCCCCCAGCCGGGCATAGGCGTCGCTCAGCATCAGGTATATCTTCTTGGTGGCGGCGGTGCGCTCGATGAACCGGTTGACCTCGGCCTTGAAGCGTGCGGTGTAGCGTTGCGATATCTTTTCCTTTTCGGCCGCGACGATCTTGTCCTTCTCGCCGCCGATCCGTTTCTTGAGTTGTTCGCGCATCTTTTGCGCTTCCCGTCCCGCCGCCGCGATCCTTTTGACGCTGTTCTTTTCCATCGCCGCGATGAGTTTCTCCCGTTTTGTCCGCTCCTTGTGCCACTGGGCGATATGTTGTTTAAAGAGCGCTTCCCTTTGGTCTATCTTCTTCTGAGCCTTCTGCGCGATGGCCGCCTCTTCTTTTTCAAGAACGGTCATTTTCTTTTGCAACTCTTCAACTTTCCGATCATATTTCAACAGATGCTCATCGGCGCCGCGCCGATAGGTCTCGCTCAAGGCGGTCCGTTTTTTCTCAAGATCCTGCTCCAGCGCCGTCAATTTGCTTTCGAGCGCCTTGATCTTCTTTTCATCGGGCGGGTCCTTTCGCTCCAGCGTCGCTATTTTCTCCGCCAGTTTCTCCTGCTCCTTGAGGAATCGCGACTGTAGTTTCTCCAGTTCTTTGCTTTTCAGTTCGTCGGCGCGCCGTTCCACCTTGTCGGCGAATTCGTTCCGTCCGCTCTCCAGCGAATCGATGCGCTTGCGCAGGGCATCCTTTTTCTTGTTGTGCGCCTGCAGTTCCTTTTCCTGCTTATCGAGTAGCTGTCGCACCTCTTCATCGACCGCGGTCCGCTCTTTGTTTATCTTCTCCTCGTTTTTTTCGATCTCTTTGCGGGCCTGCTCTATCTCCCTCTCTCTCGC
>CALMRE010000112.1 GCA_937871295.1 uncultured bacterium | reverse complement strand
AAGGCTCCCTGTCGCAGGGAGCTGTCCGTCAGGACTGAGGGTGTCCGTCCCTCTCCGCCTGTATCCGCTCCCGGAGCGTTGCGCCGAGTTCGTCGCGGTGGTGCGCCGTCGCCTCGACCGGCGGCAGTATCGTCACCGCGGCGGTGATGCTCTTGAGTGCGAGGAATTTCTTGGCGTGGGCCATGAACGAGATGTCGCCGTAGTAGGCGACGCTTTCGAGCAGATCGCCCTCCCGCGCCGGGCGGCCGTTCACCGTTTCGTAGCGGATGGCGATGGGCAGCAGCGGCGCCGGCGCCTCGGCGGCGGCGGCGAAAAAGGCGGTCTTGAAGGGCTTCATCGGACTTCTGCCGTCGGTGGTGGTCCCTTCGGGGAAGATCAGCACATCGAACCCGGCGCGCAGGATCGCCGTCACCTTGGCCAGTTCCCCGCGCAGATGCTTGACGCTGCGCCGTTCGATGAAGAGCGAGCCCCCCATCTTCGCCAGAAAGCCGTCCAGCCCGCCCCCTTCGACCTCGACCGTGGTGATGCCGGTCAGCGGGCGCAGGGCGTAGAGGATGAGGACATCGGCGTAGGAGATGTGGTTGGCGATGAGGAAGTAGTTGCGGTCGCCGCGCAGGTGCTCCGCGCCGCTCACCGAGAAGGAGATGTTCAGCCCCCGCAGCGTCGCCCGTATCCAGAAGCGGGTCGAACGCTGGACGGCCCGCCGCTGACGGACCGGATCGCGCGTCACCGCCCACAGCGCCAGGTTGCAGAGCGAGAAGAACAGTATGATGAAGAATAGAATGATACTGTTGCGCAGGATGCGGAGCATCGGTTCACTCTCCCCCGGAGCGGATGAATTCGACGAAATCGAGGAGGAAATAGGTCGTGCGCGCCGTATCTTCCGGCTCGAGCCGCAGGAGATGGAACCCGGCGGTCAGTTCGGCCTCGACCGACCGGACGACCTTGTCGTAACGCTCCCCGGTGAAATCGACCGACCCCGCCGGCGCGTCGTCGATGAAGAGCCGGAACCGGCCCATGTCGGGACCGGACACACCGGTCAGATCGATGGTGTAGCGGCCCGGCAGAGCGATCTGCTGGCCGAAGGTGTAGTATTCGCCGGGATCGCGGAAACGGCAGAAGAAGGCCCGTTTCGAGAAGCCCAGCCCCAGTTGCTCGGGGGGCGGTATAGAGAGGTATTTGTAGAGGTCGTCGCGGTGGGGATATTCGTTGCAGTAGTCGGGTTCTCCCCGGAGCGGATAGCGCTTATCCTCCATCTCGGCGACGATGTACCCGGGCGGCAGGGTCGGCTGGCCCAGCGGCTCGATCCGGGGCGGGTTGCGGCGGGTCAGGATGCCGTCGTAGCGGGCGCGGTGGAAGGTCCGTCCCTTCGCGGCGTAATAGTGCATGAGGGCGCTGTTGGCGCGGTCGCCCAGATCGCGGACATAGAGGACATCGTTCTTTTCCCAGTCGTCGTGCCGCATCATTGCGAAGCCCGAACCGATCAGTTCCTCCGGCTGGACGAAGACCACGGCGTTGCGGATCCCCAGCGCCTCCACGGTGCGCGACAGGGCGCGGCTGACGCCCCAGTAGTCGTCGCGGTAGGTGGAGAGGACCGGCGGCAGGACGAACACCGCGTGGAACAGGTAAGCGGCGAAGAGGAACCCGCCGAGCGCGGCCCCGCCGATCCGCGGACGGGCCGACGCGGCGATGCGGTCGGCGAGCGCGGTAAGCCCGGCCGCCGCGAGAATGAGGAGCGGGAAGGTGGTCTCGTAGTAGTAGCGGGGACCGAAGACATTGCCGTCGAAATAGTAGAAATAGTAGCCGGCGACCGACGCGAGGAACGGCGCGGCGATGAATATCTCCCGTTTGAGCGGGCGGCCGCCGCGCAGAAAAAAGAGGAGCGGGACCAGCAGGAACAGCAGGGGGTGGCCGAAGGTGTTGACGATGAGCAGGGAGAGGCGCTGGTAGGTGACGTGCAGGGCGTGGTCCCACGTGAGTCCCTCTTCGGGGAGCACCAGCCAGTCGGCGTTGGGACAGCCGCGGCCCAGACCGAGCCCGAAGCAGTCGTCGTTCGGTTCGCTGTAGTTGAAATAGGTGTCCTGCCGGAGGGTGAAAAGATCGTGCGTGTAGGTGTAGTTGAAGCCGATCAGGAGCGCCGCCCACGGGAGGAAGGCGGCGGTGAGGGCCAGCCCGCGCGCGACGGTCCCGGCGCGGCGTATCTCGAAAAGCGCCGCCAGCGCGAGCGGCAGGGCCAGAAAGGTGGCGTTCTGCGGCCGGGTCAGCAGCAGCCAGCCGATCGCGAAACCGGCCGCGGCGCTCAGCAGGAGCGCGCGCCGTCCCGTTCCTTCGCGGCGCGCCCTCAGGAAGAAAAAGAGGGCGGCGAGCGTCAGGAAGGCGCAGAAGGGGTGGGTCATGCCGGTGCCGCCCATCACCATCAGGAAACTCGAGAGCACCGCCAGCGCCATCGCGGCCGCCGCGACGCGCGGCCCGAAAAGATCGTCGGCGAGCCGTCCGGTGAGGGCGACATTGGCGGCGGTCAGGAGCGGATTGGCCGCTACGGAAAGCCCCGTCGCGGTGAAGGGAACGAGGAACAGCGGGTAGCCGGGAATGAACAGCGAATAGATCTTCTCACCGTCGGGAACGAGGTAGAGGAACCGGAAGAATTCGTAGTAGGGGTGCATCGGATGGTCGATCCGCCCGGCCGCCAGTTGGTCCGCCATCATCCGGAAATGGAGGCTGTCCTGTATGTGGGGGAGCCCCTGAAAGACGATCAGGTGGATCGCCAGCGTCAGCGAAAAGGCGATAAGCGGGAACACGATATCGCGGCGCGGCACCACGGCGCCCCACAGCGCGGCGGCCCCCCGGCGGACCGGCGGCAGCAGCGCGACGGCGGTCGCCGCGGCGAAGAGGAGATGGAACAGGGGAAAGTGGATCGCCGCGGGCATCCAGAACTTCCCGCCGGTCGCCCAGACGAAAAGTACGAGGAAAAAAAGGGCCGCGAAAAGGAGGCCCGGTATGTCCCGGCGGCGACGATCCATGCCGCCATCATACCGAACGGCGCGCGCAGGTCAACAGGAACGGCGCGCGAGTTTGCTTTTTCCCGTTTTTTCCGGTATGGTCCCTCCATGAGCACCCGACAGAGCGCCCACCGCGATATCGCGCGGACCCTGCGGTCCTACCGTCTTGCCGAGGCGCTGCTGGTGTCGGGTTTCATCTTCATCGGTTCGTTCTTTTCCGCTCCCGACCCCGCCGCGTTCGGGGCGCTCCGCCCGTGGCTGTTCTTTCTCGCCGCCTACCTGACGATGCTCGCGGTCTACGCCTTCAACAGTTGGGCCGGTCTGCGCGAAGATATCGCCAACCCGCGGCTGACGGTCGCCGCGGTCGCGCCGGAGCGCCGCTACCAACTTGCGGCGGCCGCCGCGCTCGCCGCCTCCTTCGCCCTTTTCTTCGCGGTCGCGCCGCGCGCCCTTCCCTGCGCCGCCGCGGTCTTTCTGCTGTCGGCGCTCTATTCCTATCCGAAGCGGGGGACCAAATATGTGCCGGTCGCCGGGACGCTCACCCACATCGCGGGGGGCGCGGCGCAGTTCCTGACCGGCTGGACCCTCTTCGGGACCTTCGGCCCGGTCGCCGCCGCCTTCGCGCTCTATTTCGGGCTCATCCTCAGCGCCGGGCACGTCAACCACGAACTGATCGACCGCGACGCCGACCGGGAGGCCGGACTCGTTTCGGGGGCGGTGCGGTTCGGGGTGCGGCCGTGGATCGTGTTCCATCTGGCGCTCACCTTCGCCGCCTTCGGGCTGTTGCTGGCCATCTGTCAGCGCGGCCATCTGCCGGCCGCGCAGGCGGCGCCGTTCCTCGCCGCGTCGGCGGTCCAGTCGGCGTCGGCCTTCCTGCTGTTCTCCGGCGCGCCGGTCCAGCGGCGCTTCCTGCGCCACCGCGCCCTCTACCGGGCCTGCTACGCCGCGGCGGGGATCGCCTTCCTGACGGTCAAAGCAATTTTCTGAAGTGATCTATGGTGGCGGTGAGCCCCTCTTCGAACGAGGTGGTAGGCCGCCAGCCGAGTTCTTTCTTGGCGAGCGTGATATCGGGACAGCGCCGTTTCGGATCGTCCTTGGGCAGCGGTTTGAAAGCGAGGTGTGACCGCGATCCGGTGAGCCGCAGGATCGTCTCGGCCAGTTCGCGCATCGTCGCCTCGTGCGGGTCGCCGAGATTGACCGGGCCGGTGAAGTCGGGTCCGGTATCCATGAGCCGCAGCAGGCCGTCGATCATATCGGCCACATAGCAGAAAGACCGGGTCTGCGAGCCGTCGCCGTAGAGGGTGATATCGTCGCCCCGGAGCGCCTGCACGATGAAATTGCTCACCACGCGGCCGTCGTCGGCCGCCATGAGCGGACCGTAGGTGTTGAAGATGCGGGCGACCTTTATCTTGATGCCGTACTGCCGCCGGTAGTCGAAAAAGAGCGTCTCGGCGCACCGTTTCCCCTCGTCGTAGCAACTGCGCGGTCCGATGGGATTGACGTTCCCCCAGTAACTCTCGACCTGCGGATGGACCTCGGGATCGCCGTAGATCTCGCTGGTGGAGGCCTGCAGGATGGTCGCGCCGGTGGCGCGCGCGATCTCGAGCGCCGTAAGCGACCCGAGCACGTTGGTACGCACCGTCATGACCGGCTGGTGCTGATAGCGGACCGGCGAGGCGGGGCTGGCCAGATGGAAGATGCGGTCGGCCTCCAGCGTGAGCGGGACGGCGATGTCGTGGGTGAGGAGTTCGAAATAGGGATGGGCGAGCAGCGGCTGGATGTTCTTGCGACTGCCGGTCGAGAAGTTGTCGAGGCAGACCACCTCGTTGCCCTCGTCGAGCAGGCGTTTGCAGAGGTGCGAGCCGATGAACCCGGCGCCGCCGGTGACCAGTATCCGTCGCATGGGTCTCTCCCGTGTGGTTTCCTTACGGAGTTAACTTCAGAAACTCGACGAAATCAAGAAGAAAATAGATATCGCGCGATGTCTCTTCCGGTTCCAGCCGCAGGAAATGAAAGCCCGGCGCGAGTTCGGTCTCGAGCCGTCGGACCACCTTTTCATGCCGCTCCCCGGTCAGATCGACGCTCCCGACCGGCCGTCCGTCGACAAAGAGCCGGAAACGCCCCATCTCCGGGCCGGTGACCCCGACGAAGTCCAGCGCATAACGGCCGCCCACGGCGATCTGCTGGCCGAAGGTGTAGTATTCGCCGGGGTCGCGGAAGCGGCAGAAGAAGGCCGATTTCGAGAACCCGATCCCCAGCGCGCCGGGGGGCGGCAGGGCGCTGTACTTGTCCAGATCGGGGCGGTTGGGATAGGTGTTGCAGTAATCGGGCTCGCCGCGGAGCGGATAGCGCTTATCCTCCATCTCGGCCACGATATAGTGCTCCGGCAGTTCGATCTCGGTCACCGGCTCGATGACCGGCGGACGGACATTGCCCTGTATCCGTTCGTAGCGGGCGCGGTGGAAACTCCGCCCCTGCGCCGCGAAGTGGTGCATGAGGGCGCTGTTGGGCCGTATCCCCAGATCGCGGACATAGATGATGTCGTTCTTTTCCCAGTCGTCGTGCTGCATCACCACGAAGCCCGACCCGATCAGTTCCTCGTGGTCGACGAACACCACGGCGTTATGGAGACCGAGTTTTTCGACCGATTCGGACAGCGACTTTTCCACCTTCCAGAAACCGAGCGAATAGGCGGCGAAGAGGGGCGGGATGACCAGCACGGCGGCCGTCAGCGGCGCGGCGACCGAAAAACCGCCGAGCGCCGCGGTCGCGAGCATTCCCCGTCGCAGGAGCGCGAGTCGTTCCGCCAGCGCGGTCAACCCCAGCGCCGCGAGCGCGATCAGGAAGAAGGTGGTCTCGTAGTAGTAGCGCGGGCCGAAGACATTACCGTCGAAGTAGAAGAAAAAATAGCCCGCGACCGACGAAAGGAAGAACGTTCCGAGGAACAGTTCCCGCTTCGGCCGCCCGTTCCGGTAGAGGAGGAAGGCGGCGGGGACCAGCAGGAACAGGAACGGATGGACGAAGGTGTTGAGCAGCAGCGGCGAAAGGCGCCGGTAGGTGACATAGAAGGCGTGCGACCACGTGAGTCCCTCCGCGGGGAGCACCGTCCAGTTGGAGTTCGGACAGCCGCTCCCGATGCCGAACCGGTGACAGAATTCATTCGGCTCGCTGACATCGAAATAGGGATCCTGCTTGAACAGGAGCGGGTCGCCGGTGTAGTGGGCGTTGTAGAGAAAAAGGGCGACGAGCCACGGCAGGAAGGCGGCGGTGAGCGCCAGTCCGCGCGGCACCGTCCCGGCGCGGCGTATCTCGACAAGCGCCGCCAGCGCGAGCGGCAGGGCGAGGAACAGCGCGTTCTGCGGCCGGGTGAATACCAGCCAGCCGAGCGCGGAACCGGCCAGAGCGGCGTAGAGAAGCGCCCTTTTTCCGGTCGCCGCGCGGCGCGCCCGGAGGAACAGGAAGACCGCCGCGAGCGTCAGGAAGGCGCAGAACGGATGGGCCATGAAGGTGCCGCCCATCACCATCAGGAAGCTCGATGTGACGGCGATCGCCATCGCGACGGCCGACACCCGCTCCCCGTACAGATCGTCGGTCAGCCGCCCCAGCAGGGCGACATTGGCGGCGGTGAGCAGCGGATTGACGAGGAACGGAACGCCGAACAGCACGAACGGGACCAGCAGGAACGAATAGCCGGGAAGGAACAGCGAATAGATCTTCTCCCCGTCGGGAATGAGATAGAGGAACCGGAAGAATTCGTAGTAGGGATGCATCGGATAGTCGAGCCGCCCGGCGGCGAACTGCTCGGCCATGAACAGGTAGTTGATGCTGTCCTGAATGTGCGGCAGACCCTGAAAGACCAGTTGATTGATCGCGAGAGTCGCGCAGAAGGCGATGAGCGGGAACAGGATATAGCGGCGCGGCACGATACGGTCGCGCAGCAGCGCCGCGGCGCGGCGTACCGGCGGCGCAAGGAACAGCGCCGTCGCCCCGAGGAACAGCAGATGGAGATGGGGGAAATAGAGTTCGAACGGAATCCAGACCCGCCCGGCGGTCCCCCACACGAAGAACAGCAACAGGAAAAAGAGCGCGGCGGCCGCGCGCACCATGTCGCACCGGGAGAGTTTCATAGCGCTATCATAGCGAACCGCGCCGATAGGTCAACGATATCGGTAAAGATCGCCTCGGGCCGACCCGCGCAAGGAGCCGAAAGGAGGGGAAAATGATCGCCGCCGGCGACATTGCCGACTTTCTCCTGTTGTTCCGGACGGTTATAAAATACTTCCGCCGAAAGTGAATCTTTTTTCGTGTAGGCGGTATCTTACAAAGTGATGCGGGGTGGAAGAGGGCGTCCGGTTCCCCCTCATTGACCGCGATGCCTTCTCCTCCGCAAATTTCATCCTCGCCCTGTGGAGGGAGAGGATTGAGGTGAGGGTGTTCAGAAAACCCTCATCCGACCTGCGGTCACCTTCTCCCTCGACAGGTAGAAGGGGCGCTGTTGTTTTCCCCCGGAATGGAGCGTTCTATGGGGCGGGATCGGGAAATTAGGTCGATACCTCCGAAGGGTTTTCCGGGCTCCGCCCCGGCTCCGCTGAATGTCTCCGGGTGCACACCAGCCGTCGCCACACGGCTATGGCTTGGCAAGCATCGGTGCACCCCTACCGGTTCCGTAGGGGCGGACCGGCGTGTCCGCCCGGTCCCACGATGTTCCCGTAGGGGCGAATCTTGTATTCGCCCGTATTGGCGCGACCGTTATTTAGGGCGATCACGAGGATCGCCCCTACAATTCGGGTGGTGTGCGCGGAAGGAATGGAATGACCTCATCCCGGCCTTCTCCTTGGAAAAGGAGAAGGAGTAAGCGGATGGTGGCGGAAATTTCTTGATTCGGGAGTTTTGCGGGCGTATATTGGCGGGGTGTGAAAGTTGATCAGTTTCTATGATGCGTCGGTGGGGACGCTGGAGAAGAGTTTTGTGGATGGGAAGGTGCGGTGCGTGAGGACGGCGGAGTAGGATGGTGGGGAGCGGGGAGCGCAATATAGTAAAATTTAGATGTGAGTCCGATGGATTCTTATAATGACAAACAGCTAACCATCAAAGGAGAAAACCATGATTATTGAGACCTTCTTGCTCAGCGATGCCGCGACTGATTCTCAAGGAAAATTGAATGTGCTGGGTGCGTTCGATACTATTTTAGTAAAATCCTTACCGGCTACGCATCCCGCATGTGCAGTAGCCATTAGAATTAGATTTAAGCCAACAGAATATGGCTTGCATAATATTGAAATTGCCCTCAAGGATTCAAAGTCAAAGGGAATAATAGCCCCAGCCACCATTAAGCTTGATGTAAAATCAACTGATTCTTTGATGCCCTCTGCTTCGGTCAATGTAATAATGAATATAAACGGCTTGAAAATTGAGAGCTCGGGAACACACACAATCTCTCTTGTTGTCGATAAAAAAGAAATAGCATCAATTCCTCTTTTCGTAAAAATCATGGCCTAGTCATCTAAAGGAGAGGGGAATGGCAGAGTCAAAATCAGGATCAACGCGCCAAACAGATCGCATCCTGCATATAAATCCTATAAAAGAGGATTATGGATTGTCTCAAGAACAACTAGATTCGTTGATTCGTGCCTGCAATAATTCGTGGAGGGAGTTTTTTCTTTTTTGCATAGGCATGGGAACTCCGTGTATTATAAATGCGATCAATGATACGCCGAAACCATTTATTTTAAACCTTTCACTATTCCTCAATTACTTAGTAGGGTTAATATGTGTTGGCTTGGCGATTGCGTTTGGTATAAAGTGGTTCCAGACAAGGAACGAAATTAATGATATCGTAACATCTATTAAGTCCATGCCAGGCAAGTCCTATGAATTTGTCGAAGACCAAACAGAATCGTCAGGCAATGGCTCATCCCAATCGGAAAACTAATTAGTGTCCCCCGCCGTCAACAAGGAAATAAATTGCATATGGAAAGGGGAAGAAGTAGATTTTGGAACGACATGAGAGATTGGAATTATCCATGGACCTGATCAAATCCAAACAGCGCGTTGCCGACCACGGGGAAGTCTTCACCCCGGCGTGGATGGTCGAGGCGATGCTCGACTTGGTGAAAGGCGAGACGGAACGGATTGACTCCCGCTTTTTGGAACCTGCCTGCGGAAGCGGCAACTTCCTCGTCCAAGTCCTCCGCCGCAAACTCGCCGCCGTAGAACTCAAGTATGGCAAGTCCGACTTCGAGCGCCGGCAGTACGCCCTCCTCGCGCTGATGTGCATTTACGGAATTGAACTCTTGGCGGACAATATATTCGAGTGCCGTGCCAACCTGCTGGATATCTTCGCTGACTACCTGAACCTTGAGGAATCGGATGAATTGTACCGAGCCGCCTCATATGTGCTTTCGCAGAACCTTGTGCACGGTGATGCATTGACGATGCTTACTCACGATGACCAGCCAATATCCTTTGCCGAGTGGGGCTACATCGGCAAGGGCAAATTCCAACGACGCGACTTCTGCTTTGAATCCCTCACCAACTCATCGGCATTCAGTGCAGAAGATTCGATATTCGCGACCTTGGGAAAACACGAACTGTTCAGGCCGATAAAGTCTTACCACCCGATGACCGTGAGCGATTTGGCCGCGTTCAGTAACTCGACGGAGGAGACCGCATGAGTTTTTCGATTCGTGGGCGCAACCCGGATGTACTGACCTGCATCGCCAATCTATCCAACGACGAGGTCTTTACGCCGCCTGACTTTGCCAACCGGATGCTCGACACGCTGGCCGAGGCGTGGGCGGCAGACCACAACGGGGCGAACATTTGGGCCGACAGTTCCGTGAAGTTTCTTGACCCGTGCACCAAGTCGGGCATCTTCCTGCGGGAGATCACCAGTCGCCTGACCAAAGGATTGGCGGATGAAATGCCGGATCTCCAAGAGCGCGTGGATCATATTCTGACTAAGCAGGTATTTGGTATCGCTATCACGCATCTCACCAGTTTGCTCGCTCGACGGAGCGTCTATTGTTCAAAATACGCTAATGGAGCACACTCCATTGCCAAAACCTTCACCAGCGATGAGGGCAACATCTGGTTTGAGCGGATGGAGCACGATTGGGTTGCTGGGAAGTGCAGATTCTGTGGTGCCGGGTCCGTATTCGACCGAGCGCCCGGCCTCGAAACCCACGCCTACGCATTCATTCACACCGATAACATCAAGACTCGGCTCGCCGAGATATTTGGAGGCGACATGCAATTCGATGTGATCATTGGAAATCCACCGTATCAGATGAAGGGAGGCGCAGGTGGCACGAGCGATTCGTCCATTTACCATCTCTTTGTAGAGCAGGCGTTGAACCTTGACCCACGTTTCTTGAGCATGGTCATCCCGTCAAGATGGCTGGCTGGGGGGCGCGGCATGGATGATTTCAGAAAAGCGATGCTTACCGGTAAGCACATCAGCCACCTCGTTGACTACACGAAGATGTCCACTGCATTTCCCGGCGTTGATTTTGAAGGCGGGGTTGGTTACTTCTTGTGGGACAAAAGTCATCAAGGCGACTGCAAATATAATCTCGTGCTTGGAGACGAACAGCAGCCGCCGGTCGTTCGCAAGTTGGATGAGTTCGACATCTTTGTGCGAGACGCGCGGGCGATTAGCATTCTAAAGAAAATTCAACGCTTGAACGAACCTTCGGTCGCAGACCTCGTGAGCGGGGATACGCCATTTGGCCTAGCCACGAACTTTGCCGAATATAAGGACAAACCGTTTCACGGATCGGTTGCCATTTACATAACAGACCCTGGAAAACGTGTGGTGGTGCATACTGCACGATCCGGCATTCGAAAGAATGCGCACCTGATTGATTCGTGGAAAGTGCTTCTTCCAGAAGCATACGGGGAGCGCGGCGCAATTCCCGCGTTCGTTCTCGGTCCTTCTATCGTGACGCCTCCTGAATCGGTGTGCACGCAGACGTATTTGGTCGCAGGGCCATTCGCGAGTAAAAAGGCGGCGACTAGTTTCCAGGACTATTCCAGAACTCGGTTCTTCCGCTTCCTCGTTTCGCTTCGGAAAATTACGCAGCACGCACTTCGTTCAACCTATTCATGGATTCCGCAACAGTCATGGGATCGGACTTGGACGGATGAAATTCTTTACACGAAGTACGGAATCACGCAAAAAGAGCAGTCATACATCGAGTCTCAGGTTAAGGAAATGAACCTCGACGAAAAAGACGATGAATAACCCGCTTAATAATCCCTCATCGCCTGACATTTCAAAGAAACGCATTTACGCATATCGCCTGAACCTCGCCGAGTTTGCTGGCCGCATCAAAGTTGGCGAAACCGATCGTTCAGTTCATGACCGTGTGAAGGAGCAGGTGAACACGCCCGGTTTGTTGGATAAGGTTGAAATCCTGATGGACGAACCTGCCGTTGCAGCCGATGGTCGCATCTTCGGAGATGTAGATGTCCACGATGTTCTCAAGCAGATGGACGGGGTAACGCACCATACAGACGGCGGCGGGAAAGAGTGGTTTATATGCTCTATCGAGCAGGTTAAATCTGCCTACAACAGTGTCTACGAGGGGAAGCCTTTCACTAGGGTTCGCGATAAAAAATTCGACCTTAGAGACGAACAGAAGCAAGCCATCAAGATGGCCGATGCCTACTTTTGTACCGCCTTGACCGACGGACGGGAGCCACGGTTCCTGTGGAACGCAAAGATGCGCTTTGGCAAGACCTTCGCCGCCTACCACCTTGCAAAGCGACGCAATGCCAAGCGGGTGTTGGTCGTCACCTACAAACCGGCCGTTGAAGATGCGTGGCAGACCGATCTAGAGACACACATCGATTTTGATGGGTGGGATTTCTTCTCGCGCACTTCCCAAACCGACCCCTCGACAGTCGATGCCGATACGCCGCTTGTTTGCTTCTCATCTCTCCAAGACCTGCGTGGACGAACCGTGGATGGCGCAATAAAGGATCACAACCGATGGATACATGAAGTAGAGTGGGACCTTGTAATCGTGGATGAGTATCATTACGGTGCGTGGAATGATGTTACTCGAGAGCTTTTGTCGGGAGAGGTGGGAAAAGGAAAGGCTGATCTTGCGGACATACATGGGGACGGTACGGAGGAGAATGCTGAAAAGGATTTAGTTGAACGGCTCGACCACATCAAGGGTCAAGTATTTCTTTGCCTCTCCGGCACGCCGTTCCGCGCGATAGCGAGCAGAGAATTCTCTGAGGAGCAGATATTCAACTGGACCTACACCGACGAACAACGCGTCAAAGAAGAGTTCGCCACAAAGAATCCTGATAAATGGAATCGCTATGGTGCACTGCCGCAAATGAATCTTCTAGTTTATGAACTACCTGAGAAGCTCCGCGTGGTCGCTGTCGAAGGCGAGCGCAATGAATTTGACCTCAACACTTTCTTTGCAGCTACTGGCAACGATGAAAACGCATCGTTCACTCATAAAGACCAAGTTCAGGGGTGGCTGGAATGGCTTAGAGGTAATGATATAGATGCTGCCCTTAAATCCTTAAATGCGGGCATCGCCAAACCCTTCCCATACGCAGACACCAAGGTTCTTCCTTGCATGAACCACTCGGTCTGGTTCCTACCGACAGTCGCAGCAGTATTCGCGATGAGAAACTTATTCAAAGAACCACAGAATGAGGCTTTTTGGAAACAATTCAAGGTATTGTCTGTGGCGGGCATAAAAGCCGGTATCGGTCTCGCCGCTCTGCCTCCTGTCCGAGAAGCGATCAAAAACGGGTATGATACGAAGACGATCACGCTCACTTGCGGAAAACTTCTGACCGGCATCACGCTACCGCAGTGGTCGGCCATTCTGATGCTCAATAACCTCGAGTCGCCCGAGAGTTATTTCCAAGCGGCGTTCCGCGTTCAGTCTCCGTGGTCACTGTGGAACCCGAATGGCACCGATCCCCATGAAGAGAAAGTTGTCAAGCCACGCTGCCTTGTGCTCGATTTCGCTCCCAATCGGGCTCTTCGTCTTTTTGCCGACTATGGGATGCGTTTGGGGGACGGCAAAGATGCCGACAAGGATGTTCAGGAACTCCGCAAATACCTGCCAGTTCTTGGGTTCGACGGCACTAAGATGACTCCGGTGCCTCTGGATGTCATTATTGATATCGCTTTCCAAACCACCTCTATCGATACCCACCAGATGCAATCCAAGAAGTTCATTAACCCACAGGTTTCGAAATTAGAGCTACTCAACGAAGAGGCTCGACAGGCACTCACCCGCATTCCCGTTACAAAGCAAAAACGATCCGAAAGCAGGGATGATGACGCAAATGTCATAAACGAGACGCCGGAACTAAAAAAGGTTAAAGGAAAGGCGGGAGCCTCTGACGAGGCAGATGCCTGTGAAGACGAGCAAGATAAAAACCAAAAGGAAAAAGACCTGGCAGAACGATTGAGCTTCCTTGCCAAGCGGATCAATGCATTCATGTACCTGTCTGATGACATTGAGAAGAACCTGCATGATGTCTTGACTACGGACGAGGCTGATCTTTTTCGCGGGGTAATGGAACTCCAAAAGTCCGACATGGCTGCCCTCGTAGATGCAGGATTGTTCAAAGAATTTGCTATGCGATCCGCGATTCATCAGTTCAGACGCGCTGATGTTGAGTCTTTCAAATACACCGGACTTGATCCGCGTTCAGGATTCGATCACCCTGAAGGAAAAAAAGATGAATAACCACACCATCGAACAAATCCTTGCGCCCAAGCCAGAAGTCCGGCCGCGCATCTACGCTTACTCAATTGCCGATGTAGCGCACAAGGGGTTGCTCAAGGTGGGCCAGACCACGCGCGATGTGAAACAGCGCGTCGCCGAGCAGGTCAAGACCGCCGCCATCAAGAACTACCGGATCGAACTCGACGAGTCCGCCGAACGCGACGATGGCACGATCTTTAGCGATCATGATGTGCGGTCCGCGCTCATCCACAAGAAGTTCGAGAACCCCGTCGGCGAGTGGATGCACTGTTCGGTCAAGGATGTAAAAACCGTGCTCGCCGAACTCCGCACTGGCCAGCGATTCACCGGCACACATCACGAAACATTCCCCATTCGCCGGGAGCAGACTGAGGCCGTAAATAAGACATACGAATACTTTCATTCGATCTGGAATGAAAACCCGAACAGGGCTCCGCGTTTCCTCTGGAACGCCAAAATGCGTTTCGGCAAGACCTTCACCACCTATCAGTTGGCCAAAAAACTCGGCTCTAAACGGGTGCTCGTAGTGACCTTCAAACCGGCCGTAGAGGATGCATGGCAGACCGATCTGGAATCTCATGTAGACTTTAACGGCTGGCAGTATCTTTCACGAAACTCCGAAGAAGACATCACCCAAATCGACAGAAACACGCCAGCGGTGTACTTTGGCTCCTTTCAAGACCTTCTCGGACGAGACAGGCGGGGAAACATCAAAGCAAAGAACGAATGGCTCCACACGATAAACTGGGATCTCGTGGTTTTCGATGAATACCATTTCGGAGCATGGCGAGAAAATGCAAGGGAACTGTTCGAGGACGAAGAGGAAAAGATCGAAAGAGTAGAGACTCGACTTGACGATGTTAAAGGGCTAAAGGAGAGAATTGCCGATCTGCAAGAACCCTTGGAGCACGAATCGGACTTCCTACCCATTACCGCCAAAGCATATCTTTACTTGTCCGGTACGCCTTTCCGGGCGCT
>CALMRE010000111.1 GCA_937871295.1 uncultured bacterium | reverse complement strand
ACTTTTTTCAAGTAACATTCTTTTGTGGATTTATCCACATTCCCCTCCCACCCCCAGATATTGGCGGCCCCGAAAGGGGCCGCCGTCTTTTTCCCGCGGCTCTGCGGACCGCATCGGGACAGGGCGAATGCTTCATAAACTTGACAATGTCGCCTCCCGACCCTAATAATACACCGCTGTGCTTGGATGGAGGATATCATGTCATCACACATCGAGGTCGAAAGGCTTTCGAAGACCTATCGGCACCCGATGAAGGTCTGGAAGGTCATTGAAGCGGTAAAAGAGCTCTCCTTCACGACCGGACCGGGCGAGATCGTCGGCTTTGTGGGGCACAACGGCGCCGGCAAGACGACCACCATCAAGATGCTCATGGGCTTCGTCGCCCCCACCGCCGGCCGCATTTCCCTGTTCGGCAAGGCGCCGGGCGATCCGGCCGCCCTCCGGCGGCTCGGGTTCCTGCCCGAACGCCCCTATTTCTACAGCCATCTGTCGGGTCGCGAACTGTTGCGCTATTTCTGCGGACTTTCCGATATCCCCGCCGCCGCCGCCAAAGGACGCATCGAGACCACCCTCAAGACCGTCGGACTGGCCGACGCGGGCGACCTGACGCTCGCCAATTATTCCAAAGGTATGCTCCAGCGCATCGGCATCGCGCAGGCGATCATCCACGACCCCGAACTGGTGGTGATGGACGAACCGATGAGCGGCCTCGACCCCATCGGCCGCCGCGAGGTGAAGGATATCATCCGCGAACTCAAGAAGAACGGCAAGGCGGTCCTCTTCTCCTCGCACATACTGGGCGACATCGAGGATCTTTCCGACCGGATACTCATCATCGAAAAGGGGGTGCGGCGCTCGTTCGGCACCCTTGCGGAGATAATCCCCCGGGAGAACATCGGCTGGCGCGTCTCCTTCGCGGCGCCCGAAAAGGACCGCGACGCCCTCTTCGCCGCCTTCAAGGGACTGCGCGTCGCCAACGGCCTGTTCACCGCGACCTTCGCTTCCGAGCAGGAGATGAACGCGGCGCTCACGGCGGTGATGGAACGGCGCCACACCGTGATCGAGGCGGGACCGCTCTACCCGACGCTCGAAGAGGTGGTCTTCCGGATGCAGGAACGGAACGGGACGGAGGTGACCCATGGGTAAGATGCTGCTGGTGGCCCGCTACACCTTCCTCGAGATGGTGCGCCACAAGGTGCTCTACGCCTTTGTCTTCTTCGCTTTCTTCATCCTCGGCCTCGGCATCGCCATCACCCAGATGACCATCGGCGAACCGGTCGACATCATCGCGGACATCGGTCTGGGCACCATCGAGATATTCTCCACCGTCATCGCGATCTTCATGGGGATATCGATCATCCAGAAGGAACTCTCTCTGCGGACGCTGCACCCGCTGCTCGCCCGCCCCATCAGCCGGCCGCAGTATGTGCTCGGCAAGTTCCTCGGCATGCTCCTGCTCGCGGCGGTGGGCATCCTGTTCATGGCCGCCGTCCTGTGGGTCATGCTCTTTTTCTACGGCGCCCCCGAACGGCTCTTCGCCTTCCTCCCGGCCTTCTACACGATATTTCTCCAGACGGCGCTGGTGGTCGCGGCGGCGGTACTCTGCAGCGCCTTCGTGGAACCGGCGGTCGGCGCGCTGTTCGCCATTTCCTTCTACCTCATCGGCGCCACCTCCTACAATCTCGTCTACCTGATAAACAAACACACCGATGAGACCACCAAGAAGGTGATCAACACCCTGCGGTATATCCTTCCCGACTTCTCCCACTTCAACATCAAAGACAATCTCGTCTACGGCCGCGGACTGGAGAACATCAGCCTCTCCTTCGCCACCCTCTACGCCTGCGCCGGCATCGCCATCATCCTCGCCGTCGCGGTCCTTTCCTTCAATAAAAAAGAGATCAACTGATGTTCCGTGCGGTACTCATCCGCTACGATGAGATCGGCACCAAGGGGAAGAATCGCGGCTGGTTCGAAGATCTGCTGGTGGAGAATATCCGTAAAAGCGTCGGCCCGTTCGGGAAGGTGCGCAAGTTCCGGGGGCGCATCGAGATGACGCTCGACCGCGACGAAGACCTGCCCGCCGCGACCGCTCTGCTCGCCCTCATCCCCGGCATATCGAGCTATTCGCCCGCCGCGCGACTGCCGCTCGACGCTCCGTGGGAGGCTATCGAGGCGGCGGCTCTCCCGCTTGCCGACCGCGCCCTCGCCGAGGGCCGCACGGTGTTCCGCGTCTCCTGCACCCGCTCCAATAAACGCTATCCCTCCACCTCGGTCGACCTGCAGAAACGGCTCGCCGGCACGATACTCAAGGCGCGCGACGGCCGCTTCACCGTATCGATGAAGGATTTCAATTTTGAACTCGAGATGGAGATAGACGCCGACGCGATCTATATCTTCGCCGAACGCTTCCCCGGCACGCTCGGCCTCCCGGTCGGCTGCGCCGGGTCGGTGCTGACGCTCCTGTCGGGCGGTATCGATTCGCCCGTCGCCGCCTACCTCGCGATGCGGCGCGGCGCGCGCTCCTCCTACATCAGTTTCCATTCGCCGCCCCACACCACCGAAGAAAGCATGCGCAAACTGCGCGATCTGACGCTCGTTCTGCGGCAGTATCAGGGGACCGGCTCGAAACTCTACATCGTCCCCTTCATCGATATCCAACTGCTCATCCGCGCCCGGACCCACGAATCGTACCGGACGATACTCTTCCGCCGGATGATGTTCCGCTTCGCCGAAGCGATAGCCAAACGCGACGGGCACAAAGCGCTGGTCACCGGCGAATCGCTCTCGCAGGTCGCCAGCCAGACGCTGGAGAACCTCACCTGCATCAACGACGCGGTCGAGACGCTCCCGGTCCTGCGGCCGCTCATCACCAACGAAAAGCAGGAGACGATAACCATCGCGAAAAAGATCGGCACCTTCGAGGTCTCGATACGCCCCTGCGCCGATTCCTGCACCGCCTTTATGCCCAAACGGCCCGCGACGCGCGGCAAACTCGACATGGCGCGCGCCGAAGAGGCGAAACTGCAGCCCGAGTTGGACGAACTGTTCGCTGCGGCGCTTGACGCCACCGAGATACACGATGTCTGAACCGGCCATCCTCAAGAAAAAGACCACCGTCCTCTCGCCGCAGGTGACCGAGATGAAACGGCTCCTGCGCCGCCACCGCCTCCACTCGGTCTGCGAAGCGGCCCACTGCCCCAACATCGGCGACTGCTTCGGCAAAAAGACCGCCACCTTCCTCATCATGGGGGATCTCTGCACCCGCAACTGCCGCTTCTGCGATATCGGCCACGCTCCGCATCCCGGTCCGCTCGACCCCGACGAACCGGAGGATCTCGCCCGCGCCGTGGCCGAACTGGGCCTGCGCTATGTCGTCATCACCTCGGTGACGCGCGACGATCTGGATGACGGCGGCGCCGGACACTTCGCCAAAACCATAACGGCGGTCCGCGCCGTGAGTCCCGCGACGCTCGTCGAGGTGCTCACCCCCGATATGCGCGGCCACACCGCGGCGCTTGAGACGGTCGCCGACGCACGGCCCGAGGTCTTCAACCACAATGTCGAAACGGTCCCCCGTCTCTACGGAGAGGTCCGCCCGCAAGCCGACTACCGGCGCTCGCTACGGGTCCTGTCGTTCATGAAGGAACGCGGACTCACGACCAAATCGGGACTCATGGTCGGACTCGGCGAGACCGACGACGAGATACGGACGGTCCTGCGCGACCTCCATGACCACGGTTGCGATATTGCCACCATCGGCCAATATTTCCGTCCCTCGCATGCCCATCTGCCGGTCACCCGCGACCTGACCGATGCCGAGTTCGCGGCGCTCCGCGAGTCCGGGCTTTCGATCGGCCTGCGCGAGGTCTACGCCGGCCGCTTTGTCCGCAGTTCCTTCAACGCCGCCGAAGTGTTCGAGAGCACACGATAAGCGTCCGTTTTCTTGACAATCCGCATCCTTTGAAATACAAAGCGAGGCTGGTTTGTTATTATGTCGGTTCATACATACCTGTGAGAGGAGGTAACCCGTGAGAAATCTTGTTCTTGTTTCTATTTTTACCCTCGTTGCCGCGCTTGTCGGCTGCAAGGGTGCGTCGCAGAATTCCATCGATCTGTTCCCGACCTCGGGCGGCGAGGTCATCGCCGAATTCGACGGCGTGAAGATCACCGACCAGTATCTAAAATCCTATCTCGACCAACTCAATCCTTACCTGAAGGCGCGCTACAATACCCCCGAAAAAAAGGAAGAACTCGTCGGCAAGATCATCGAAGGGGAACTGCTCGCCCGTGAAGCGCTCAAGAAAGGGGCGATCAACGACCCGATACTGCTCACCAAACTGAAATCGACCATCTCCCGTCACTATCAGAGCGTCACCCTGCAGAAAGAGATCGAAGGGAACATCAAGATCGGCGACGACGAGATGAAGAAATACTTCGATGAACACATCAAGGAATTCGTGCAGGCCGAAAAAGTGAAGGCGAGCCACATACTCGTCAAGTTCGACAAGAACAAGGCGGGCGACCGCGAGGCCAAGATGGCGACGGCCAAGAAGGTGCTGGGCGAGGTCAAGAAGAAGATCGCCGATCCCAATTCGTTCAACGAACTGGTGACCAAGTACTCCGAGGACGAAGGGAGCAAGCGCCGCGGCGGCGACGTCGGCTTCTTCGAGAGGACCGAGGACGGCGGCCGGATGGCGAAGGAATTCGCCGACGCCGCGTTCGCGCTCAAGAACATCGGCGACATCAGCGAACTGGTCGAGTCGCCCTTCGGCTTCCACATCGTCAAACTCACCGCCCGCCGCGAGAAGGCCGAAAAGACCTTCGACGAGGTCAAGGCGCGCATCGAGTCGACCCTCAAGGCCGAGAAACGGAAAGGCTCCTACGATGAAACGGTCGAGAACATCAAGAAGAGTCTGAATTTCAAGTTCAATAAAGAAGCGCTGGCCAAACTTGATCTGGGCGTTTCCGAAGGCGCCGAGAAGGCGTCGAATGAGTTCGACAAGAACCGCCAGCCCGGCGCCCCCGCCGTCAACCCGTCGAAACTGCAGGAGGCGGTGAAGAACGCCCGCCCCGCTCCGGCTCCGGCGTCGACCCCGACTCCGGCCACGGCTCCGGCCGCGAAACCGGCTCCCGAACAGAGATAACGCCGATGCCCTTTCTCCTGCTGCTCCTGCTTGCGGCGACCTCCCTGCCGCTCGGCGCCGCCGAACGGCTCCTGAACACCGTCGCCCTGATCGTCAACGACGATTTCGTGACCCTCTACGATGTCAAGAAGGAGATAGCCCCCGCGGCCCCCGACGCGGTCTCCGATCACCAGATCGCCGAACGGAAGAAGGAGGTGACCGAAAAACTCGTCGCCGACCTCCTTATCCGTCAGGAGATAAAGAAGCGCAGCATCATCGTCGGCGAGGCGGAACTCGACCGCGCGATAGAGAATGTCGCGGCGCAGAACCGCATTTCGATCGATCAACTCAAGGGGGAGATCGCCGCGCAGGGCCTTTCGTGGGAGAAATACCGCAACGAGGTGCTGAAAAAACAGCTCGAGATGCTCTCGCTCAAACGCGATATCGCCATGGCGACGCTCGACATCGACGAGAACGATCTGCGCGACCTCTATAAACGGCACTTCAGCGGCGGGGTGCTCTACACCGCCTCGCATATCGTTCTGCGCGTCGAGGGGGCTTCGGCCGATGCCGACGCCTACGACCGCATCTCCGAAGCGCACCGCGCCATAACCTCCGGCGAATTCACCTTTGAAGAGGCGGCCGAACGCTGGAGCGAGGACGCTTCGGCCAAGAACGGCGGCAAACTGCCCAGTTTCCGGTTCAGCGAAATGGACCCGAAATTCTCCGAAGAGGTCGCCTCGCTCGACCCCGGCAAGATGTCGCGCCCCTTCCGCACCCGTTTCGGCTGGCACATCGCGCGGCTCGACAACGCCGAGAAGACCGAGGTCCCGAAATACGACGAGGTCAAGGACAAACTCCGCTACCTCTACTACCAGATGAATCAGGACAAGGCGTTCGACAGTTGGCTCAAAGGCAAACGGCAGTCGAGCGTCATCAAAGTCCTGTTCTAAAATTTCCTTTTTCCTCCGAATCTGCTAGAGTGGCCCGCATCGTTGGGAGGATCCCGGTGAGACGACTGTGCCTCATATGCATACTGTTCGCCGTCATACCGCTCGGGGCGGTCGATTTCGATTTCGACCGCGCGCTGGAACGGTTCGACGAAGGGAAATTCATCGGCGGCGGCATTGATTATGTGCATGAAGGCGACGATGAGCTGTTCAGCGTAACGGTGGCGGGCGAGTTCCGCTGGGAACCGGCCGGCTTCGGCTTCAACGTGCCGCTCCGCTGGCTGGTCTACGACAAGAACAAGGATACCGACACCGTTATCGGTATGCCGGTCTACGATTGGGATGATGTCCGCGACTGGGTCCGGCTCATCACCTACGCCCAGTACGGTCATCCCGGCGACGAGGTCTATCTCTATTTCGGCGAGCACGAGAACCGCTATATCGGCCACGGCACCCTGCTGGGCGGCTATTTCAACAACATCCGCCTCGCCCACCCGTGCCGCGGCATCTACGCACAGTTCGCGACCGACTGGGCGGGCGGCGAACTGCTCCTGAGCGATGTGGCGCCTCCCGGCATCATCGGCGGCCGCGCTTACCTGAAACCGCTCAGTTTCTTCGACAAGGAGTCTTACGCGAACAATCTGGAGTTAGGCGTTTCGTGGTTCTCCGATGTCTTCATGCCCGAAGAGATAATCCGCGATGCCGCGGGAAAACGGCATTTCGACCGCGTCTTCGATTCGGCGCTCGGCGTCGACGCGAGTTTCCGCTTCCTCGCTTTCGACGGCTGGCAATTCACTCCCTACTTCGACTGGAACCTGCTCCGCTTCGGCGGCAACGGCATCCACGGCGGCATCGCGCAGGTCTTCGACATCCCGCTGGGCGACGGCGACGATCTGCGGATAGAGACGAAGATAGAGGGCCGCGCCTTCGAACGCGACTACACGCCGCAGTACTTCGGCACCTTCTACGACATCGAGAAGGATTATTATTTCGGCGACACCACCAAATACCGGACCCACACCACCTCCCTGCTCGGAAGCGGACCGTGGTATATGGGCTGGTACGGCGACATCGTGGTCCACATGGTCGGGTTGTTCGCGGTGGGCGGCTCGGTCGAGTGGAACGAATACCTCGACACCGATGCGGGCGGCGTCCGGACAGGGCGTTTCGGGGTGAATCTCTTCGGCGATCTGCTGCTGTTCGACCGGCTCCGCCTCTCTGTTTTCTTTACGCGGGCCGACGCCGGGCGCGGCTCCTTCTTCGACATCACCCGCACCCGCTCTCTTATCGCCGCCACGGCCGCTTATTCGATCAACCAATACATGGCGGTATCGGTCCGCTTCGCCAACGGTTACCGGCTCGTCCCGACGGCCGGTCTCAACGGCGACTACCGCTCCGAACTCCAGTTCGGCGTCGGCTTCACCGCCGGTTACGGTTTCTGACGATGCGTCGGACGTTCTTCCTCCTCCCGCTTCTTTTCTCCGCGCTCCTGTCGGCCGGCGAACCTGCCCTTACCGGCATCGAGGATATCATCAAGGCGAAGAGCGACGCACCGCAGGGGGAGACGGCGGTACTGCCGACCTTCGAGGCCCGGCTCGAGGCCGTCACGCTCTACCAGTCGGAAGATTCGGTGCGCGTGGTCCTACGCCCCTCGGCGAAGGTCGATTTCAAGTACGATCTGCTCGCGGGGAACGGCAAAGACCGCATCTATATCGACCTCAAGCGGACCACCGCCGACGGCTTCGCCGCGCCGACGGTCACCCCCGACTCCTTTCTGCGCGCCATCCGGCTGGGCAAACGGGACGACGGCATCCGCATCGTGCTGGATACCGGCAAGGTGGAGAAATACAATGTCATGGTGATGGAAGAACCGTGGCGCGTCGTGGTCGACTACATCGGCCGCAAACCGCTTCCCTCCACGCCGGTCGCCCCGGCGCCGGCCGTCGGCGAGAAAAAAGCACCGCCGACCGCCGTGGTCGAAAAAAAGATCGACCGGTTCGTGCTGGTGCTCGACCCGGGCCACGGCGGCAAGGACTCCGGCGCTCTGCGCAAGGGGGTGAACGAAAAGGACATCGTGCTCGATCTCGCCCGCATCCTTCAGAAAAAAGCGGCCAAGAAGCACTCCGATGTCTCGGTGGTGCTGACCCGCGACACCGACATCTTCCTGCCGCTCGAGGAGCGGGCCGTCATCGCCAACAAGAACGACGGCGACCTCTTTATCTCCCTCCACGCCAACGCCTTCAAGGATCCGGAGGTCGGCGGTCTGGAGGTCTACCATCTCAACAACCGCTCCGACGAGTACGCCGAAAAACTGGCGCGCGTCGAGAACAGCATGACCAACGACAACTCCTTCCTCAACACCATACTCGTCGATATGACCATGAGTTTCTACATCGGCGATTCGCAGAAATTCGCCGAATCGGTCGGCGGACGGTTCGAGAAGGGCCTGAAACCGTTCGATGTCAAACTGCGCGACTGGCGCAAAGGCGCCCTCTTTTATGTGCTGGTCGGCGCGCGGATGCCCTCCCTGCTGGTCGAGATCGGCTACCTCTCCAATCCGCAGGAACGGAAACTTCTCCAGACGAAAAAGTATCTCGAGACCATCGCCGACGCCATCCTCGACGGGGTGCAGGAGGTGCGCAAAAAGCACACCCTCGCCAAGGACCGGCGATGAGCGGCGGCCAATTCATCGCCCTATTCCTCTTCCTTCTTTTCTCGGCGCTCTTCGGGATGTTCGGGATCGGCGGCGGCGCGGTCTACACGCCGGTGCAACTTTTCCTCGGCACCTCCTTCAACGAGGCGGCGACCCTCACCCTCTTCCTCATCACCGTTACCTCGTTCTTCTCCGGCTTTGTCTATATCCGGGCGAAACTGGTCGATACAGCGCTGGTCGCGGCGCTGGCGGGGACCAGTTTTGCCGGCAGTATCTTCGGCGGCTGGAGCGCATCGCTTCTCCCCGAATCGCTTCTGTTGGGCCTTTTCTCCTTCTTCCTGTTCGTCAACGGCGTTCACCTGACCGTGTCGCGCAGCGTCGAGGGCGGCGAAGAAGGTCTCGCCGACAACCGCCGTTTCTGCTGGCAACGGACCATCGCGGGCCAGACCCTGCGCGTCTATCTGCCGATCGCCCTTCCCACCGCGCTACTGTCGGGGCTGTTCGGCGGCATGGTGGGGCTCGGCGGCGGCATCGTGATGCTGCCCTTGATGATCATCCTCCTGCGCTTCCCGATAAAGGTCTCCATCGCCTGCAGTTCGTTCCTCGCCGCGTTCACCGGGCTGGGCGGCTTCTTCAGCCGTCTGCCGCACTATCCAATAGACTGGCGCTTCGCCCTCTTCGCGGCGGTCGCCGTCGCGCTTGGATCGATGGTCGGCGCCCGCTGGACCGTCCACAGCTCCTCGAAAAGCCTCAAGCGATTGCTGGGGCTGTTCTTCGTCGCTATCGCCGTCGTGCTGTTCCTGCGGGGCGGCTAGGCGCTACTTCACCTTCGCGGCGATCGTTTTCTGGATGAGCTCTTCTTTGGGAATAAAGGGAAGCGTGATGTGGTCGCGGCCGGTGTTCTCGCGGTTGTACTGGGCGCTGGTCTCGATGGCGTGATCGTTCCGGGCCCACGCGCGGCGCGAAACGCCCCCCATGACATCCCACGGCATCGCGGTCGAAAGTATCGTATCGACCCGCGCCGAGCCGTCGAGCACCATCCCGAAGCCACCGTTGATCGATTTACCGATACCGACCCCGCCGCCGTTGTGAAGCGCGATGAGGCTCATGCCGCGCGCCGCGTTCCCGGCGAAGATGTTGGTCGCCATGTCGGCCATGATGTTGGAGCCGTCCTTGATGTTCGAGGTCTCGCGGAACGGGCTGTCGGTACCGCCGGTATCGTGATGGTCGCGGCCGAGCATGATGGGCCCCACCAGCCCGTCGCGCACCATCTTGTTGAATTTGAGCGCGAGCGCCGTGCGGCCCCACGCATCCTGATAGAGTATCCGCGCCTTGGTACCGACGACCAGTTTGTTCTTCATCGCGTCGCGCACCCAGAGATAGTTGTCGCGGTCCTGATAGCGGAGCGGTTCACGGCAGGTGGAGATGTAGTCGGCCGCCGCCGCGTCGGTCTTGATGAGATCCTCTTCTTTTCCCGACAGACAGACCCAGCGGAAGGGACCGTAGCCGTAGTCGAACAGTTCGGGACCGAGGATATCCTCGACATAACTGGGCCAGATGAAGCCGTCGTAGGTGTTCACGCCGTTGCGTGCGATCTCGGTCACTCCCGCGTCGAAGACCGACTTCATGAAGGCGTTGCCGTAGTCGAAGAAGTAAGTTCCGCGTGCGGCGAGCTCCTTGATGAGTTCATAATGGCGGCGCAGACTCTTGTTGACCAGCGCAATGAACTTCTGTTTGTCCTTCCCGATGAGTTCGGTCCGCTCGGCGAAAGAAAGCCCCTGCGGACAGTAGCCCCCTTCGTACACCGCGTGGCACGAGGTCTGGTCGGAGAGGAGGTCGATGGCGACCTTTTCCTTCACCGCGTATTCGAGCAGATCGACGATGTTGCCGTGGAACGCTATCGCCGCCCGCTCTTTCTTTTTCGCCATACCCAGCGCCAGATCGAACGCCTCTTTCGCCGTTCCGGTGACATGGGTCACCCACCCCTGCGAGTGACGGGTATCGATGCGGCTCTTGTCCACTTCGGCGATGAGCGCCACCCCGCCCGCTATCCAGCAGGCTTTCCCCTGCGCGCCGCTCATCCCGCCGAGCCCCGACGAAACGAACAGTTTCCCGGCAAGGTCGCCGTCGCCCGGCACGCCGAGTTTCAGCCGCCCCGCGATGAGAAGGGTGTTGTAGGTCCCGTGGACGATACCCTGCGGCCCGATGTACATCCAGCCGCCGGCGGTCATCTGGCCGTAGTTGGCCACCCCCAGCGCCGCGACGCGGTTGAAGTCGGCCGGGTTGTCGAACAGGCCCACCATGAGGCCGTTGGTCGTGATGACGCGCGGGGCGTCGGGTTTCGACCGGAACAGTCCCAGCGGATGGCCGCTGTGGAGGACGAGCGTCTGTTCCTGCGTGAGCACCTCAAGGTATTTCTTGATGAGCCGGTACTGCATCCAGTTCTGGCAGACCTGCCCCGTCTCGCCGTAGGTGACCAGTTCGTACGGGTAGAGCGCGATAGCGAAGTCGAGGTTGTTGTCTATCATCACCTGAAAGGCGCGCCCCTCGATGCAGGCACTTTTGTAGTGGTCTATCGGCTTTCCCGAGAGATTCCCCTGCGGACGGAACCGGTAGACGTAGATGCGACCTTTGGTCAGCAGT
>CALMRE010000110.1 GCA_937871295.1 uncultured bacterium | reverse complement strand
GACCACTTTTACACTTGGAGAGAAAAAATGTGTCTTGACAATGGGGGCCATTTCAAAGATTGCCATCTGTATAACCGACAACATAAACATTTCCAGAAGAATCAACGGCAACGGAAGCTCCACCATCGGGATTTTCTGTTCCCCACTGTTTTGTCCATGCCTTGGAACCATTCACATTCCATTTTGTAAGAAAAATATCGTTGCCACCCATTCTCGTATTGTCGTCAAGGTCTCCGTATGTCCACCCTGCGACAAAAATGTTGTCGTTTGTATCAACGGCAACAGAATATCCGGCGTCACTAGCACTTGTGCCCCACTGCATACTCATTCTACGCAATGTCCACTGGCCCAAAACGCATTCAGAAGCATTACCCATAATTGCTTGCCACATCCCATTCCCGCACAAATCAGGATCAACGCATGCCCCATCGTTGGTCCATTGACCACCTATGCAAACCTGTGATTGATCACCATTGCCATTAAAACCGCATACATCTGTTAGCGTTTGTGTGTCATCATTTGTACACTCATTCATATCCACATCCGGTATAACTACTGCGTCATCATCCGGCATAGCCTCGGCGGTATCAACAAGATCATCAGCCACATCTTCATCCAACGGCTCCGCTTCAACCAAGTCTTCATCAGCCTCCACTTCGGCTTCGGTTGACAAGTCCGGCACTATCTCGTCCTCGTCGATCTGCGCAACGGCGTCTTTGTCGGTGGTGTCGCGGTCGAAGTAGGCCGCTATCTTGTTCACATCGCTCGTCGGCATGTCCTTGCAACCGAAGACGGCAAACATCACGGCGAGAAGAAGCAGTATCTTTTTCATGACCGCACCCCCTAAAACTCAAATCCGGCCGCAACGACAAACCCGCCCGGCACCGGCATGAACGACAACTCCTTCACCACCTCGCGCTTCCCCGGCCATACCGCCAGCACGATACCGCCCGCCACCGCCGCGCACCCCACCGCGATGAAGGTGTATTCCAGCGCCGCGAAGGTCTGCGCATCGTCCCACAGTTTCCGCGCATCCTTTGTATATTGATCTTGCGTCATGCCGCTCGCTATCGCCGCCTGAATGTTGGCCGGGAGCATCTTCGTGTTGTAGTCGTCCAGCTTGTTCTTCGCCGCGACGCCGAAGCCCGCGCCTCCCGCGACAGCGAGCACCACGCCGCCGATGATGGTCCCGATACCGGGCCACATATAAGGATAATAAGTCTCTTCCGCTTTCACGGTGCGGGTGGTCTGGCGGAGGTCCGATATCTTTTTCTGTTCCACCGCCGCCGCGATGTCGTTGCCGTCGGTCCCGACCGCCGCGTCTATCTTCGCGTCGATGTTCTTCTTCTGGACTATCGCCGCCGCCTGATCGGAGGAAAAGCCGGAGGCGGTGATGTTCTTGTGCATGACGCAACTGCGTTCCTGTCCCATGTCGCACGCCTTTTTGTAGAGCGCGGTCGCCAGCGACACCGAGCGGTCGATGCCGAAACCGATCTCGGCGAGATAGGCGATGTAGTTGCACCCCTGCGGCGATTCCCACGAACAGGCGATGCTGAAATATTCGGCCGCTTCGGGGTTATTCTCTTCGTATTTGGCGTTGCCCATCGTGATGCAGGCGTTCACGATGCCGTTCTTGCAGGCGGTATCGAAATAGGTATGCGCCGCCTTGAGATCGTCGACCTCCTTGAGCGAACCGTGTATGTAGCACGCGGCGGTGTTCCCTCCGGCGCATTTCTCGTCCATCTCCTTGGCGAGCAGAGCGTTGAATATCAGTTCGCGCATCCGCTTTTCGAGTTTCAGGTCGCCGAGCCGGTCGATGATTTGGTCTATGTCCTCCATGCCGTAGAAGGGGGCGTAGGCTTCGAGGTAACGGATGAGCATCGCCCGTTTCTGCGGTTCGGTGAAGAGATCGAGTTTGAGGAGTTTCCGCAGTTTGGCGATGTCGTCACCGTGCTGTTTGGCGAAGAGGGTCTGCTGTTTGCGGTAGGTATCGACCTTGGCGATGAATTCTTTCCACGCCGCTATCCGTTCCCGCGCCGTTTCAAGATAGGGCGTCCCCTGCGCCGCTTTGGCGAGCGATTGCCACCGGTCGATGACCTTGTCGGGGAAGAAACGGCCGTACTTGTCGAAGGAAACGGCCTTTTTGTATCTTTCGGCCAGTTCCAGAGAGTTCATGTACTGCGTCCACTGCGCGACGCGGGTCTTGGCGAGGTCGAGATAGGGATTGTTCTTCGTCAACCGGACCAATTCCTTCCATGCGAGGAGCGCCTTGATCGGGATATCCTTCCCCATCTTATCCATCTTCAGCGCGTTGTCGTAGGCGACCAATACATCGGTATCGACATCGGCGACGACCACTTCGGGGGTGACCGGGGTCATGGAGAAAAGCGAGTCGGCCGACTGGAACTGTGCTTCGGCCACCTTGACATCGGGCAGGGCCGAGAGCGTCACCGAACCGATATCGACCCCTTTCACGGCGGTCGCCGAAACGGTGCCGGGATCGTACTTGACGGTGCGGCCCGCGATCTGGAGCATTATTTTGTCGAGCGCCCGCATGAGGCCCGCTTCGGTCCCGTCGAATTTCGCCTTCGCCCCTTTCACCGTCGCTTCCTTGGCGAGGTCGACCATCTCGACCGTGAGGGTGTAGATGCCGCCGAACAAGTTGACCGACGATTGCAGGAGCGTATCGGCCGAGAGCGCCTGTCCGAGTTGGACGCGGCAGTTCTGGTCGTAGCAATCTTTCCACGATTCCTTTTTTTCTTCTTTCAGGATTATCTGCCGCTGGCGGTCTTTCGATATGAGGACGAACCGGTTGGTGGCGGCCAGTTCACCGCGCAGGTATTCGGCAGCGTTGCCGAGCATCGCGGCGTCGAGCGTGGCGCTGCGGTCCTCGATCTCCATCACCGCGACCTTCGCCTTCTTTTCTTCGGCGAAAAGCGCAAGACCTATAAGTAAGACTAGAAGAATAATCGGAAGCTTCCGCATAGAAATTTCCCCGCACAATTATCCACAGACATTGGTATTTTTCGCTATTTTTGTCCCGCTTGTCAAGTTATCTCCGAAAATAGATTTTGGATATATCCTACAGACTTTCGGACAGTTGAACGCTACCATGACGCCATGAACATTCGGCTCGAATTCGCCAATCGACTTCAATTTATTCGCAAGCATCGCGGCATGACACAGGACGCCCTTAGCATTGCCGCGAGCATCGACCGCAGTTATCTTTCGGAAGTAGAGAACGGCAAGAGCGCACCGACACTCGACGCCATAGACCGCCTCGCCAAAGCGCTCGACATCCACCCCGCCGAATTCTTTGTCTTCTCCGTCCGCGAACCGAAACAGCGGTACGAATAACCGCTCCATCTGTGACAGCGCAAATTCTTTCTGCGGAAGTCGGGGCTCACCCTTCGCAGAAGGTCCAGACGCATTCGAGGTCGCCGGGGCACGGGATGCTGTTCTTGCAATCGAACATGCAGAAGTAGAAGGACCCGGCGCTGGTGCAGACCGACGAGGTGCCGGGCGCTTTATTGGCGCAGTCGTCGGGGACATTGGGATCGCAGATGGGGTAGCAGTGGCCGACGCCCGACTGTCCCGATATGCAATCGACCGCAGCGGGATCGCCGATGCACTCGTTCTTCCCTTCGCAGATCGCGCCCGGCCCCTTGGTCGGTACGACACTCGACGGCGGCAGGCACATCTCCATGCCGAAGCATTCGAGCCAGTCGGGGCAGACGCTCGGGTGGGCGCCGCAGAGTATGAGGCAATAACTCTCGGCGGTGTTGCACGCCACCTGCATCGTCACCGGATCGGGCGGCGGCGGGCAGTCGCCGTCCTCGGCACAGGTCTTGGTGCACTGGCCGTACTGCGCATCGTCGTAGCCCTTTACGCATTCGAGTCCGTCGGGGCAGGAACTCGACACCGCCGGATCACACTGCTGATAGGCCCCAGCGATGAGGGTATCGGCGTCGGGTGTCGCGGTGTCGACCGTTTCGTCGGGCATCACGGTATCGACCGTCTCGTCAGGGGTACTGGTGTCGACCGTTTCGTCGGGGATCATCGTGTCGACCGTCTCGTCGGGGATCACGGTGTCGGTCACCGCCGTGTCATTGTCGGCAACGACGGTCTCATCGACCGGCGCCGGATCCTCCTTCACGGTACAGGCAGCAAGGATGAACGCCGCCGCGATACAGATACAGAGCCATACGCTTTTTTGCCTCATAACACTCCTCGCTGTCGCAACACGTTACTGTCGGGTGCAATATAATGACCTCATGCCGCTCTGTCAACAACTCTGAAGAGTCTCTGACTTTTTTTATCAATCGGCGGCATATCGGATATTCTTGCTTATCGCCGACCCCGCGGTTAAAGATGATATGTTGAGTCGGATGAACTACTAGCGGGGGACCTTGATGAAGAAGTTCGCCATCTTTTGCGTGGCGCTGTTGTGCGCCGCCGTCATGACGGCCGCAGAGGCCGCCGCACCGACCGCCGCCGCCAAAGGCGCCAGCCCGCAGCAGGCGGGTGCTCAAGCACCAACAACAACCGAAGGAGGGACCGCCATGGCACCGATCGAACCGAAGATCCTCGTGGTCTATTTCAGCCGCACCGGGAACACCGAGAAGGTGGGACAGGCGTTGGCAACGGAACTCAAGGCCGACAGTGTAAAACTGAACGAACAGGGGACCGACTGGGAGGGTGTCTGGGGCTATCTCAAGGCGGGCAAAGCGGCGTGGAAAGGAGAATCGACCAGCATCGAGAAACTCAAGAAGGAACCGAAGGACTACGATCTGGTCGTCGTCGGTACCCCCATCTGGGCGTGGGACCTGACCCCCGCGGTCCGCTCGTTCCTGACCGTCTACAAGGATGACCTCAAGAAGGTCGCTTTCTTCGCGACCGAGGCGGGATCGGGCCATGAGAAAGCCTTCAAGAACATGGAGACGCTCGCCGGGAAAGCGCCGGTCGCCACCGCGTTCTGGCTGGAAAAAGAGGTGAAAGATCCCGAAAAAATGCGCGAGAAAGTAGCTCCTTTCGTCGCCGAAATCCAAAAGATGGTCAGCGCATCTGATTTGTAACCTTCCGAATTCTCTATATTCTTTTTGTCCCCACCATATAGATAGAAACTGTTGCCTATTTTCTTTTCGGTTTTCTTGAAAACACATACCACCCGTGTTATTATCGGCCAACAGGGATAGGATCAGTGACATTTATGCCTTCCGGGTATAGTTACCAACAGTTGTGTGTGGAGGAATGAACCGATGAGACATTTCGTTATTTTTTTAGCGCTGGCGTTCTTCGTCATCGCCTGCGATTCCAACACGAAACCGCAAGACAACAAAAACGCGGGCGCTTCGAGCGTATTCGTGAAGACGACCGCCGAGGCACCGGGCGAAAACTGTCCGACCGGCGGTATCAAGGTCGACATGGGTTTCGACAAGAACGACAACAATGTTCTTGACGACACCGAGATCGTCAAGAGCGAGTATGTCTGCAACGGAACCGCCGGTACCGACGGCATTGATGGAGAAGATGGCACCGATGGCACCGACGGTCAGGATGGCACGAACGGCACCGACGGTACGAACGGCACCGACGGCAAGACCGCCCTTGTCAACATTTCCGATGAAGCAGCGGGAACCAACTGCACCAACGGCGGCAAGAAGGTCGAATCGGGTCTTGATGACGACGGCAACGGCACGCTCGATACCAGCGAGATCGACAAGACCGAATATATCTGCAACGGCATTAACGGAACCAACGGCGAACAGGGTGAAACCGGCGAGGCCGGTGAAGCCGGAACGAACGGCACCAACGGGGTGAACAGCCTTATAGTCGTGACCGAAGAAACGGCGGGAGAAAACTGCGCCAACGGCGGCTATAAGATAGAAACTGGGGTCGATGACGATGGCGACCTGACGCTCGACGCAGGCGAGATCGACTCGACCGTGTATGTCTGTAACGGTGAAGACGGCGCCCAAGGCGAACAGGGTGTTCAGGGCGAGATCGGCGAACAGGGTATTCAAGGGGAAACAGGACTTCAGGGAGAACAAGGTATTCAGGGTATTCAAGGCGAACCGGGCGAGGATGGCTGCGACGCGATCGTAAATGTCACCGACGAACCGGCCGGGACAAACTGCGCCACCGGCGGCAAAAAAATAGAGTCGGGCGAGGACTGCGACGCCGACGGCGTCATTGATGGTTCCCCGACGGTCGACTATGTCTGCAATCCGCCCCTCTGTTCCGAAGATTCTTTGCGGACCATCGGCTGCGGCGATGGCAACCTCGGCCGGCAGGAACAGAAATGTGTGAACGGCGAATGGGTCAACTACCTTGGCTGCACCGGCTACCCGGAGGCATCATTCGTCGTCCTGTTCCCCGACGAGAGCCTCGAGGATTGCATCCGCACGGCCATTGCAAAACCGGCGGGCGACATCCTTCTCAGCGATGTGGCCGCCATAGATGCACTGCACTGTGAGGATCAAGGGATTGACGACATCACCGGTATCCAGTATCTCATATACCTCAAGGAACTCTGGCTCGGCAATCACGACGCCGACACGGCCAACGACAATGCCATCGTCGACATATCGCCTCTCGGCGGCATGACCGCACTCAAATTCATCGACCTCAACGGGAATCAGGTGACCGACCTTACGGCTCTGTGGGCTCTCGACAATCTCAACGGGGTTTACCTCAACAATCTTCCCGCCCCCATCGAACAACTCGATGTTCTCGACCGTCTGCCGCATCTTATGTCGGTCGCGTTGCAAGGTTTCAAGTTCGGCGAAACGGATGTGCAGCACCTGACGGCAATGCATCCCTACCTGACCCACATCGAACTCGGGCATCCCGACATCATCGACGACACGCTTCACTTCCTCAACATCGCTGAAAACCTGCAGGAACTCATAGTCGTGAACAGTTCGCTGGTGAAACCGCAGATCATCGGAAAACTATCCAACCTCGTGTATCTCGACATGAGCGGGAACCAGATAACGGATCTTATCGGCCTCACCATGATCGACGGCCTGCAAGAGGTCTATTTGAATCACAACGCCCTTACCACACTCTGGAGTTCCGACGGCCCGTATTACCTCGAAGGTCATACAAAACTACGCACCCTTGATGTCAGCAACAACCTTATCGGCAACACAAGCTTCGAGTATCTCGACTATTTCGCCAACAATGACAAGCTCGAGTCTCTCAATCTTTCCTACAATAACTACGCCGACAGCGAAGCCGATCTGACCGCTCTTCAAAACCTGACGGAACTCGATGTGTCGAACAACGATATCGGCGCGACTTCGCTCGGAGGAACATTAAGCGCTCTGCTTCCCGCCTCTCTGGAATCGATCAAAATCCGCAAAAGCAAGATCGAGAACATCAAGTTCCTCGACCACGGCAGCGATTTTTTCACCAACCTTCAGATCCTTGACATCGGCGAGAACAACATTACCGACATCTCGGCACTCGGATCGGAGAAACTCGATTCGCTCCGGGAAGTGTACGCCGATGGGAATCCCCTCGACACGATCGGCGATCTTACCGATATCGCCGACACCATGTGGGCGATCGATCTGAACAATATAAACCTCGGATCGCTGATCACCGATATCGATGTTCTGACCAAACTGCGCGTCCTCATCCTGCGCAACGGTAACATTTCCGATCTCTCCCTGATCGAGGATCTGATAAAACTGGAAAAACTCGACATCTCCGACAATCCGAAGGTCAACGACCTGACGACGCTTCAGAACTTCCTCTCTCTGGTCTGGCTCGATTTCTCGGGCGACACGGTATCATCCCTTATACCGCTCGATCCGTTGACCACCCCCCCCACGATGTATGTCAATGCCGACAACAACTGTCTGGCGCAAATCGAGTTCGACAAGTGGATGCAGGATCTCATC
>CALMRE010000109.1 GCA_937871295.1 uncultured bacterium | reverse complement strand
GAACGACGCCTTTTTCTCGGCGGCGTAGCCGAGCGCCACGAAGTTCGACGAATCGGGGACCGCCATGACGGTCAGATCGTCGCCGTTGGGGATATCGCCGTCGCGTTTGGCCAGCGTCGCGCCGATATGCTGGCGGGTACGGTAGACCGACTCGCCGAAGGTGACGGTGTCGGGCCGCGAGAAGTAGATAAGTTCGAACACGCAGTGACGCGGCTGTCTGGCGTTGACCGCGACGACGGTCAGCGGGCGGTTCTTCTCGAGTTTCAGTATCTCGCCCGGCTTCAGTTCGCGGACGAACCGTGCGCCGATGATGCCGAAAGCGCACGATTCGGAGGCGAAGCAGGTCCCTTCGGAGGGCATATCGCCGACGCCCTGCCAGGTCAGATGACCCATGACATAGGGGCGGAAGCCGTGCGGGTCGCGGAAGGCATACATCGTGTCACGGTAGATGAGGAGCGCCGAAAAAGCGCCCTTGAGTTCGTTCTGGGTCGCCGCGATGGCCTCTTCGATGGGAAGCCGCTCGGCGGCGGAATGGTGATGGTAGGCGATCAGGCGGCCGATGAGTTCGCCGTCGTTGTCGCTGGTGAAGACGAAGCCCTGCTCTTTTTCGAGTTTCTGCCGCAGTTCCGAATAGTTGACGATATCGCCGTTACTGCATATCGACATGACCGAGCCCTGCACCAGTTCGATGGTGTGCGGCTGGCTGTTGAGCGCGTTGCTCGACCCGGCGGTCGGATAGCGGACATGGCCGATGGCGGTCTTGCCGGCGTGACGGTCAAGGATATCGAGCGTCAGCACCTGCTTGACCAGCCCCATATTCTTGTAGGTAAGCACACTGCCGTTGTCGCGCCGCACCGAAATGCCGCACGACTCCTGACCGCGGTGCTGTATCGAGAAAAGAAGGTCGGCGACATACCGCTCGGCCCCCGGGACATTGAAAATTCCGGCGATTCCGCACACGATGATACTCCTTAGATGCAACGCACGCGGCAGTTATAACAGAACGACCGGAAAAAGCAAGGGAACGCCCCCGACATTTAGATTGACTCTTTCCGCGCGCGAGGGTATAATCGCGGCTGTTGTGGCAGTTAAACGGGCATTGCGAAGGAGGATATCATGAGATGGTTCGTGCTGGCGTTGTTTGTGGTGGTCTTCGCCGCCTGTGAGGACGGCACCCGCCGTATCTACCCCCCGACCGACAACGGGACCGGCACCGGCGATACCGATGCGGCCGGAGATATCGACGACCTTCTCAACGATGATCCGACCGCCGACCAACCGGCGACCGACGGCGACGAAATGCCCGAGGGCGACGAAATGCCCGACCAGGCTGACGGGTCCGACGGATCCGACATCATCGCGACCGACGACGGCGAGCCCGTGACCGACGATCCGCTCGCCGGCGACGAGGACTCGATCCTCCCCGACATCGATACCTTCGTCGACACCACGCCGCCCACGGTGACCGCGGTCAGTCCGGCCGACGATGCGACCGATGTGGGTATCGCCACGCTGGTCGAGGTGACCTTCAGCGAACCGATGAATGCCGCAACGGTCAACGGCATCGCCGTCACGCTGGAAAGCGGCGCCGGCGCCGTGACAGGGACCGTATCCTACGACGCTCCGATGATGAAGGCGACCTTCGACCCCGCCGCCGATCTCGCCTACGATACCCTTTACACCGTCACGGTGACCACCGCGGCCGCCGATCTGGCGGGCAATCCGCTCGCCGCCGAATTCACCTCCTCCTTCACCACGGCGGCCACCGAGATCGACGAATGCGTCACTATGACCAACCCCTGCGATGACGACGGCGACACCGCCGCCGCCTGCACCGATATCGTCGGCGGCTACACGTGCGACTGTTCCGACGGCTTCACCCCCGGCAACGGCACCTGTCAGGATATCAATGAATGCACCGCCGGGACCGACAACTGCGCCCAGAACTGCACCAATACCACCGGTTCAATCTCCTGTTCCTGTGACAGCGGCTACACGCTCAACGCCGACGGCCACTCCTGCGACGACATCAACGAATGCGCCCTGAACACCGACAACTGCGCCCAGAACTGCACCAATACCACGGGCTCGTTCACCTGCTCCTGCACCAGCGGCTACACCTTGAACGCCGACGGCCACTCCTGCGACGACAAGAACGAATGTACGCTGGGAACCGATAACTGCGACACGAACGCGACCTGTACCAACACCGTCGGCTCGTTCACCTGCGCCTGCAACGATTATTATACCGGCACCGGCGTCACCTGCACCTTCTGCGCCGCCGACAACCAGTGCGGCGCGACCTGTTCCGCCTGTTCCGACACGGTGCTCGACCACTGCAAGGACAACGGGAACGGCACCAGCCAGTGCGTCGACTGCACTGACAACGCCCACTGTCCTCTCGGGTTCCAGTGCAGCAACAATGTCTGCACCGATGCCTGCGAATGCACCACCGGCGCGTGCTGTGACGGCTGTCATTTCCGCTCCGGCACCGTTTGCCGTCCCGCGGCCGACGCCGAATGTGACATAGCCGAGACCTGCACCGGTTCGAGCGCGACCTGTCCCGACGACGAATTCGCGACCATCAACACCCCGTGCGGCGACTCTACCAGCGGTGAGTGCGACGACGCCGACGCCTGCAACGGTCTGGGCGCCTGCGATCCGGGCTACTGGGGAAGCGGTGACGCCTGCGACGACGGCACCTTCTGCAACGGCGAGGATACCTGCAACAACAGCGGTTCCTGCGACAATAACACCGGGATGCCCTGCGGCAATTTCGTCTGCAGCGAGAACCAGAACAAATGCTGCGACGCCGGCTGGGCGGGGGCCGACTGCGAGATATGCGTCCGCTTCGTCAAGACCGGCGTTAATCCGGGCGTTCCCGACGGACTCTCCTGGAACACCGCCTACAATGATATTCAAGCGGCTATAGATTCGGCGAACGGCTCCAGCGCCGCGACCTGTGAGGTATGGGTCGCCGCCGGCACCTACTACACCTATAAGACCGCCGCCGCCAACGTCATCCAACTGCGCGGCAAGGCACCGCTCTACGGCGGTTTTTCCGGGACCGAATGGCTCCGCGGCGCCCGCAACTGGACGACGAACGTGACCACCATCGACGGCCACCAGTCGTCGGGGAGCGCTAATCAGGTCGCCCACATCATGTACGGCGCGACCGGGGCCATCGTCGACGGCTTCACCGTAACCGGCGGCAAGGCGACCACCGGCAGCTCCTCGAATATCGTAGAGGGCGCCGCGCTCTACCTGAACGGCATCTCCATGACGGTGCGCAACACCACCTTTACCGGCAACAGCGCACCGGTGCAGACCGGCGACGATACGGCGCGCGGCGGCGCGGTATCCATCATCGGCGGCGGCAGCAACCTGTTCGAGAACTGCATCTTCCGCAACAACACCGTTACGGCGGGTGCCTACGACGTCGCCTTCGGCGGCGCGATCTACGCCACCGGCACCGGCACCACGACGGTGCGCAACTGCATACTGAACGGCAATACCGTGACCGGCGGCACCGGCACCGAAGGCGGCGGCGGCGCGCTCAACATCTACGGGGCCGGCATGACCCTGCAGGTGATCAATTCGCTTCTCTACAACAATTCGGTCACCGCGCCGACCGCCAACGGCGGCGCGATCCGCGGCAACGACGCCACGGCGATACAGGTGACCAACAGCACCTTCTCCGGCAACAGCGCCGACGATAGTGGCGGCGCGATCGCGAACATGGGAGGCACCAACACCACCATCGTCAATTCGATCTTCTGGGGCGACAACGGCGCGATAACGAACAATACCCGCGAACTCTATGATGCGACGGCCGGCGGCACCCTTTCGGCAACCTATAGCGCCGTCCAGATGACCAACACCAGCATCTTCCCCGGTACCGGTAACATCAACGGCGATCCGCTCTTCGTTGATGCGGCGAACAACGATTTCCGCCTGACGGCCAGCCCGATAAGCATGCAGATATCGCCCTGCATCGACGCCGCGAACGACGGCTCGGCGCCGACCGCCGACATCGAAGGGAACGCCCGGTTCGATGTTCCGACCTACGGCACGGCGATCGCCGACATGGGCTGTTACGAGTTCGTCTACTAGATCTTTTTCGGGAATATACCTGACAATCTCTGTTCGATATCGGCGGCGATGTTCTCCATCGTCACCTCGCCGTCGAGCCGCTCGATCGTCACCCGCCCGGCATATTCGGCCATGACCCGTTCGTAGGCAGTGGTGAGTTTCTCCAGGAAGCCGCGCGTCTCGAATATCTCGGTCCCCTGACGGAACCGCGCAAGGCGCGCGAGCGCCGTGTCGACGCTTACGCCGATGTAGACCACCACATCGGGAAGACGCGCGAAACGGTTGAGTTCGCGCACCCACTCGTAGGGCAGATCGGCCGACTGGTACGCCAGCGACGAGAAAAGATAGCGGTCGGTGAGGACCGTCTTCCCGGCGGCGAGCATCGGTTCGACCTCCTCCTCGAGGTGGCGCAGACGGTCGGCGGCGAACAGGAGCGCCAGTTCGTGCCGCGTGTAGGGCCGTTCGCTCTTCTGCCCCAGCAGTTCGCGGATGGCGCGACCGGTATCGAGTTTGGTCGGTTCGGCGGTCCGGTGCACCGCGTGACCGCGGGCCGCGAGGAATTTCTCCAGTTCGGCGATGGTGGTCGATTTTCCCGAACCGTCTATCCCTTCGACCGCGATGAACATGGTTCCCCCTACTCTATCGTGGATATCTTCAGGTCGTCGAAATAGGCCCTGCTCTCCCAGTTGGCGAAACTGAGATACTTGTAACCGGTCGCCGCCGCGAGCGGCTGCGGATCATTATAGGCGAGGAATATCGCGTCGTTCACGAACCACCAGATCTTTCCGCCGATGCGGATGAGCTTCACCCGGTAACGCTTCGACTTCTCCAGCCGCGTGGCGCGGTCCTCGACCCGGCTCTTCTCATGTTCGTGCAGTTTCGCGATGACCGACACCCTGTTCTTCCAGCCGCCGAGGATGAAACTGTAGCCGTCACCATGCTCGTGCTCCTTGCCGTCGCCCCACGCATTGAACTTGATGTCGACGAAGTCCGATTCGCTCCACATCGTCAGCTCGATGACGGCGTTGTCGGGCAGTGCCGCGCCGGTCAAGACGAGATTGAGGTTATTCGCCTTCATCGACTGGACCACGCCCTCCTCGAGCCGCCAATCGCCTCCCTGCACCTGCCAGTTCGGCCCGAGTTCGGGGCGGTCGAAGGTATCGGCGAACAGCGGTGTCACCTTCTTCTCCGCGAGTATGCTCTCGGTCGTCACCTCCCCCTTCTTGCAGGAAACAACGACAAAGATCACCAGCAGGATCAGCGCAAGATATCTCATATCAACCCCGGTAGGCGATGGTTTCTATTTCCACCAATGCGTTCTTGGGCAAAGCAACGACCTGATAGGCGGCGCGCGCCGGGAAGTCGCCGGTGAAATGCTTCGCGTAGACCTCGTTCATCGCCGCGAACTCCTTCATGTCGGTGAGTAACACCGTCATCTTGACCACATGGGCAAAATCAAGTCCCGCCGCTTTCAGTATCGCCCCGATGTTTCTGAAGACCTGCGCCGTCTGTTCGGCCGCCGTCGCGCCGACCATGTTCCCCGTCGCCGGGTCGAGCGCTATCTGCCCAGAAATGTAGAGCGTATCGCCCGCCCACACCGCCTGCGAATAGGGACCGACCGCTTTGGGGGCTTCGGGCGAACTTACGATACCTTTCATGGCAACCTCCTCTCTTATTCATACTCAAAATAGTCGTTATCTATTCTCTTCAATTCAAAGGTGCGGTCAAGAGAAACGCCGACATTGTTCTCTATCATCAGTTCGGCAAGGCGAATACCGTCAATAAGAATAACACCGGTATTTCTCGCACATTCTAGAGCTTTTGGCGCATACGCTGAGGTGGTCACAAAAACTCCTTTTTTTGCCCTCTTTTCTTCAAGCGCCCCCTTGAAGTTCCGGATTTCCTCACTTCCGACATTGCCATCCCACCGTTTCGCTTGGACATAGATGACATCAAGCCCCAACTGGTCTTCTTTGATGATACCATCCACGCCACCGTCACCAGTTTTTCCCAGCCGTTGCGTTGCATCTTTTCGATTGCCACCGTATCCCATCGCAAACATAAGGTCCAAGACCAACTGTTCGAAGAATTCCGGGTAACGCAACGATTTTTTCGCACATTTCCTGAGAGTATCCCCAACGCTTCAT
>CALMRE010000108.1 GCA_937871295.1 uncultured bacterium | reverse complement strand
ACTGGTTCACCTCTATCCGTTTCCCGTTGACGATGACCGCGGCGACCCGCAGATCACCCTTTTCGACCGTCACCTTCTTCAACTTGCCGACGCCGTAGCCCGCCGCCGCGAGTTTCTTGGCCACCTCGTCGGCATTCAGGGCGCGGGTCCAGCGGTAGAGCGACGAATTTTTGCAGTGGTCGCATTTCACCGGCACGAGGTACGGCACCTCTTTCCCCCACACCTCCCGGCCCGACGCGGTACGGCCGCCGCAAGTGGAGTGGAAATATATCTCGGCCGGCAGATCGTTGTAACTGAGTATCTCGCCGCGCGTCTCGGCGACCGCTTTGTTGGCGGTGAGGTCCTCTTTGTCGAGACCGCCGTAGACCTGATCGAGCACCGTCGGATCAAGGTCATACAGCGCATTCCTCGGCCGCATCACTTTCTTGTGGACCGCGTAGGTGCGGGCGAGGACCGCCTGCGCCTTCTTGGCCTCGATATGCCAGCCCGGCATGATCTCCTTGTTGATGACGCCGCGGACATATTCCTCGATGTGGAGCGCGTTGACCGCCGTCAGCCCTTTCCCGGAAATGACGATCTCCACCTTCCCGCGGAACATCCGCCCGCCGACCGACATGAAGCTGAACTTCGGCGCGAAGGTTATCGACGGACCGGCGTACGCGGTGCCGCAGACCGCTATCTTGCCGCTTCCGGCGGGCGCGATGCGGCATTCCCCCTGAATGGCGCCCAGTGCGCGGCCATCCTCGCCGAGCATCTGCGCATCGCCCTCGACCTTCAGTTCGGCGACATTCTGCACGATGCCGATGCGGAGCGTCGGATCGAACGAGGTGACGGTCGCCTCCGACTTCAGTATCTCGGTAAGGACATCATTCCCGGCAAATAACATGCTGAATGGAAGAAGTAGCGCCGCGACGCTACTCGGAAACCTCAATGACGACCGCCTCATGACCTTTGGCCCGCTCCCCAATGAATTTCTCGGCGCTCTCGCGGTCGGCGAACCGGCCGACACGCACCCGGAAAAGGGGCCGGTCGCCCTGTTCGAGATAGATATAGGCCTCGGCGATGCCGAGAGAATCGATGAATGCGCGCGCGTTCTCAAGGGTCGAATAGGCGCCGAACTGGACCGTGAAGAACCGCTCCGGCGAAGCCGCCTCGTTGCGCTTCAGCAGGCTGTTCTCGCCCGGCAGTCCGACCACCGTCACCTTGCCGCGCAGGCGGCCCGCCTGCTCCGGCGACAGCATTTTGAAGGCCTGCGGCGTGAGATCGACCACATTCTTCCCCGGCCGGTCGGTGACCCGCGCCACCACCAGTTTGCCGCTGTCCAGATCGCTTACCTCCAGCATCGTTCCGAAGGGGAATCCGTCGGCCGCGCAGATGAACTGCTGCGGATCGTAGGGCTCGCCGTTCGCCATCGTTTTGCCCTTGAAGTCGTCGCCGTACCAAGTGATCCATGTAAAATAGGTATCGCCGGGAGCGACCGGATGGCGCACATGGAGCCGCGGACCGCAGGCAACAAGGGCCGTGCAGAGGATGATCAAAACAATGAACGGCGCGCGGTTCATGAGGCTTTTTTCTCTTCCGTCTCGCCGTAGTACTTGTACTTTTCGTGATAGTAGTAGTAATAGGAACCGTAACGGCCGCCACCCTTGAGATCGAGATTGTTCACGACCGCGCCGAGCAGCATCGTGTTGGCTTTCGTAAGCTGGGCGACCGCCCGCTTGAGGATATCGCGCGATATCTGCCGTATCTTCACGACGATGATGACGCCGTCCATCATCGTGCCGATGATCGCGGCATCCGAAACGGCGATGATGGGCGGAGAATCGAAGATGACGATGTCGTAGAGTTCCTTGAGCCGGTCGACCATGTCGCGGAACCGTTTCGACTCCATCATCTCGGCCGGATTGGGCGGTATCGGCCCGCAGAAAAGGACATCGAGTCCCTGATAGACATTACGGCGTATCAGTTGATCTATCGGCTTCTCCCCCAGCATGTAGGTGGAGATACCCTCTTTGTTGTCGAGTCCGAAAAGTTTGTGGACGCGCGGTTTGCGCATATCGGTGTCGACCAGCAGTGTCCGGCGGCCGGCAAGGGCGAACGACACGGCGATATTTGACGAAACGGTCGTTTTCCCCTCCTGCGATACCGAACTGGTGATGAGGAGCGTCTTGGCGTTCACATCGGGATGGGCGAGGCGTATGTTGGTCCGTATCGTCCGGAGCGACTCGACCGCCGGCGAATGCTGGGAACCTTCGAAGGCGATCTCCTGTATCTTTTTCAGATCCTCTATCTCGAAACTCGGGAAGAGGCCCAGAATATTGCGACCGACCAACTGCTCCAGTTCCTCGATATCGCGGATGCGGGTGTCGAAAAACTCGACCGCCAGCACCGCCGCAGCGGCCGAAAGGATCGCGATGATGAAACCGATGAGCAGGACGAGGTTCTTACGGGGCGAAACGGGTCCCTTCGGAACAAGCGCACGATCGATGATGCGGATGTTATTGGCCCGCATGAGCGTATGAAGATCGGCCTCCTTGGTCCGTTCAAGGACGATGTCGTAGAGCTTCTTGTTGGTCTCGACCTCGCGCTTGAGTTTGTTGTAGTCTATCTCCATCTTGTTGAGCTGCAAAGCCTCCTGCTGACTCTCGCGGAGCATCGCCTGCAGTTTCTGTATCTCGTTGCCCAATGTTTTCCCTTCGAGCCGGTACCCTTCCACTATGCCTTTGAGTTCCTCAAGGAGCGCCTTGCGAATGCTCTCCTCGTCGCCCCGGAGCGTCTGGACATCGGGATGTTTATCGCCGTAGAGCAGCACCTTTTCGCGCAGCTTCGTCTTCACCTGCAGGAACTGGAGTTTCATGTTCTGGATGATGTTCTTATCGCGGAACAGGTCGGTCGCGAAGAACTCCTCGGTGTCGGCGAATTCAAGCGCCGACAGCTCCTCTATCTTGGCCGCCAGTCCTTTTTGATATATCTGCTTCTCGGTCAGTTTGGTCGATATCTCGCCGATGGTCTGGGCCAGCATCGTCTGTTTCTGTTCGAAGGCCGACGCGAGCACCTCGTTCTCCTTCTTGAAGTTGAACAGCGATATCTCCGAATCCTCCAGCTGTTTCTTGAGATTGATGCTCTGCTCCGAAAGCCATTTGGCGGCATCGCGCGTCGCGAGATAGCGTTTCTCGATGTTGAATTCTATGTAGGAGGTCGCCACGCTGTTGCCGAGGAACGCCGCCACCTCAGGATCGGGATCGGAGACGCTGATCCAGATGATGTTCGAGTTCTTCTGCGGTTCGACCGCTATCTTCCCCTGCAGCATCGCGACGGTATCGATGTTCTTCATGTCCTCGGGATTTTCGAAGTTCTCCGGCCGGATGCCGAACAGTTCGAGCACGTTCTCATGCGACAGGCTCTCGATGACCTTCGCGCTGACGGCCCGACTCCGGATGATCTCGTACTGCGTCGCCGAATATTCCTTGTTCGCCCAGTAGTAGTCGGAACTCGACGCCCCCACCGACTCGACGCGCCGGCCGAGGATGTTCTCCGATTTCGGCTCCATCTCCATCACGACCGTTGCGCGGTATATCCGTTGCGCCTTATAGAGGTAGGCGGCGGTGAAGGTAAGCACTATGACGATTATGCCGATGAAGAGATAGAGGTGTTTGACCAGCAGCAGATAGAGTTGTTTAATGTCGAACTCGCGCGTCTGCATGGCCCTCTAGAAGAAACGTTCCTGCACGAACACGATATCGCCCGGAAGCAGGTAGAAGTTATTCGCCTTCCCCGCCAGTATTTCCTCCATGTTCAACACGAAACGGATCTCGCGGCTCCCCTCGTCCTTGCGGGTCACCACGACATTGTTGATGTCGGCAAAATTCGTAAAGCCGCCGGCGACCGATATCGCCTCGACGATGCTCATCTCATGGATGATAGTGAACTTTCCGGCGTTCTTGACCTGCCCGAGAACGAACACCCGGCGGCTGTTGAATTCCTTGACCAGCACATAGACCTGCGGCTCCCTGACAAAGCCTTCGCGCAGCCGCTCGGCGATCCGTTCGGCCAAGGAGAAGTTGGTCATCCCCTTCACCGCAAGTTCGCCGATGAAAGGAAAAATGATGAAGCCTTCGGGACTTACCTGATGCAGACCGGTCAGTTCCTTCTCGCCGTACACCGTTATCTGCAGAAGGTCTCCCGGGCCGATAACACCGGGTTGCAGCGATTCACGGTCCCGCGTCCCCGGCACCCGCTCCCCTTCAGTCGCCGACGCGCTCTTCAGCGGCGGCGGAGCGACCGTCGCCTGCCCGTCGTCACGAACGAATTTCAGCGTACACGAAACGCAGAACAACAGTGCGCAAAAGAACAGCACAAGAGTTTTGATAACGGTGTGGATCATGACAGATCAGTAGTCCGCCGCAAGGGTAAGCAGAATGCGGTGGTCCATGTAATCGTAGTGGGTCCTGTATTCTTTATCGAAAGGCGCAGGCGCGTCGTTTTCGATGTGAACTTGAGCGTAGTAGGGCGTCTGCTTGGTCTCAAAGGTGTATTTGAGCGCCAGACCCAGCCACGGCAGGAAGTTGTACGACACCATCGGCTCTAGGCGGATCAGATGATCCTCTCGATCAATGCTTTTCTGCGTCACAGTCGTTGTGGTCGTAATCCCGTTGACCGTTTCGGAGGTCGGCGCGTTGATCAACGCCGGATATTTTACATTTTTGCCGTAATCCAGATGAGAATAACTGGCATCGAGTTTCAGGAGAAGACGGTTGAAAAATTTCTGCGTGAAGTTCGCGTAGACCTTGTCCTGTGTGTAGTGCTGGTAAATGGCCACCGGGAACATCGTGCGGACATAGCCCAACTTAAAGAGGGTGTTTTCCGAATTTTTGAAGATGAATTCGACCCCCGCCGTGCCGTCGTGGTGCATATCCTTCGCCAGCGAATTGGCGTAGCCGCCCGACAGTTTGAGCGATATCTTAGGGGTCAACTGCCCCAAGGCACCGACGACCACCGACAGCGGCATCGCCCGCTGATCATGACGCAATACCGAACCGGCGTTGAAGTAGTCTTGATAGATGTAGGATACATTGAAGAACGCGGCGGTCTTCGGCAGGAATTTCCACTGGCCGTAGACATTGCTGCGCGAACTCCAGAAGTTGTAGGGGCTGAATAGTGACTCCTCGAAATAATTCAGTTGGATGCCCGACTGTATCTTGAGCGAGAGGGTATCTTCGCTGTTCTTGATGAACACCGCCAGCGAGAAATCTTCAAGAAGGTTGGTGTGCAGGCCGTTCTCGATGGTCAACTGGTCGGGATTCGAATTGCGTTTGAGGTTGTTGGCGATCCGAACGACCACATTGCCATCCTTGTTGAACTCGCCGAGGATATCGGTGTCGAAATGCAACGCACTAGCATTCGCAAAATTCTTCAGTGTGCCGGGATCCTCGATGCCGGTATAGAGGCTGTAGTCGAGACGAATTGCCATCCCGAGCGTTTTGGAGTGATCGTCTATCTTGGCTCGCAAACCCGGCGACATACGAATGATCAGATCCATGATCTCATCCGACTTCTGGAGCGCTCCGGTCAAAAGATCCCGTTCGTACGAACGACCTGAAATATTGTTGATGTTGCTCTCGAATTCGGGAGCCAGCGAAAAACTGACATTGAGAAGCGCCGTTTCGGAGAGGCGGAATCCCGGTTCGGGCGCCTTCTCCCCGTTCCCGCTCTCCTGCGCGAACAGCGAGCCGCATACAGTGAGTATCAAAAGCAACGATACGGAGCACATGAAGGAGCGCATGCTGTATATCACCGATAGCTTCTCATGATTATTTCTCGGGACTCGGCTCTAGGAAGGGTGGCTCCGCTATGACGCCGCCATTGTCGGCGATGACCCCCGATTCGCCGCCGGTATCGCCGGGCGTTTCGGTCGGTCCGCCGGGGTTATCGGTGCCGGCACCGTCTATCGGGTCTTCGGTCCCCAGATCGTTCGGATCGCGCTCGGTCGCCCAGTCCTTGGTGAAATCCTGTCCCATCGCATCGCCCACACCGCCTTTGTCGCCGTAGGTGCCGGTCTTATCCTTGTCCTCTTCCTTCTCGCTCGTCGAACGGTTGTCGACGCGGGTAAGTTGCCGCGGGCAGGCCTGCGCCCCGGCGAACGCCTTTTCAGCGGCATCGGCAAGCCCGCGGGCGAGCATCACCTGCGTCCGGGCCGCATCCATCTTTTCTGCGCGGACCAGATCGTCCAAACGGCTTTTGGCCGAATCTATACTGGCCAAAACGCCCTTGATCGTGGCAAGGACATCGCCCAGACAAAGTTTCCACGTGATATCCTTTTCCTTGGTCGCCTCGTCGATCATCCTTTGGGTCGCCTGTTCTATGTCGACCACGCGCTTCGCCTTTGCAGCTATCTCGTCGCCCATCTCGTCGGGCGTCGACGTATCCTTTTTACTTTCCTGCACCGGCGCCGCCTGAGCCATGACGACCGAGCAGAAAAGCAGTATCGTGACCAGAACGCCTAACTTCCTCATCCGTGCTCCCCCCATCCCCATCAGTTAGCCGGCGAGAAGACGAAGGGAAAGGTGACCGAAGCGGGCGCTTCCGGTTTCTGGAAACGCCACCTCGAGACCACTCCCTTGATGCAGGAGGAAACGCCCGCATCCTTCATCGTGTCTTCGCTTATTTCGACCATCTCGGCGCGACCGTTCTCGTTTATCATCCAAGTGACCGCGATCTTACCCTTGAGTTGAGGATTGGTCTTGAGCGCTTTTTCATAGCACCGCTGTATCGCCGCGCTGTTCTGCTTGACGACCTTGGTGATGCCCGACTGATCGAGCGACCCTTCGACCTCGGGAGCGCCGATCTTGGTGCTTCCGGTCACCGCTTTTTCCTTCATGCCGCTCACCTTCACGTTGCCGGAGGTGTTGGCGACCTTAAGATCGTCTATCTTCGCCGTTTCGGTGGCGCCCGCATCGCCCTTACGGCTCCGCTGACCCGCGTCGGTGGCGATACCGATCTGTTTGACGCCCGAAAGGGCCGAATCGATATCGCGGTCCTTGCCGCCTTCGCCCATGACATCCGATATGATGCCGGCCGCTCCGTCGCCGCCCGCCGACCCGATGAGTTTGAGCAGACCGACGCCCGCAACTTTCTTCTTCATTTCGGCGACACGCATCGCCTCTTCCTGTGCGCGAGTCTCCGCATCGCGCGGACCCTTCTTCTTTTTGGGAGCCTCGACCGCCTCCGCGACCTCTTCCTTCTTAGCGGAGGAGGGACCTTCCCCCTCTTCCACCTTCTTTTCCTCGGTGGGCTTCTCTTCCTTCACATCCTCCACTTCGGGCGCGATCATCTTCGCGAACCGGTTATCGAGTTGGTCGAAGGTCTTGGGCGCCGGATCGGGCAAGCCCCAGAGGTAGAAAAGGAAGGCATAACCGATGACAAAGACCGTGCCCAATATGGAGGCGAGAGGCCAATCTATCATCTGGGTCCACGAACCGCGTATTGAGCGCGGCAGTTTCAGTTTGGGCGGTTTGGGGGGCGGGGTTATGAACTGGAAAAGCACTATTGCGCTTCCGACGATCACCTTTCCGCGGGCATCGGTCGATAGCGGCAGGATGTAAGCATTCCCGCGCTTCTTGAGCATACCCTTCTTGATGACCTCTTCGATATCGACGACCTTCCCCTTCAGAAAGACCTTCCCGCTCATGTTCTCCATGATGACGAGTTCGTACTTCCCCGATTTGTAATAGAATATGGGGAAACGACTCGGGAGCGCCGACGAGGGAATAACGAAATGGGCTTTCGAGGTATCGCCGATATAGATGGTCTCAGGCTTGCGGAATACCTGCTCGTCGATTATCTTGCCATTGTAAATGACGCCGACGCGCAGAACCTTTTCGGCCGCGGTATTCTGTGTCATACGGAACCTCTCCTCAGAAGTGCACTAGCGCCTTCCATAAAAAGGAGGGAACGGGGCGATTCACACCCCGTTCCCTTCGAAAAATCTCGCATGCTCGACAGGTGAAGCAAAAACACTTACGCACCTGCTTCGATATTCGAGATGACAAGGAACTTGAACTTGCTGTACTCGGCCTGTCCGGCGGTGTACATCACCTCGGTGAGCAGACGGAACGGCGTCTCGCCATCCATGATGATGGTGGCGATACCGAGCGACTTGCCGGCCGAGGGATTCACCGCGGCGATACGACGCTGTTTTTCGACCGCATCGGCAAGCGCCTTGTTCAGCGGGATGATGAAGTAGCCGTCGTCGCCGCCGCGTTTCTGGCTCGCCTCGACCTTGCCGTCCTTCACGGTGAGCACCATGGCGTTGTCGACGAGTATCGCCGACTTCGACACGGTCACCGCGACCGTCTGTTCGGGGGTGAGCGCGGTCATCCCTTTCGGGAGGTCAAGGTCGCTCGACGGAGTGACCGACACCGCGTCGGTCGAGTAATTCTTCAGCAGGAAGACGAGAAGGATGGTAAGGATGTCCATCAGCGAGTTCATGGTCAGCTTAGCCGCTGGCTCCGAGCGATCACCCTTCTTCGCCGCCTTTCTCTTGGTGAGCATTGCCTGCTCATAATCTTCCGGGAGGACCTCGAAGGTCTGGTTCTTTTCTTCAGCCATAGGTGCCCTCCTTTATGCGACGCCGGCGCTCAGGACGACGTTGGGGAACAAGGATTTCTTCTTGTCGCCCACCTTCGTTTCCCGAGAGGCGTCCATGATCTGGATGATGTACCGGTACTTGATGTGCGATTCGGCGCTGATGATGATGTTCTCCTCGGTCGGATTCTCATCCTTGATATCGGAGAGCATCTGGGTCAGCTTCTCGTTGTCGTACACCTTGCCGGGTACCGGTTTGCCGTCCACTATCTCCTCGCCGTCCTTTTTGGGGATGGTGGGGCCGAGCGGATCGTCCTTGTTCTCGATGACCTGATCCCGCGCATAGAGGTGCAGGCCGCGGTCGGTGAGCGCGATGGTGAGCTTCAGCGGCTTCTCATCGGGCGCCTGATCGGGCGGGGTCACCTCGCTCGAGGGGCCGATCTGCGGGGTCGCCACGTTGATGACGCCGAGCTTCATCGTCTCCATGGCCGCGAGCAGAAGCGGAATAAGGATCAGGATGAGGTTCATCGCAGGAGTCAAATTGAGATCGGTATCGATCTCCTCCTGCTTTCTCTTCTTAGCCATTGAAAACCTCCTGTGTTAACCCTTAGCCTTCAGCCGGGGCCGTTCCCTTCTCACGCGAAACAAGCAGGTTCACGAGCTTGACCGAGTAGAGGTCGATGTCGTTGAATATCTTGTTCTCGAGCGCCTTGAGGATCATGTGGACCGCCATGCCGGGGATGGCGACGCCCAGACCGAAACCGGTCGTGTTCATCGCGACGGCGATACCGGACGCAAGGAGCGCCGATTTCTGTTCGGGGGCGGCGTGCGCAACGGCGTCGAACGCCTGGATAAGACCCTGGATCGTACCAAGAAGACCAAGCAGTGTAGACAGGTTGTTGAAGACCGCGACGGTGTCGGTCAGTTTCTTCACCTTCGGGGTGTACTCGAGGACCGTCTCTTCGATGGCGTTCTGGATCTCGAGCTCACCGCGGTTGGCGCGGCTGAGACCCGCCTTGAGGACATTGGCCAGAGCGGCGTCGCCGGCGGCCGAGCAGAGCTTGATCGCCTTGTCGACATTGTTGGCCATGACGAGCTTCTGGATCTGCTTCATCAGGTTGGCGCCGTTGGTGTTGAACTTCATCAGCAGGAAGATGAATTTGTAAATAGTGACGCCGATGATGTACAGGCCGCACAGCGCGATGAAGTGCATGAACGTACCGCCCTCGCGGTAGAATTGAGCGAAACCTTGCATGACAGGACCTCCAAAAAAATGAATATACCTAGAAAGCGTCCTCACTGAAGACCGCTTCCTGAACCTTCGGCACAAAACTTATCTGCAGATCAAGCGACCGGTAACTGAAACGGGCCCGGGACAGGAAATACATCGCCTCGGGCTTCTGTATCTTGCCCTTGATCTCGATCTCCTTAAAAACAAACGATTTCGGACGCTTCTGAGGCGGCGCAGCAATAAGCCCCGCACCGATGAGAAGTACCGCAAGAGAGGCAAGCACCTTCTTCATGCTCCTGTCCGCTAACCCTCCTAAATCCAAATGACCGTCATTCATACCCTTTTTCGCTCGAGAAATCAAATTTTTTGCCATTTTTATTGTCCCGATTTCTCTGGCTCTTTGGGCGGTTCCGGTGCGGGCGCCGGCGACTCTGCCGGCGGGGTTGCAGGCTGACCGGTCTTCAACTCCTCCAACCGCTTCTTGGCGAGTATTCCCCGTTCGTCCTCCGGGTCGAGTTCGGGGTATCGGGAAAGGAATGCCTCGTAGGCTTCGACGGTATCCTTCGTCTTGGTCTCTTCGAAATCCTTCACATACTGTTCGAAGAGGCGCTGTTCCTCCTCCTCCTTCTTGCGTTTTGCTTCCTGCTTCGCCTTCATCTTGAGGTAGGCCTCGGCCTTTTTCTTTTCGGTCTGCGCCTCCTTGATGTAGTCAGCGATCCGCTTCTGTTCGCTCTTGTCCTTCTTGTCGACTGTTTCGAGGTATTTGGTGAAATAGGTCACCGCGACATCGAAGCGCGCCGGCTGCCCGTCCCCCTCCACATCGGCGTCAAGGAACAGGATGGCCAGATTATACAGGACGTCGCGCAGCATCTCCTTGGGTATTCCGGGCTGCTTCTCGAGTTCCTGCAATATCTCGCGGCTCCGTTTATACTCCTTGAGCCCTTTGAGCGCGGTGGCGAGGTTGAGTTTCGCCTCTTGGAGGTCGGGGGCGACCCGCAGGGCGAATTCGAGTTCGTTCTTGGCGGTGGTAAAATCCTCGATCTCCATCGCGAGGATCGCGAGCATATTGGAGACCTCGGGTATCTCCGGATTTATCTTCTTCGCCTTCTGGAAGTGTTCGGTGGCCTTCTGTTTGCGACCCTGCTTATACTCGAGGAAACCGGAGAGACGCTGCAGTTTGAAATCGTTCGGATTGATCTGTTCGGCGGTGGAGAGTATCATTTCGGCCAATTCCAGCATGTCCTTCTCAAAATAGGCGGTGCCGAGAAGAACCATCGCTTCGACATTCATCTCATCCTCTTTGAGTGCCGCCTTCGCATATTTGATGCTTTCGGCGTGGTTCTTCTGTTTGAGATAGAGCCACGACAGGAAGTTGTTGCGCACCACCACATCGCGCACACCTTCCGCGAGCCGCTGATATTCGGCGGCCTGCATCTTCCCGCGTTTCAGGTCAAGGAGCGCGAGATTGTAAAGCGCCGCGGACTGCTGGTTGCGCGCCTGCACCGCCTTGAGGTACCATTGACGCGCATCATCGGGTTTCCCCTGACGCTCATAGCACAAGCCGATATTGTAGGCGATGGAGCCGTTGCCGTTGTCATTGGCAAAAGCATCGTCCCAAAGTTTGACCGCGCCGCCGCAACCCTGCGCAAAATAAGTTTCAACCCCCTGGGTGAATTTCTCCTTGGCCGGACCGACATATTTAAGGCCGTCGTAGTTCCGGTTACGAAGCGCCTCTTCGTCCTTTTCCTTGTTCTGCTCGGTGAGGGCCGGCTTCCCGCCGTCGGACGGTTTCTCGGACGGTTTTTGTCCCGCATCCTCCGCCGCGACGGTCGGCTCCTCCTTTTTCTTCGGGTCATCTTTTTCCACGGCCTTTTCTTGGGCGGGAGCGGCCTGCGGTTCGTCGCCTTTCTTTTCGGGGATCGTCGCACAGCTCCAGAGCAGAAGACAACCGATACCGGCGACCATGATCAGGGGACGCATCGTCATAGCACGCACCGTCATTCCTTTTTCTCTTCGGTGGTCGGCGCCGGCGTATCACCTTTCGGCGTTTCTTCCTTCGGCGCGTCGTTCTTCTGTATGCCCGATTTTTTGTACTGTCTTTGTTCGGCGCGGTCAAGGGTCAGCAGGACCGGATAACCCGATTCAAGCGTGGTGTTAACCGCATAACGGGGCGCTTTACCCATGCGGTATTCCTGCGGACGAAGTCGCGAGAGGCGTTCGATGATGAGGGTGGTCCACTTGTTGAAGACGCGGTTCTCCTTCGCAAGTTCGAGTGTCTTGACATACATATCGACCGCCGACTGTTCAAGCGGATCTATCTGTTCCTGCAACGATTGCTGATACATGTCGATCAGTTCGGGTTCCTTTTCTATTTCGGGCGGTATCGGCGCATTGATGAGCGCCTCGGCGAAAAGCTGGAGGATATTCCCCTGCCGGTAGAAGGCGGCGTAGGACCATTCCGATTTATACTTCAGGACCTCTGCGTATTTTTTTATGAGCGCCTGCGACGCCTCTTTTTTCGCCTTGAGCGACTCTTCGAGTTTTTTCGAGTTCTTGCCGCCGATCTTGAGTTTTTCGTAATCGGAGAATTCATCCTCTATCAATTTGAACTCCGACTCCGCCGCATAGACGACCGCCTCTTCGCTTTCGAGTTTTTTCGCGTTGAAGTGCTCCAGTATCTTCGCATAGGACTCTTTCGCGTTGCGCCAGTCGTTCAGTTTCTCCTCATAGGTCTTCGCGATCTGGTAGAAGGCGCGCATGACGAGGTGCTGCACCTCCGGATCGCCCCGGTAGGTGTCGATGAACTGATTGAAGCGGGAGATCATCCCCTTCCAGTCTTCCGATTTCTGGTACATGAAACCGACCAGATAAGCGGCATCTTTCCCCTCCTGCTTGCCCGACTCTTCCCGCGAATAGAGCGAATAGTAGTCGGAGGCCTCTTTGTACCGCTTGAGCCGTTCCAGCAGGAGCGCCGCATTATAGATGGCGAAGTTCTTCTTGTCGTTGGTCGGATACTTCTTGTACAGGAGCATATAGGCTTCGAGCGCCTTTTCAAAGTTGTAGGAGCGCTCGGCGTTGTAGGCGACCAGATACAGTGACTGCGGCGCTATCTGCGAATAGGGATATTCCTTGTAAATGCGCTCATGGATATTCATGGCCGAATCGAACATGAGCGCTTTCTCGAAATTGAAGGCGGCGTTGAACAGGGCCTTGTCGGCGTCCTGATGGTACGGATTCTCTTCGACGATGCGCAGATATTCGTCGGCCGCCTCGCGGTGCTTTTTCTCTTCCTGCAACTGTTCGGCGTACTTGAACAGCGCCGCGCCGCGGTAGGTCTTGAATTCGTCGGTTATCTCCTTCCCCTTCGTGGTCTTCGCCGCAACGAGTCGGTCGGTCAGTATCTTCGACCACTTCGCGACATTGACCCAATCCTTCTTTTCGGTGTAGGCGCCGACGATATCGCGCGCCGCCATGAGCGCGGCCTCCGATTCGGGGAATTCGTTGATGATGCGCAGATAGCGTTTTTCAGCCTCTTCAAACTGCCCGTGATCGTAAAAAATGCGAGCCGCATTGTAGGCAACGGCGCTGCGGTCCACGGCATCCTTCGCTATATCGAGATAAACATCGCTCGACTGCACCAGTTTCTGTTCAAGTTCTGAGAACGGCTTGCCACGCTTCTCCTCGCTCTTCACCAGCCGTTCCGGCGAATTTTCCCATATCGTGCTGTAACAGATATAGGTCGCGAGCCCCGCGTCGTTGCGATATTTGTCCTGATTCTTGTCGTCGCGGATCCGCTCGTAGATGAGGACGGCCCGTTCGATCTGACCCGAGAAATAAAGCGAGTCGGCGAGGTTGTAGCTGATGTCGTAGCTTTCCGAGGTATAGGGGAACTTCTCGAGATATTTGCCGTACAACTGAGCGGCGATGGCATATTCGGCCTTTGTCCTGTCCGGGTCATCCTTTTCCTTGGCCTGCTGGGCGAGACGTTGATGGTATCCGGCCGAGCCGACAAGGAAGTCCTTCGCCTGATTGGCGGCATCGCGAAGAGCGGTCGCGTTGGCGCGGTTCTTGATGGCCCAATCCGATTCATCGTCGTACAACTTGGTGAACAGCTCGATCTCCTCCTGCATCTTGTCGAGTTGCCCCTGCTTGTTGTACATCTGGATGAGTTTCTCATGAATCTTCGGCGCGCTTTCGTAGTACGGATGGCGCTTGAGCACGAACCGGTAGGCCATTTCGGCCTGCGCATAATTCGAGTTCTCGTAATAGTACTTGCCGAGTTTATCGAACACATCGACCTCGAAGGCGCTCCCGTCGATGCCGGTGAAGTAGGATATGGCCTTGTCGACGCTCCCCCACTCCTCGTCGGCGTAACTGATGGCGATATACTGGACCGACTCCTTGCGCATATCCTGCCCGCCGGGCAGGCCGCGCTTCTTCATCTCGTCGGCGTAGAAAATGAGCGAAGCAAAGGTGTCGACGGCTCGCTGGAACTCGTTCATGCGGTAATAGGTCCACGCGATCTTGTAGACCACCTTGTCGTAGTCCTTGTATTCCTTGAACTGGGCGCTCCTCATGAAGTAGTCGAGCGCCTGCTTGAGATCGTTCTTCTCCGAGAAGTAATACTCGGCGATACGCATATACACCTCGGCGGTGTATTCGGTCAGAATGTTCTTTCGAGCCATCTCTTCCCAAATCTTGACCGCCTCGTCCTTCTGCCGAGAGATGTCGAGACAGTAGCCGAGCATGTAATAGGCACCGCCGAGATATTTGAACTGTTGATAGTTGTTGACGATCTCGCGGTAGAGGGCGATGGATGGTTCCAGATCGACCACCGGCAGTTCCGGCTCCTCCGCGAGCTGTCCCTTCTCATAGAGCGCGACCTGCTGGTCGTATGCATCCATCCGGGCCTCCTGCTCTATCATCGACCGCTCGTAATACAGTTCGGCGAGACGGTACATGGCGCTCGGAACGAATTCGGCATTGCCCCAGTATTTCTTGATGAAGTTCTCGAACAGGATGATGGCGTCGGCGCGCGAGGAGGTTTCGGCATCGAACTCCTGACGTATCGACGGCTGATATTTCATTTCTATGAGACGCTTCTTTTCTTCGACCTTTCGCTTGAGCAGCGACTGTATCTCGCGCTGGTAATCGAGGATGATCGTTTCATAGCGGAGTATCTGGCGTTCTATATAATCCTTTTCAGCGCCCTGGCCATCGATTATGACGGCGGCAGGGTCGGCAACAGGACTCTTGGCGTCGCCGACGGCCCCTTGCGACAGACACGGCGCCGACAGCAGGAAGAGAAAAAGGGCAAGGTATCGGGCGTTCCCGCTCATTCCAGATTCTCCAGATTCAGGTAGAGCTCCTGTATCTCTTCGGCCATGCGGGTCCTCAGTTTGTTGAGGGTCTGGGTCGACTCTTCCTTCTTCTCCCATGCCACGTCGATGATGCCCAGATCGGCCTGCAGCACCAGATCATCGAAGGTGCGGTTGACTCTCGAGATGTTCGTGTACATGGCCATAGAGGCGGTCTCGGCCGTTTCGCGTTTAAGCGCCAACAACTGGCTTTTGTACTCCTCGATCTTCATCTTTTCGCTTTCGAAGGAATCCTTGATGTTCTGTATGATGCCGCCGATGACCTCGTTGAGCTTGCCGTGGAAGACCGATGCCTGCCGCGACATATCGTCGATACGGCCATGCAAGGCATCGAGACGTTCCCGATCGGCCGACGGCACCGTTGTCGAGCGCTCAAGCAACTGCTCCTGTTCGGCGACGATCTTACCGTAAGAATCGCGGGCTATGATCATCCGGGAAAGAATATCCCCGCCCAACAAAAGACGGTTCTTCTCTTCTTCGGTATCCTGTTTGTGCCGGGTCACCTCTTGGGTAAGGGCGAGTATCCTTTTCTTTTCCTGCTCGATCTTGTCCATCACCCGCTGATCGACGGCGCCCGACTGGGAAGCGGACTTAAGATAATAGGCGCCTATGGCATCCAACTGGTCGTACAGGGTCCTCAGCCGTATGGTCGCGCGGTGCAGCTCCTCTTCGAGCGACAATATCTGCTCTGCGTACTGGGAAACCTTCTCCTCCAGTTCGCGGCTCGATTGCGGCAACAGATCCTGCAACTTTTTCTGAAGTTGTGCTTTTTCCTTTTCCAGGGCACCATACCGTTCGCGATCTTTCGCATCAAGGCCGCCGAGCCCCTTTTCGGCGCGTAGTTTCAGCGCCTCATCACGCAGATGGACCAGACGGTTCTGAAAAGAAAGCGCCATCTCGGTTCCCTGTTTGAGCGGCGGGAATATCGCCGCGGCATTCTTGTTGCCGATGATGGTGGCGAGCTTTCCTTCCAATTTGGATATCTGCTCCAGCTCCTTCTCTATGCTCTTGAGATCATCCTGAAGACGGACCGCATGGGTATACTTCTTGTTGTCCTTGAGCAATGACCTGACCAGCGGTGCATAGACCGAAAGTTGCGTTTCGCCGGAAGCATTCGCGTCATCCAGCAGGGAACTGCCATTTTTCTTAAGCGTGTTGAGCTGGTCGCGGATATCGGCATACTCCTTGACCACCTTATTGAACAGCACCATCGCGTCGCCGTAACGACGCATGCGGATCAGCAGGTTGCCTTCGAGAAGTTCTGATTGTGGCTGCACGATGGAGCCGGGAGCGATATATTTTATGAGACGCAGAGCCTCCAGCGCCTTGTCGTACTGTTCCCGTTTTATGTACGCCCAGCAGAGTTCGAAGTAAGCCTGAGCGAAGAATTCCGAACCGCGATCCAGTTTCAGATAGTGATCGGTCGCGCCGGTAAAATCGCCCTTTTCGAAAAGCAACCTGCCGAGCGCAACGATCGCGAGATCCCTGACCTGTTCATACTTGAAGTAGGCCGCCCCATCGGCAACATCGAGCACCGATTTGAAGAACGGTATCGCCTGATCCATTTGCCCCAGTTGGATATTGATGACGCCGAGAAAGTAGAGGCTTTGCGGATAGTAGGTGCTCTCCTTCCTGACCGTCTTGAAGATGTCGCGCGCCTCTTCGTACTGTTTATCGAAGAACAGCGACTTGCCGAGGAAGTAAAGCAGTTCCTGATCGCGGGATATATCGTACCCGATATTGATGAATTCGGAATAATAGGTCTTCGCCTTTGAGTATTCGCCCAGATGGTAGGCCGAGGCGATGAGTCGTTTGAGCGAGTCTATCTGGTAGCGCGAATAGGGCCGGTCGGTGAGCAGCATCTCGTAATAACGGGCTGCGGAGATGTAGTTGTTGTTGAGGAAAAGGGACTCGGCCAGTTTGAAGAGAGCCTCCTCCCATATGAAGTCCTTTTCTTTTCTGGAACTGAAGAGGGAATAATAAATGCCGCCCGACGAGATATAGTCCTTGCGTTGGAAATAAAAATCGGCCTTCTCTATTTTTTTTGCGGGCGATTCATTGTAATCGCGGTTCATCGTGAACGGCGAGAGATACCGTCCCTCGGCACCACTGATATCCTCCGATATCGTGTTGACCTCACGCTCTATCGCTGCGATCCGCGTCTCGGTGGTCGCCGCAGAGGGTATCTTCTGGCCATACAGCGGCAACATGACCGTAATTATAAGGACGATGGATGAAAAAACGCGCATCGGATGCTGCATATCCGCTGTTACTCGACTGACTTTTCTTTTTTATCGGTCGAAGAAGCATCGACCTTCTGCTCAAAGACCTTCTTGTCGATGTCAAAGGAGATATACAGTCGGTTGTCGAGCTTGACCACCGAACCACGATCCTTGGCTGCTGCGACAACCTCTACCAACTGACCTTCCTCAACATTGAAGGAGTAGCCCGCCTTCAACTTGAAGGTATAGCCTTCCATGTAGGAGAATATCCCGTATCCTCTGCCACGGAAGACCATATAGACTGAAAGATGGTGAGGCCCCGGCACCACAGAACCGTCGAAAACCGTCAGTTCAGGTTTAAGTTCGGGTCCACCCTCAACCCATTTGAATATCGGCGCCTCGTCGAGATAATATAGTACCGAAAGCAGATCGAAGGCTGAACCGACCTCGTTAACATGCAGGGCTGAACAGCGGGCACCGGCAAGAGCGCCGCTCAACACCGTCTCCTGCAAGATCGCCAATCGTTGTTTCGCACGAAAAACCTTGTCTTTTAGGGAATTTATCTTTTCTTCAAGGTTGCGCAGTTTGAGACTGAAGTCCTGATCGGAGTTCGTATCGCCTTTTTCAGGCGCCGTTTCGGCCTTTTCAGAATACTGATCAGCGGTCTTTTCCTGTGGAGTGGCCGGCGGAGGCGTCGCCTCCTGCGCCTGCCCCGTCCCGCAAGGCGCAAGCAAGAGTACCGAGTAAATTATAAGGGATAGAAAAAGTCCTCTCATGTCTCACCCTCGAAAAATCCGGAACACTATATATTATGACACAACTGAAATCAATTTTTTCACACATGTTCTATGTCTGTCAGGGGACGCTCCAGAAACAGTTCGCCGGTACGTCGGAAACTTTCAACAGAATCGGTGACAAAAAACTGCTCACTCCCCGTTTTTTCAGAAGAATTGGCCGAACCGGCCGCCGTCAACATTCTTTTGAGCTCGCGGGCGACATGATAGGCGGAATCCATGATGCGGACACGGTGTTCGAAATAATCGTCAAGGGGGCCGGCCAACAGCGGATAATGGGTACAACCCAATATCAAAGTGTCTATCTCCGCCTTTTTCAGGTCTCCCAGATAATGAGCTATCGCCTGTCTGGTTAACGGGTGATCAAGGAGACCCTCCTCCACCAGCGGCACAAAAAGGGGGCAGGGTTGCGCCAGTACTTCCACCGTCATCGTCTCCCGTATGCAACGCTGATAAGCACCGCTACGGATGGTGGTCGCCGTACCGATGATGCCGATCTTTCGCACACGGTCAAGGGTCGCAAGACTGCTGACGACCGGCGTGATAACGCCCAACACCGCAATATCGGAAAACTGCTCTTTAAGATGATCTATCGCGGCGGCCGAAGCGGTATTGCAGGCGACCACCACTACTTTTACGCCGCGCGCCAGCAGGAACCGCATATTGATCTCGGAATACTTGCGGATGACCTCCGGCGATTTTGTGCCATACGGCACACGCGCCGTATCGCCGAGATAGATAAGGTGTTCATGGGGCAACACCATTCGTATCTCTTTGAAAACCGTAAGTCCGCCGATACCCGAATCAAAAATACCGATGGGCCGTTCGTTCAGAGAATCGTTGCTGCCGATCATTTCGCCGGATCATTCTTTGTCATTTGATGATAAACGGGAACCCGATACTTCAGATATCAAAGGAGTATTTCAGATAGGGCATAACCGTGACGCCGAAGCCGTCGAAGTTAAGAATATAATCGAACTTCGCCGTCATTCCGAAGGAAAAATGTCGGGCATAGGTATAGTACTCGGCATCGATACCGGCACCGATCATGATGAACATATCCGACTCTTTGCCGTCGATATCCTTGGCCTTGCCGACCAACAGGAAGTCGGCACCGACCTCCAAACCAAGCTCCCAACGGTTATTGATGCAGTAGGTAGGATTGATGCTGATACCCGCGAGGATCGGCGCATAGTCCTCTACCCACGGCGAAACCGACATCGAAGAATCGGTGTTCAACTGCAGAACGCCGAATTTGGCATGTATGCCCAGAGAAAAAGCATCGACGATCTGGATGTCGTATCCGAACCCAAGAGTCACGATCGCTCCGAGCGGATCGGAATAATCGGATGCCGGTCCTACCATGGCGAACAGACCGCCCGACATGGTAGCGCTGAGTCCTTTGACGACCGGCGCGAGGTCATTACCCGAAGCGTCACCGACCGCCTCTTCCTCGGCGGCCGCAAGAAACGACGCCCCGAGCAGGAGCAGGATGGCCAACAGTTTTTTCATGCCTATATCCCTCCTTTACCCTTCCGAGTGCTTGAAGACGAACGGATAGTTGACGATGACGATACCACCGCCTTTAGGTGCCGGGAACCGGATCTTCTTGATCTGGTCGGCAACGCAACTTTCGACATTCTCGTTGCCCATTGTAGAGCGCTGAACTTTCGAACTGGAAACCTGCCCCGTCTTTGAAATGATGAAATTGATGACTATCTTACCAAACAATTTCGGGTCCTTGTTCAGTTCTTTCTCATAACACCAACGGATCTTGGCAAGATTACGCTTGATGTAGGCGTCAATGACCGCACGGTCGAGCGCACCCATGATGACGGCCTGGCCGCCCCCCGCCGTGATGGCCGAAAGGCCCTTGCCGCCGATACGACCGGCCGCCATACCGTAGCCCATGCCACCCATGCCGCCGCCGCCCCTCCCGCGGGTGCCCAGACCGCCGATACCGAGCGCGTTACCGCCGCCGCCGGTACCAAAACCTCTGGTCCCCAGACCACCGGATCCGAACTGGTCCACACCGCTGATACCGGTAACCGAACCAAGTGTCTTTTCCATGCCGGCACCCAAGCCGCCGCCACCGAATATACGGTCGAAGCTGGCCGCACCGGAGGAAAGAGCACCCATGACGCCCGAACTCTGCGCGACCTTTTCATCAAGACCCCGGCGGGCCGAACCCTGCGCATTGGCAACGCGGCTTTTCTTGTCGCCGACGCGGCCTTCCTCGCCGAGGGATTTGCGCTGCTGGGTCGCTTCCACAAGGCCTTCCTTGGGCTTTTCGAGTTTGACCTTCTTCTCCTTCTCTATATCTTCCACCTGCACATCATCCTGATTACCCACGATCATGTTGGCGAAACGGTTGTCTATCTCGAAGATGTCGACCTCGATAGGCGGCGTTTCGACGATCATGTTCATGATAAAGAAGCCGATGATGAAGGTGACCAGCATGATCAGCAAGGAACTCATCTCGCGGTTCTCGATGAGTCCGGCCGGCTTGAGTCTCTCATGCGGGGTCTTGAGTGCAACAATAGAAATGTCGCCGAACTCCAGCACCGCAAAATTGTCGGCACCGATCTCGTAGCTCTTTTTCCCCAAGACGGAAGAAAGGTCTTTCCGCTCCTTTTTCTCGACGACATAGCCCTTGAATCCCTCCTTGAGATTCAAGGTCATCTGATCACCGACAACGCTGACCAACTCGAAGGAATCTTCCGAGAAGGCGCTTTCGTCGAACATGAGATCGACTTTCTTGGGATCTGTTGAGGAACCGACCACATAGGACTTGGTAACGATCCTACTCTCCCGCAGGACATTGGGTTTATAGACCACCCTGACCTCAGGATCGAGCTTGCCGGTGGCCCCCTCATTCACCGGGGGACGAGGGATCGGGGAGAGATCGTACAGCAGTCTTTTCTTGACGTTCTCATTCGGCATAACACGGGCCCCATTTATGCGGTTGTTGATATATGACCATCCTTTTCACTTCAGCACATCCACCGATTTTACCAGTTCCTTGTTGAAGTCCTTCTTGAGGTTGATAAGAGAATTGAATTTCGTTTTGGTTCTGTCCATCAGGAAAGAACCCGAGGGTTTCTTTATCTGCCCCTCAAGCATGACATCCTCGAAATCGATGACCGTTTTCTGACGATAGATGACCTTTCTCCCCTCCGCGTCCATCTCGCCGGTGTCGGCCGTGCCGCCATCTTCCTGAGCATAGGCCCCGAACGACGCCAGCGCGAGAACCATAATGAAGAAGAATTTTTTCATAGGTGCCTCCCTTTGGTTAGTTCTGCGGTGCCTGTTCGTCATCCGAGGGCCGTATCTTCACCTTGTCGGCGATATACTTGTGGACGATATGATCCTGCCCAATATCACCGCCGATGCTGAGATACTTTCTGAAAAGGCTCTGTGCCTCCACCTTCTTGTTGAGATGGTCGTGGTAAAGCACACCGAGATTGAAAACGGCCAACGGATTGTTGGGGTCTTTGTCGAGAACCTTTTTGTATTCAGCCTCGGCATCAGTGAAATTGCCCATTCCGCGATGCGCAAGGGCAAGACCTATGCGAGCGTCGAGATTGTCTGGATCCTGCGCGAGCACGACCGAAAAATGTTGGAATGCCCGCTCGGCATCGCCGTAAGACATCGCCATGGAGCCGACATTAAAGTTTGCCGCTTTGTTTGCCTGATCGTTATTGATCGCGCTGGTGTAGTAGAACATCGCCAGAGAATCATCGCCTTGCGCATGAAATATCACGCCACGGTTGTTCGATATACCGGCATCGTTCGGGTTCAAATTATAGGAGTTTGTGGTGACCATCGTCGCCAGCCCGATGTCCTTTTTTATGAGGTAGATCATGCCGAGGTTCTTAAGCGCATCGACGTTTGAAGGCTCCTGAATGAGTATCTTGCGAACCGACTCAATCGCCTTGAGGAAATCGAGTTTCTTCAAATAAAAACCGGCAACCGCCGAAAGAACACCTTTGTCCTTTGGATTTTCCTCGAGGAATTTCTCGCACACATCTATGGCGCGGTTGTATTCAAGTTTGTTGGCATAAATAGCCGCCTTGTTGATAACCGGACGATTGTAGGCCGGTTCTATCTGGAGCGCGGAGTTGTAGTTCTTCACCGCATTCTCGTCATCACCCGTCTGTTGATACGCAAGACCAAGATTGAACCAGACAGTGGGAGATTTCGGGTACGCCTCGGTCGCAAGGGTAAAATGCTTTATCGCGCCGGAGAAATCGGCTTTGCCTTTTTTGACCTCAAGAGCGTCGATCCCCTTCTGCGTATGGAATTTTGCCCACTCCTCGGGTGTGGTCGGACGGTCTTTTATTTCCAGGCGTTTCTTTTCGGGCGCCTTCTTTGTCGTGTCGGTCTGGGTGGCCGGCGCCGAGGCACAGGAAACGACGAAAGCGAAAGCCAACAAGACAAGGCTGGTGAGTAGTGTATTTCTTTTCATATCCGATCTCCCTCTCAATTCGTCGTCGCTTGGGTGGCAGGTTGCACGGCACCGGCAGGAGCGACGGGAGCGGCGGTCTGTTCAGTCCCCGCCATCTTCCGCAGAATATCCTTCTTCTCCTCGTCGGAAATGGCCGGGAACTTGATCTCCATGTCGACACGGCCGATGAGCGAAGAGGTCTCGATCATGCTGGCGCCGGGGATCAGTTCGTTCTCGTCGTAGTACTTACCCGGCCGCAGTTCCTGGAAGTGACGCAGTTGATATTTCGCCTTTTTGACCCAGTCGTTATAGACCGAGGTCTCATAGCCTTTGAACATCGCCTTCTCGAGCGCTTCGACCGCCTTCTGCCGCGCATTGAGCGCCTTCTCATCAAGCATGTTCTTGTAAACGATCTTTTGGTTCTCGTTGAGCCACGGTGGAAGCGGCGCGCCAAACATCTTGTCGGTCATATCCCGATACATAGCGCCGATGTAGTATAAGCTCGCCGGCGTAAGGCGGGGCGATCTGGTCTGTTCGATGATCTGCATATAGCGCTGTTCGAGTTCGACCAGCAACTCTGCCTTTTTGGTCAGGCGGGTCTCGGTCTCCTTGTTAAAGGTGTCCATTTCCTTCTTGATGTTCTTGGGTATCTTGGACTCATCGCCGTAGTTGATCTCTTCCGGTTTGTACTTGATGGTCTTGTCGTACTTGACATTGAGATCTATCGCCATAAATTCGTTGAATTTGGCCTCGGTCTCCACCAGCAACGCATCGGCAATGGTATCCCGTGTCGATTCGGCGAAGTCCTCTTTTTCCTTGAATTGACCGTTCTTATAAAGCTGAAGGATGGCGTCTGTGTGCTTGTAAAAATCTTCCTTTTTGCCCTCCTCTTTAGCCATCTTCACCAACGATGAATAGAGCGCAAAAAGGGTATTGACATCGCCCTTCGACACATCGACCGAGGAGGTGTCTTCTTTGCCGACGAGCTTACCGGTCTTGTCAATATAACGATAGTCCTTAAGCCCCTTGACAACGGTATGGTCGGCAAGGAAACGATCAAACCCTTTGCGCGCCTTGTCGTAGTAGGTCTTGCCTTTACGCATCCAGATGTAGCCGAACTGGAGAGCGATCTTGGCCTTGTCCTTATCCTCTTTTGCGTGCTTGTCAATGTAGAGTTTGTAATTGTCAAGCGCTTTTTCGGTATCACCGAGCGCCTCATAAAGAACTGCGGCGTTGTAAATCGCGTCGGCGGCATTCTTATGCTGCGCCGCTTTACCGGCGAAATCTATATAAAGATCGGCGGCTTTATCGTAGTAGGCGATCGCCTCGTAATTCTTCGCGAGACCGAAAAGGATATCGTTACGAAGTTTCGATTCTTTGTACATCTTCGCCGTTTCGCCGAGGAAACGTTCCTGTACGCGGATCGACTTGTAGAGATCCTCCCCCTTGGCATAATAGTATACCGCGTTGTTAAGGGCGACATCGTTGAATTTCGAACTGGGAAATTCGGTCACGAACGCGATATAACGCTCGGCAGAATCCATGGCCTTACCATTCTGCGCCGGAAGTTCAGCCGCATAGAAGGTGGCCATTTCCTTGAATTTCTCAAGATCGTCCTTGAGACGATTGCGGCCCGAAATGAGCGCCGAATTGCGCAACATCTCGCGCGCCTTGTTACTGATCGCTTCCCAGTCCTCGGTAATGTTGAGCGAATCCATGATGAGGTCGGCGGAGAAAACGGCAAGTTCTTCACGAGGATATTTCTGGACTATCATCTCGAATACCGGCACCGACTCCTGATAGTGGTTGAAAGAGTAGTAGGTGATGGCCTGCTTGTAGATAATGTCCACGAGGTACTTGGAACGCGGTATATTCTTGATGTAAGTCTCGCACGCTTTTATGAATTTCTGTTCAAGTTCGGGGATCGGCTTGGGCTGGTATTCGGCGGGCAGTTCTTTCTTGGCCGCCATCTTACCCTGACCGGCTATAACGATCTTGTTCTGATCAATGGCGGTTTCGCCCGCCTTCTTCTTGTCCGCCATGTTCCGTTTGATCTCGGCATTCCGTTTTTCCTGCGACTCTTTCAGCAACATGCCGAAAGCAGAAACGGCGCCATAGGAGGCATCCTCAAAGTGAGAGCCTTTCGGATTGAGATCGGCAACGATCTGATATTCGTCACCGGCCTGCGCATACTTTTTCTTTTCCCAGAGGAATTCAGCATAGTTGAACCGTATGTCGTAACTGGCCTCCGACTTCGGATAATACTTGATATATTTGGGATAAAGTTCCTCGACCACTTTCCAAGTATTCTCGGCTTGAGTTTTGCGCGCTTCGTTGTGATACTCGACCAGCAGAATACGAAGATTCGCTTCGGCGGTCTGCATGGCACTTTCTACCGAGGTCGCGTCCTTGGCGGCATTCGCTTTGGCCCAAGAGGAATCCTTGTTGCCGTACTTTTCAACGAGGACAAGTATCTCAAGGCGGACATTGTCTTTCATGTTGAGCTTCTTGTAGCACTCGACGATCTGTTTCTGCCACTGAGGACCTTCAGGGGCGTTCGGGACCTCACTAATGAGTTTGCGGTATATCTTGATAGCCTCTTCGTTCTTGTCTTGCTCAAAGTAGATCGATGCAAGCTTGATGAGGACCATGATGAAATACTTCTTTTCCTTCACGATGGTCTTGAAATACTTTTCGGCATCGTCAACGTTGCCCGCCTCGGCATACGGAGTGACCATATCCTTGAGCGCCTCTTCCTTGATCTCGACCTTGTTGAACTTGCTTGAGTATTCGACGACCTGCTGGAAGACCTTGATCGACTCCTCATACTCGCCGACATTGTAGAGGCACCAAGCGTACTTATAGAGGGCATAGCCAAAGAATGGGTTCGACGGATAGTTATCAAGGATCGCCTTGTAGGCGGGCATCGCCTTGAAGACGTTGTTGTTGTTGAAGAAGTATTCGGCCATCTCGTAGAAGGCATCGGCCGCGTACTTCGAGTTCTTATACTTCTCGGTGACGAGCGTGTAGTAACGGATCGCCGGAAGCGGTTTGCCGACCTCCATAAGGTTCGATGCCATAAAGAAGTAGACCTCATCGATACCGGTAAAGTTGGGATACTTCTTGATGATGAAGTCGCAGATATCGATCGCCTTCTCGTTCCACTTCCAAGCCGCCTTCAGATCAAGTTCCGGCATAGGAGCGTTCGGATCGTTGATCTCATAGTACTTATCGGTTTTCTTGTTGTACTCCTCCATGACGACCGCCTTGATGCCGCGCGCTTTCTCCCAATAGAGTTCGGCGAGCCGGCGATACACCTCGGCCTTTTTCGGGCCCTCGGGAAAATCTTTGAGAAGTTCGAGGAGTTGCTCGATGGCCTTATCGCGCTGCGCCATCGCCTTGGAGTCGATCTGGACCTTGGTCGCTTCGACCTCCATCTTGGCGGGTCCTCTGGCGCCCCCCTTGTCCTCTTCCCCTTTTCTCTTTTCGCGGGCCGCAAGAAGCGTCCCCGCCATAAGCACTACGAGTGCCGCGATCAGGAGTTTTTTGGTGATGCCCATCATATCGCTTCCTTCCTCAGTTATCTGTTACTCGTCCACACAGGCGTTCTGGATATTGTAGAAGTAATACCCCAGTTCGTCTTCCCAATATTCACCGTCAAAGGGCCAGTAGTAAGAGCGGTTCGGCACCGCAGGAGAGTAGGACTGCTCTTCCTTAAGAGCGCTCTCCTTGAGCTTTTTGCCGTACAACTCCTCCTTTTCGAGGGTCTCCTTGATCTTATCGGTCATTTCGAAACGGATGGCTTTCATGTCGGCAATGATCTGGGTGAGATCCTGCGCGACCTCCTGCAGCTTCTTGACCAGCATCTTGCCGCTGTCATTGCGCAGTGTGGTCAACTGATAGGTCATCTTTTTCCCGAGATCGTCGGCAATGACGCTTTTTTTGAAGGAATCGGGACTGTTCTCTATGAGCTCCATCTCGCGCTCTACTTCCTTGATGTGAATATAGTCGCGCTGGAACTTCTGATCGGTCAGAACACTCCTCAGGATAGCCTCGGGAAGCGGCGTCGGTTTGCCGGCGGCCGAATCGCGGTACATGGAGAGCAGTTCCTTGTAAATATCAAGGCCGGTCTTGGTCGAAACATTTTCAAGCCACGACTGAAGACGCTGACGGTAATCGGGATAGACAAGGAAGAACTTGTCGATGACCTCGTTGACCTCTTTATAGCGGCACAGGTTGTAATAGGTGACCGCCTCGACCACATAGACATCGGGGAAATAGATGTCGGTGAAGAAGGGACTGCCGACCGTGACCACGGTCCCGAGGGTTGTATCGAAACGGCTGATCATGAGCGACGCCCAGGTCCGCGCAAAGAGCGATTCGAACCACTGCGGGTTGCGGCGATCGACATTGTTGAAGTAGTTGAGCGCGACGTTGAACATGGCCAGCTTGTTCTTGGTCTTCTCGTCGAAACCGGCGGCGTAGTAAAGTTCGCCGAGCGCCAGTTCGGCCATTCCTTTGAGCTGTTTGATATCGGCGCCGACATACATATCGTCGGGCATCTCCATGATCTTCTGATAACTCTGCATCGCCTCGGCGTACATCCGCTGGCGGACCTGTATGACGCCCATGAAATAGGTGGCGAGCGGATAGAACGAGGAGTAGTCTTTCACCTGCGTGAAGAATTTGAGCGCCTCTTCGTCCTGCCCCTTGTAGAAGTTGATCTTGCCAAGGTAATACATAAGTTCGTTGGCGAACTTCTGTGGGAGGGCGGTGTAGTTGACATTCGACAGTACCGCGAACAGCACGCGTTCATCCTTGGTCTCATAAGTGACCGCAAGGAGCTTGAGAAGGGCCGAAACGAAATAGTGGCTCTCGGGGCCTTCGAAGAGTATCTCGGCCAGCTGATATTCGGCCGACTGATACAGCCCCATGCGGAAAAGCGACTCGGCATAGTAGTAACGCGCCGTCTCGTGGAGGCGAGCCCATTCGCCATTCTTCATGACGGCATAGAATCCGATGGCGGCGGTGTGATAATCGCCATTGTTATAGGCGTCGACGACCCGTTTGATCGCATCGGGCATGCCCTGCACGACCGCCGGATCTATCTGTTCGTACTTCTTCATCTCCTGTTCGCGGACCGTCAACTGCTCTGCACAGGAAACGAACAGTCCGGCGAGGAGGATGAAGATAACTGCAAGCGCGGTGTTTTTCATGCTTGGTTACCTCTTTCAGTCGGCGAACGGGAGGAACATACCGAAGTTGACCGAAAAGAGCGTATCGGTTTTAAGATACGAACTTTTCGCATTGGTCGTGGCGCCGAGTTTGAAGCGTTCATCGCCCATAAGATACCAATCGAGGTTAAGCGACAGGAAGAAGTTATTGGTGATGAAGAAGCGGGCGCCGAAACCGGCGTTCACCGCGAACCGGTGACCGGTCTCCTCGCGGGAACCCTTCTGGAGGAGGACCTGATAGTAGTTGCCGCCAAGCGACACATTAAGGTCGTATTTGGGAATGAAGTTACCCAGCAGGCTGAGTTTGCCGTAAAAAGGGGTGAAGACGACCGACAGACCGCCCGCCATCACGACGTTGCTCGAGGAGACCTCGGCATTGAGTTCGTTGACCTGCTTGCGGGTCTCGCGCTCCCAGTTGATGGGGGCATAGAAGAAGTGGCCCTGGATCGCAAAAAGATCGTTGATGTTGTAGGCGACCTGCGCGCCGACCGTCATCGAATCATCCCAATCGCCGACGATGAAGCCGACGCCGACGCCCAATTCAGCGCGACCCTCCTTGTAGAATTCGCGTTTCTGGACGACCTTGATCTTCTTCTTTTTGTCGACGGAGAGTTCGCGCATCTCCTTTTCGAGCTTGGGGTCGGCCGCCGCCTGCGAAACAGCGAGGTTGGCCGTCTGCGCCTCGGGAGCCGCCGGCCCGGTATCGCCCGGCACACCCTCAGCCGGGGCCGCGCCATCAGCCGGAGAGGTACCGTCAGCCGGAGCGCCTTCCGCCGGAGCGCCTTCAGGGGCCGCGCCGCCTTCGAGGTCAAAAAGATCGGCCGCGGTGAGGTTAAAGGAGAACGCACACGCGAATAAAACCGTCAAAACCGCCAGTCTCATCTGTTTCATAGTTCGTCCCTGTAGATTGTTAACACACCTCAAAACTCGAGGTAGGCTATTTTTTTTCCTCTATGATGTCAAGAATTTTTTTTCAACCTTTGTAAAAACCACGAGACTGAGGTTTCCCCTTGTCATATCAAGCTATCGCAGCACTCTTTTCATGTCGTCGGCATCCGTATCGTTGTATTTCTTTTTCTGCAAAAAAGCGCCGCACAAAAGCGGCGCTGAAAAAAAAGAGGCGACGACCTACTTTTCCACGGGGGGACCCCGCAGTATCATCGGCG
>CALMRE010000107.1 GCA_937871295.1 uncultured bacterium | reverse complement strand
CGAAGATCCCGTGGGAAGAGGACGATCTGGGCTTACTGCGGCGCGGTCTCATCATCCGGCATCTCGTCATTCCCGGGGCGGTCGACAATTCTATGCGGGTGCTCGATCTCCTCGCCCGTCACCGCGATCGCGGCATGGTCTTCAAGCTGTCGCTCATGAGTCAGTATTTCCCCGCCTACCGCGCGGTGGACCATCCGGAGGTCGGCCGGCGGCTGACGCACGAGGAGTACGATCCGATAGTGGCGCGGATGGAAGAACTCGATCTCGACGGCTGGATGCAGGACCTCGACGCCCACGGCGGGGCGTGAAATTCCGCTTTACTTTCTGAAAACACTTGGCTATAATCGCGGCATGGTTGGGAGAAAATACCTCATCGTTTTCGCGCTTCTTCTCGTCGCCTGCACCTCACACACCGCCAAGAACGACGCCGACACGGTGATGCCCGACGGCGATGATGCCGTTGTGGTCGATGATGCCGTCGTCGTTGATGACGATACGCCGGCGGTTGGTGATGAGGATGTGGTGCTGGTCGAGGAGGACGAGATACTTTCCGACGCTGACGCTCTCGAAACCGACATTTCCGAAACCGACGCCATTGACCAAGAGAACGATCCCGGAAGCGATGCCGATGACAGTGATGCGGTCTACTGCGTCGTCGATGAGAACCCCGATGCCGACATCGAGTACATTCCCAACACCCACACCGGGAACGAATTGTGCCCCGACCTCGCGACGGCCGACTTCCCGTATTACGACACCGATGGTACGATACACTTCTGCCGCCAATGCGACGAGGTCCGGGAGAACGACCCGCAATGCGTGCGCAACCTGTGGATAGACGCGAACGAACAACTTTGTACCGAGAAACCGCAGTACGACTGCTGGGACTATCCCTGCGATATGTCGTGGCTGCGGCCGACAGAGCCGGGGGAACAACCGGCACCCCTCGTAGCGCCGATGCACGAATGCGACCTGCAGCTCAATCCACAGAACCCGAACGGTTGGCTGACCGGTATCGCCACCTTCAAGCACTTCAATCTGAGTGAGAATCATATCGGTTTTAGCATGAACAACATATATGCTAATAATACTAAATACTTTTCAAGTTGGCGAGCGTTTGAGTACGACATCTCCGTGCAACAGTACCTTTCCCTCGGTGTTGTGTCGGGTGATATGTATGGTTACTACAGGAAAAATTCTCTTTTTACGACATCGTCCGAGGGAGCAAGGACTACCAGATATCTGGTTTATGTATCCGATAACGAAAATTATAGAATTGTCTACAACGAACCGATTCGTATAGTTACCTACAACCCCGCTCTGAATGACACATGGGTCTTTGTGAACATAAACGACGGCATGGCCGACCGCATGAGGTACGCGAAGATCGGCGAATGGCAGTGGACGAATCTGGGCGACAACACTGCCAACGAACCGTGGTTGGTCGGCAACCATCTCATTTTCTACACCAACGATATGAGTTCGTATGTCTGCGATCTTTCCCTGTCGCCCCAATCGGTCGACGATTGCCTGCGTATCAACCGGGAGAACGAATATATCAGAACCACGACCCCCGACATGGAGAACGGCAACCTCATCTACTTCGAGAACAAAGATGTCCATGACCGCCTGTATCGCGTGGATTTATCGCAGTCGCCGTTGACTTATGAAGAGCTGCCGCTACAAGAAGTGGAATCGCAAACGATAATGAACGCGATAATGCAGGTAAGAGGGAATGTATTGTTGTATACCGAATCTTTTTCTTTGCCTCCCAACTCGTCGACATTTGAAGTCGATGTCAAGCTATGTTACTACCGTATTGACGAGAAGAAGAGTTACTGCATGAAGCCGATGGATCATTACGATTCCGAGGGGAACTTGGCTCCGATCAAGTACTATTACGGCTATGCTGAATTTGGGAATGAAAATCTTGTTTGGCAGGCCCCTGTAGACTACGCCACCTATTACCGTGACATGGACTGCTACTGCAAGAAAGAGGGCGTTTGCCCGTTCGAGGGACTGGGAAAAAAGGTTCTGACCGTCCGCTGAGGACGAATTTGCCCAATATATAATGTAGTGTCGCCTCCGGAAGGTTGTTCTAACGACGGAGGTATGGGCTGTGAAAAAATTCATTGTTTTCGGGTTGTTGTCGCTGTTTCTGGCCGCTGTTCTGACATCGTGCGGTGACGAGGGGACCCAAAAGCTCCCGCCGACCGACGGAACGGTGACTGATACGGCGATCATCCCCGACGAGGATACCGCGCCGGTCGATGAAACGTTCCCGACCGACGACGCGACGACGGCGCTGCGTGAGGCGTGGGAACGTGCCGGTGAGGAGCGAGTCGAGATCGGGTGTGGCGGCGGCATCGGGCGGACCGGGACGGCTTTGGCGCTGCTGGCAACGATGAGCGGTGTCGCGCCAGAAGACGCGGTGGCGTGGGTCCGTTCCCACTAT
>CALMRE010000106.1 GCA_937871295.1 uncultured bacterium | reverse complement strand
GGAACATCTATGTGACGGGTTATACGGGAGGTGCCTTGGACGGGAACGCGAGAGAGGGACATTACTATAACATTTTTCTTACCAAATGGCAGGCCGACGGGACAAAAGAGTGGACAAGGCAGTGGAATATATTGGGAGCTGGGTACACGGACTCTTGGGGGTACTCCCTTACGGTCGGTAACGACGGGAATATCTATGTGACGGGAGAGGCCTATGCGGTGATCGACACCGGCATGACAAGCAGTGAGGAATATTACATCTTTCTTACCGAGTGGCAGGCCGATGGGACCTCCGGATGGACGAAACAGTGGGGATCAAGCCCATATACCCCAGCTTATAATAAACGAGGATATTCTGTCGCTGTTGATGGTAGCGGCAGTATTTATGTGACGGGATATGCCAGCGGTTCCGTCGATGGCAACCCAACTGCGGGATCAAGAGATGTTTTTCTTACCCGGTGGCATGTCAGCGGGCTGAAGATATGGACAAAACAGTGGGGGACCGGTGATTATGACGAGGGGCGCTCCATAGCGATTGATAGTGACGGGGATGTCTATGTGCTTGGGGACACCAGATATCCCCCCGTGGATAACCCCAATGCGGGAGGATATGACATTTCCCTTAACAAGTGGAAGGCCGACGGAACGAAGGTATGGACGACGCAATGGGGAACAATCGGTGATGATGAGGCGAATTCCGTTGCGATCGACAGTGGCGGAAATATCTATGTGACGGGCCGCACCTATGGTTCGCTCGATGGCAAGCCGAGTGCGGGAGGATATGACATTTTTGTGAGCATCATTACTAACGACACTGCTGATACCGATACGCCCGATATTGACACTATGCCCGATGCCGATACCCCTTCTTGTGCCGATAGTGCATGGCAGGTGGATGCGGGAGTGGTCGCTGAATGTGTTGACGGTCAGTGGGTCGTGCGGCGGACTACGAAACAATGGGGGACCGGTGATGATGACGGTACCTCCGTTGCGGTCGATGGTAGCGGGAATATCTATGTGACGGGTGTTACCGCAGGAGACTTCGATGGCAACGCAAGCGCGGGCGGAGACGACATTTTTCTTATTAAGTGGGACGCAACTGGCTCAAAGGCGTGGACGAAGCAATGGGGAACGGGTAATGATGAGCGAGGCAAATCCGTTGTGATCGACGGTGGCGGGGATATCTATGTAACGGGGTACACGGCTGGGTCTCTCGATGGGAATTCGCTTTCAGGAAGCAATGACATTTTTCTTACGAAGTGGAATCCGAATGGCTCGAAGGCATGGACTAAACAGTGGGGGACGAGTAACGGTGACGAAGGCAGCTCAGTTGCGGTTGACGGGAGCGGGAACATCTATGTAACAGGGAGTACCGCCGGTTCTTTCGATGGAAATCAAAATGCGGGGAGCAGTGATGTTTTTCTTACGAAGTGGAACAGTGACGGTACGAAGGGCTGGGTCAGACAGTGGGGAACGGCCAATGAAGATCGCAGCTATTCTATTGCGCTGGATGGCAGCGGGAACATCTATGTGGCGGTAGTGGCGGGAGACGTCTTCGATGTCAATTTAACGGAAGGCGTGCCACTCGTTCTTACGAAGTGGAAACCCGATGGAGCGGAGGCATGGACGAAGCAGTTAGGTATGTTCGCCTATGGGACGGGAATCGAGACCTCCGTTGCTATTGACAAAGGCGGGAACATCTATGTGGCGGGATACACCGCCGCCTCCTATGACGGCAACCCGAGCATGGGATGGTACGACAGTTTCCTTGTCAAATGGAAGGCTGACGGGACAAAGGATTGGTCGAGGCAATGGGGGACCGATGATTATGATTATGGGGAAGCCGTTGCGGTCGATGGTAGCGGGAATATATATGTGACTGGTCGCACCGGCGGGTCCGTCGACGGCAACCCGACGCAAGGATGGTGGGATGTTTTTCTTACCAAGTGGCGCGCCGATGGGACGAAAGTATGGACGAAGCAGTGGGGAACAAGCGATGCTGACGCGGGAAGTTCCGTTGCGGTCGATAGTGGCGGAAAAATCTATGTGATGGGGAGTACCAAAGGTTCTTTCGATGGGAACCCGAGTGCGGCGGGTGACATTTTCTTGAGTGTTATCTACGATAACTAAGGTGCCAATTCCTTACAGGATATTCCCGACATAGAGACGGTAATTCTCGCGGGCCTGAGCGACCCGTTTGCGCAGGGCGATGAGGAATTCTGACGCCTTCGGGTACTGCCGTTTCTCGAACAGGCCGAGCAGTTGCGTCACGAGGCTGTCACGCCGTTCGTCGTCCTTGATGAGGTCGTTGCGGAGCGTCTCGAATTCACCCCACCGTTTTTCGTCCAGTTTGTTCTCGGCGGTCGGGTAACGGCGCATCTCGATAAGTTCGCGCCGGATGCCGTCGAGTTCCTTCTCGCAGATGTCGATGATCCATTTGTTGAGTGCCGAGATGTGGAACGACCTCACCACCGGGGCGTTCATCGGCGTCCCTTCGTAGAGTTTGGGCATCTTTTCGATGTGGGTCAGTATCTCCCAGACCGTTGAGGGACTTTTGCCGTAGCGTGCGGTCCGCTCCTCGGCGGTGTAGTGTTCGAAGATATCCTCTTCCGACAGATATTCGCGGTCGGTGTCGAGATAGCCCGCCTTATCGCCCTGTTTTTTCGCCAGTTCCTTGTGGAGTTTCGCCGGCTCCTTCCCGGCGGCGTAACACATCCCGTCGAGCATTGCGAGGTACATCGCGGCGGCGGCGAGGTAGGTGTTGGTGTGCGGGTTGGGGGCGCGCACCTCGAACCGTATCGACAGCGGGCTGTCGCCGCGGACGAGTCCCGCCAGTACCGTGCGGTTGCGCGACGGGCTTTTTGGATCGCGGCCGAGCGACGCGACTATCGACACCGGCGCCTCGAAGCCGGGCTGGAGCCGTTTGAGCGCCGAATTGGAGTGCGAGACGAACGGGTTGACCGCCTCCCAGTTGCGCAGAATGCCCATCACCGCGCCGTAACCGTAGTTGGAGAGATGCAGGTCGGGGTCGTTGGGGTCGAACAGGTTCATCTTGCGGCCGTCGGCCAGTTTGAGGCCGAGTCCGATGTGCATGTGCTTGCCGTTCCCCGCGATGCCGTCGACCGGCTTGGCGACGAAAGAGACCGCGAGGCCGTGCCGCATGAAGGTGTCCTTGATGGCGAACCGGGCGAGGATATCGTTGTCGGCCGACTGGAGCGGATCGCTGAAACGCCAGTCGATCTCAAGTTGTTCCATGACATCGTGGAGGCGGCCCGCCTCCGATATCTTCCCTTTGACGCCGCCCACTTCCTTGTGGCCCATCTCCGGTTCGAGCCCGTAGCGCTGGAGGAGCATCAGCGACTCCTCAAGGCAGGTCCGTATCTCGCCGCGGGTCCGTTTCCAGTACGATTCCTTGAGCGACTGGGTCACCTTGAGTTCGCGCTGGGAGACCTGCTGGGCGGGGGAAGAGACCCAGAATTCTATCTCGGTCCCGAGGGTGAAGTAGATATCGCTGATGTCGCCCGCCGCGATACCGTGCGCCGCGAGGAACTTAGTATCGCCCGCGACAAGCGTCCGCACCTCGCTTTTCAGGTGTTCGAGGGTGTCGCGCAGGACCGAGCGGGAGCAGTAGAATTTCTCATGGTGACGGAAATAGACCGGGATCCGTATCGTACCGGTCGGCAGGTTGTTCTCGTCGGGGAGGTCGGGGTTGTAGTCGATACACCAGCGGCGGTCGAAGTCGATGATGAAATCGACCTTCGCGTCGTTGAGTTCGGCGATGCCGGGGAGGTTGACCGACGAGCCGTCGGTCTGGACGCCGCCCGAGAAGATCTCTTCGAGGTTCTTCAGGAAGTATTCGATGGGTATCCGCTCGTCGGTGTCGTTGCCGAGCAGGTCGACGCCGACCAGCGATACGAAGCGGAGATACTGGTGTTTCAGGATGAACTCTTTCAGTTCATCGCGCCGTTTGGACTGTTCCGGGACCACATAGACCAGATTGCGTGACATGGAGACCTCCCAAGGCCATTGATGGGCCGAGTATAGCGCCCTTAAAAGAAAATGCCATATCTTTCGGGTCCGAACGTGTCAGCGAACCGATAGATGTCGTTTGGCGGCGAAACGGATGACCGTGACGGCGCCGGCCAAATACAGGAGGAAAAGTCCCGCCATCCAGAGAAGATACGGCGTGACCGCGGCGATGCCGCCTCCCTTGACGGAAAGAACCCTGAGCGCCAGCAAGGCGGGAGTCGAAGGGAAGAGCGCGGCGAACGCCTGCACCCAGCCGGGCATCTGATCGAGCGGCCAGGTGAAGCCCGAGACGAGGTAGAGCGGCGTCGAGACGAACATAAGTATCTGGAAGGAGGCGGTGCGGTCGGGCATAAAGGCGGCGATGGCGATGGCGGCGGGGGCGAGCGCGACGGAGAAGGCGGCGAACAGCAGTATCATCGCGCCGGGGTCGCGTACCGGCCAGCCGAACAGCGGGAATATCACGAGGATGAAAAAGGCGATGGCGGCGACATAGAACCCGGAGTGGGCGAAGAAACGCGCCTCCAGATCGGTGAAGGGATAGGGGGCGGGCGTTGCGCGGAGGTCCCGTTCGCGCCGGATGCCGACCGACGATGCAAGCGACAGCAGGATGACCTGCTGAATGATGATGAGGAATATTCCAGTGATGAGGAAACTGCCGTACAGGAGCGTCGGCGCGAAGAGAACCCGCTCGTCGGTCCGCAGCGGCGATGCCTTTTCGACCGCGATGGGACGCGGGACGCCGCGCGACAGGAAATAGCGGGTGGTCAGTTCGGCGTTGAGCGTCGCTACGGTGTTCGCCACGGCGGGATAGGAAAAGCCATAGGTGAGAATATTGGCGCTGTTGACCCAGAGTTTCAGCGTCGCCTGATCGCCCCGTTTGATATCGGTCGAGAAATCGGGCGGTATCAGGACCATCAGTTCTGCTTCGGAGCGTTTCATCAGCGCGAAGCCCTCATCGACCGTGGCGGGCCGCCCGGCGACGGCGAGGTCCTGCGTCGCTTCAAGGTAGGTGGAGAGCCGGCGCGACAACTCCGAGTTGTCCATATCTATCAGCAGCATTGGCCGTTCGACCGGCTGATTCCGCATGTAGAGGGTCGAGATAAGAAAGGCATAGAAAAGCGGGATGATTACAAGAATGAGGAGCACCGTCGGCTCGCGGAACATGAAGTGCCATTCGGCGCGGATGACGGCGCCGATGAACCGGAGTCTCTTTTTCACCCCTTCCTCCGGCGGCGGAAAAGCCGCGCGACGCCGGTCGCTGACGCGATGATGGTAAGGTATATCGCCGTTTCGGCGGCGTACACCGTCCACATCGGCGTCAGTTCGGTGATGCCGACGGGGTAGTGGAGGAGTATCCGTATCGCCTTGGCGAACGGCGTGAACGGGATGAGGTAGGAGAACCACGCGATCGGTAGCGGGAACATATCGGTGGGCCAAGTGATACCGGAGAACATGAGCGAAAGCATCCCGAGGAGTATCGTCACCTGCAGCGAGAACATCGCGCTGAACGAAAAGAGCGCCGCGACTGCCGCCGCGAGGATGATGTCGAGCAGCAGGAACGGTATCAGCGCGCCGATGACGACCGGGAAGGAGGAGGCGATGGTGATGGATGCCGCCGGCAGCGTGCCGTACACGAAAAGCAGCCCGGCGGTCAGCGCAACGATGAAGAGCGCCGTCCGTTCGCCGATCTGAAATGCGGTGCCGGGACGCGGCGTGGCGGCGATGGGAAGCGATGCGGCCATGATGAGGAGCCAGATGTGAAGGAAGAAGAAGATGAGTGCCGGGACCAGATAGACGGCGTAGTTGACCGCCGGGTTGAAGGTCGTGTTGTCGGAGATCGTTATCGGTAGCGCCCGGGCCAGCGCCTTCTCGCGTCGCTCGCCCAGTTTTTTCACGACCGTCAGCCGGGTACCGGCCGACACCGTCTGTATGACCTTGGATATCGCCCGCCACGCCGTTTTGCCCGACAGCAGATTGCCGCCGTCGACCGCGAGGAAGAGGGTCGCCTCGCGTCCTTTCTTTATCGTGGAGGAAAGATCATTCGGTATGAGGACGATGGCCGCGATCCGTCCTTCGGCCATGCGCGTTTCGGCCTCGTCCAGCAGTATCGACTCTTCGTTCACCCGCAGTTCGCGGGTCGCGTCGAGATAGCGCAGGATCGTCCGACTCAACGCCGAGCGGTCCTCGTCGATGACGACGATGGGGATATCGGTGACGACCATCCGGGCATAGATCGCCATGGAAAGACCGGCGGCGCCGAGGAACAGCGCCAGCATCACGATGAAACGGGGCCGGGTGAATGTGGCCCGGAGCGTTCCTGAAAAGCCCGCCCGGAGGTCGTTAAACATCTTACCGGTACCAGCGGACCGTCATGCCGGGGCGCAGTCCTTCGATCTTCTCGAACGGACGCGCCTTCACCTCGAAACTCTTGAGGTCGAAGCTGTTCTTTTCGGAGGTGGCGCGCCAAGTGGCGAAATCGCCGAGCGCCGCGATGTGGTATATCGTGAAGCCCGTCTTCTTGCCGAGCGCCGGTATCTCGGCCTCTATCGTGTCGCCGGTTTTCACCTCCCTGAGCATATCCTCCCGTACCGCGAAGGTGACCCAGAGGTCGCTGGTGTCGAGTATCGTCAGGATCGGGTAGCCGGTCGCCGCGAGTTCCCCTTTATGCAGGATGACCTTCGATATCTCGCCCGCTATCGGGGCGCTCTGGAGCGTTTCTTTCTGGTAACTTTCGACCTCGCTCAGCGATCCGATCCCCTGTTTGACGAGCGCCCGGAGCGCGTCGATCTCCTCTTCGCGGGCGCCGCTTTGGACGATGGAGAGCCGCGCCTCGGCGATCGATACCTGATCCTTCGCCATGTTGTAGGCCAGTTCGACCTCTTCAAACTTCGCCTGCGGCACTACATCGCGGCTCTTGAGGTCGACCATCCGGTCGTACATCTTCTGCGCCGTGTCGAGCTGGTGGCGCGCCGCGTCGAGTTGTTTCTGTGTCGCCTCCTTCTCCTCGCTCCGCGCCCCTTTCTGCGCCAGCCGCAGTTTCGCCTTGGAGGCGTCGATGAGAGCGTTGACCTGATCTATCTTGGCCGCCAGTTCCTCGCTTTCGATCACGACGAGCTTCTGCCCCTCGGTCACCCGGTCACCTTCGCGGACCGCCAGTTCCTTGATACGGCCCGCGATCTTGCTGGCGACATCGATCTCGGTCGCGTCGACCAGTCCGGTGATCGGCGCCGGATGGTTGTCGCCATTGCAGGCGGCAAGGAAACATATCGGAACCCATAATAACAAAGAACGCTTCATAGTGCACCTCCTCACACGGTTGCCGAATCATTATTAGGCATATCGAACGGCAAGTCAATGAAGGTGCCCTAATATATTGAAAAATTTAGCATCATACATTGCGTATCCCATTTTATTTTTGCGACAGCGTGACTTATAGCTTCAGTGCACAGCCGCCATCGTCGTGGCGGGGTGCGGTATCATCCGGTATCGTTTCCGGATCGGGCGAAAATGCGTCGTCGTCAGGCGTTTGGTCGGTGTCGGGCAGACGCTCCTCGCTGCCGGTCGCGAGCGTCAGGGTCGGATCGCCGTACCAGTTGAACATCATCTTGTTGGCGTAGGTCAGGGCGCTCGCGTCACTGCCGGTCTCCCGTTTCGCCGTCAGGAGCGCCGCGGCCGGAGCGGTGCCGTCGACCAGCGCCCGCAGGACCGCGATGCCGGCGGTGTCGGAACCGAAGGCCGTTTCATCGAAAGGACAGTCGTAGCAGTCCCAGTTCATGGCGGCGGGCGTCGCGGCCTCGGTCGCCGCCATCACCCCGACAACGGCATATTGCAACAGGGTGTAGGTGAGGCCGTCCGGTGTGCTGACGATCCCGGCGTTGCAGTTGGGGGATACGAGAAAACCGGGTTGTGTGCCTGAAAGCAGAACGGCGTCGTCGGCGTGGAAGAGTACCGGCATCGTGGTCTCGCTCTGCGTCGCTTGGTCATCGCCGTTGCTGTCGTTTGCCCAGACCAGCCGCAGGATGCGGTTAGAAAAGGTGTGGCCGCCCCAAAAGACGATCCCTGTCCCGGCATGCCACGCCGCAAGCAGTTCGTCGCGGTTCAGCGGTCGCGACGATGGGTAGGTCGATGCCTGAACGCCTTCCTGTTCGTACAGGGTGACGGGGGTGAGATCGTTCCGTTCTTTGAGGAAGGTGTTGAGTGCCCATTCGCCGAGCCCGGCGCTGTCCCAATCGGCGGTCAGCCCCATCATTCCCCGGAAGAAATAGAACCCGGCGGGAAACAGGAGCGTGGTGCGGTAGCCGCGTTCCGCCGCGGTCATGTTCTGATATTTCAGCGTCAGGGCAAGGATGCGGTCGAGCCCCGCGCTGTCGCCGTCGTAGGCCGGGATGCGGCCCACGATGAAGTCGGGGGTGAAGTCGATCCCGCCGTCGCCGTCGTCGTCGCCCCGTTCGCCGTAGATGCCGTTCCCATTCAGGTCCCAGTCGCCGGTGACATTGACATAGAGCATGTCGGTATCCACCGGGACATTGGTGGGGGTGGCGCCGGTACTCGTTTCGGGGTATTCGTGGAGCGGCCGCGTCACCACCATCGGGATGCCGCCGTGTTCGGGATGTGGGTCGCCGATGAGGAGAATATGGGTATATCCGACGGCATTGGACCCGAGCCAGGTGCGGATGAGCTGTGCCTTGGCGTCACCGGTCAAGTCGCCGCCGCCGTAGTTCGTTTCGGTCGCCACGAAGGGGGCATACCCGCGCCGCTCTTTCTCAATAACGAATGCGGATAATTGTTGTGACTCTTGGACGATCCGGTCGGTTGTGACGATGAGGAGCTTTTTTGGGTTCTCCGCGCCGGCGGCGACCGTCGCCAGACAGAAGATCGCAAGCATCAACGCCGCATATCTCATCGTCGCCTCCGTATATCACGAGCATCAACTTCTTTACTGCAAAAGACCCGCCAGAGAATAAATTATATGAAAATCGGGATGTTGCAGATCGCAAAAAAGCTCGACTATTCGGCGATTTCCTGCACAATGGTGGGGGAAGATTCGATCCGATTGATCTTGGCGGGAGGCTTTTCATGGCGTTTTATGATTTCAAGTTAAAGACGATCGCGGGGCGGGAGACGACGATGGGGGAGTATCGCGGCAAGGTGCTGCTCATCGTCAATGTCGCGAGCAAATGTGGCTTCACGCCCCAGTACAAGGGGTTGCAGGCGCTTTACGAGAAGTACCGGGAGCGGGGGTTCGAGATACTCGGCTTCCCGTGCAATCAGTTCGCGGGGCAGGAGCCGGCGACCAACGATGAGATAGCGCAGTTCTGCGAGATCAATTTCGGGGTGACCTTTCAACTCTTCGAGAAGACCACGGTGAACGGGAAGAACGCCCATCCGCTCTATCCGTACCTCAAGGAAAAGGCGCCGGGGCTCCTCGGCCTGACCGCCATCAAGTGGAACTTCACCAAATTCCTCGTCGACCGGCAGGGCAATGTGCTCAAACGCTTCGCCCCGGCCGAACCGCCCGAATCGCTGGAAAAAGAGATAGAGGCAATACTGTAGGCCCGCAGAAAATATCTTTAGGGAGGGTTGCCATGCTCGATGTGCTGAAGCGCGATGTGTTTTTGGTCAAGGAGCATACGGGGATATTCAAGGCGGCGAACAACTACGATATCTACGATCCGGCGACCGGCGCGGTGGTGATGGAGTGCCGCGAGGAGAATCTCGGGTTTTTCACCAAGATGCTACGCTTCACCGACTACAAGACCTACACGCCGTTCGATGTGCAGGTCAGGACGCCGCAGGGACAGCAGGTGGTCCGCGTGACGCGGGGTATCTCCATATTCCTGTCGAAGGTGCAGGTGTTCGACGAGAAGGACGCTTACATCGGCGGGTTCAACCAGAAACTCCTCTCCATCGGCGGCGCCTTCACGGTGCTCGATGCGTCGGGGAGTCCGGTGTGCGAGCTCAAGGGTTCGTGGACGGGGTGGGATTTCCGGTTTCTTTCGGGGGGCGTGGAGCTGGCGCATGTGTCGAAGAAGTGGGCGGGGGTCGGCAAGGAGCTGTTCACCAGCGCCGACAACTATGTGCTGGAGATATCGAAGTCGGTCGCGCCCGACAGTGCGGCGCGGCAACTCATCCTCGCCGCCGTCATGTGCATCGACATGGTGCTCAAGGAGAGGTGAGGGCTGAGACAGAGAAGAGATGTAATTTTGGCTCTCCGTCAGAATGTGTGGGTAACATAGTCCATAAGCATCCCGCATTT
>CALMRE010000105.1 GCA_937871295.1 uncultured bacterium | reverse complement strand
GGAGCTCATGGCGCGCAAGCACAAGGCGGTCTACCACCGCATCGGCGACTTCGAGAAACTCATCGACCTCGTCACCGATCACCTGACCCACGGTAAGGTCGTCGGCTGGCATCAGGGACGCATGGAATGGGGTCCGCGGGCGCTGGGCAACCGGTCGATACTCGGCGACGCGCGCAACGCCGAAATGCAGAAGAAACTCAATCTCAAGATAAAATACCGCGAGGGGTTCCGCCCCTTCGCCCCGTCGGTACTCGCCGAGAGTTCGCCCGAATTCTTCGATCTCCGGCAGGGTTCGCCCTACATGCTCATCATCGGCGATGTGGTTAAAGAACGGCGGAAGAACCTTCCGGAGAACTACCACGCACTGCCGCTGTTCGACAAACTCTATATGACCCGCAGCGATGTCCAGTCGATCACCCACCTCGACTTCTCGGCGCGGATACAGACGGTCCACAAAGAGACCAACCCGCGCTACCACCGGCTCATCAGCCGCTTCAAGGAAAAGACCGGCTACGGCGTCATCGTCAACACCAGCTTCAATGTGCGCGGCGAACCGATCGTCTGCACCCCCGAGGACTCCTTCGCCTGCTTCATGGCGACCGAGATAGATACGCTGGTCATCGGCGACCTTCTTTTTATCAAGGAAGAACAGCCCGACTGGAACGACCGCGACAAATGGAAACGGACCTTTGCGCTCGACTAGGAGGATAGGATGGAGTTCCTGAAAGACATCTGGGGCTTTCTGAAAGAACGGAAGAAATGGTGGCTCCTCCCGATGATCGTGGTGCTGCTGCTCATCGGCGCGCTCATCGTGCTGTCGAGCGGAACGGCGGTCGCCCCGTTCATCTATACGCTCTTCTAGGGAGTTGACGGTGACACGCAAGACCATCCTCGAAACGCTCGCGGTACTCGCCCTCGCGGCGCTGATCTTCCATCTGTGGCTGGGGCACGCATGGCTCCTCTACCTCGCGACGGCGCTCCTTGTCCTTGCGATCTTCCCCAATCCGCTCGCGACGCTCATCACCAAAGGATGGCTCAAATTCTCCGAACTGCTCGGCGCGGTCATGTCGCGCCTTATTATGACGCTGATATTCTTTTTCTTCCTCACGCCGCTGGCGTTCGTCTATCGCCTCTTCAACCGCGCGGCGGCCGACCATTTCCTAAAAAAGCGCGACACCTACTGGCGCGCCGCCGAGGGAAGTTTCTCTAAAGAATCGTTCGAAAAACCTTACTAGAACACCCCCGCTTCGCTGCCCCCTGCACCAAGGGGCCATTATCGGAAGGCTCCCTGTCGCAGGGAGCTGGCGCGTAGCGACTGAGGGTGTTATCTCGTCCTTCTCAACCGCGCGATGAAGAAGACATCGCGGTTGTCGAGGAGCGACGATATCGTGTAGTAGGCCTTTTCCACTTTGAACTCGGGGTGCTTCTGCACGAACTGCTGTATCTGGCCGGTGGTCTCCTCGCGGGTGAAGGTGCAGACTGAGAAGAGAAGCGTGCCGCCCGGCCGGACATAGCGCGCCGCATTTTCGAGTATCGTCAGTGCGAGCGTCGCCATCTGCGCGCCGTCGGTCGGTTTTTTCAGCCACTTCACCTCGGGATGACGCCGCAATGTCCCGAGCGCCGAACAGGGAGCATCGAGCAGTACCGCGTCGAAGCGGTCGTTCCATTCGGGGCGGTGGGCGCCGCCGTCCTGCAGGCGGATATCGACATTGTTGCGACCCGCCCGCAGCAGCGCCTCGGTGATGTTCTTGAGTTTGTATGCGTTGACATCGGCGGCGGTCACGCGTCCCGTCGGACCGACGAGCCACGAAGCGAAGAGCGTTTTGCCGCCGGGCGCGGCGCAGAGGTCGAGCACCGTGTCGCCCGCCTTCAGTTCCATGTCGAGCACCGCCAACTGGCTCGACTCGTCCTGTATGTGGACATCGGACCAGTCGCGTATCATGCTCCAGGTCACCGCGCGGTCGGTGTAGATGCCGTAGGGGCTTATCGCCGCCGGTTCGGCCGACACCTCCTGCGCCCGCAGGTCGGCGATGACCGCGTCGCGCCGCGCCGCTTCACCTTCGACCCGGAGCGTGATGCCCAGCGGCGTGTTGGCGAAACCGAGATATTTATAACGGTATTTCTCCCCCACCAGATCGCCGATGAGATCGGCCAGCCAGTCGGGGAACGAATGCCGGACGCGGTAGAAACGGTCGCGGTCGAGTCCGAGCCGCTGGAACATCTTGTAGCGCGACGGACCGATGCGCAGCACCTCGCGCAAGGTGAAGTTCGTAAAGCCGGCCGCCTCGCGGCGCGACGAACTTTTCACGATCTCGACCGCCTCATGGACGATCTGCGCCGCATCGCGATTATGCATGAAGAGCATCTGGTAGAGGGCGATCCGCAGATGCGACAGCACATCGCGGTCGATGCGCGACACCGGTTTTCCCGACGCCTGCTCCAGCCAGAAATCGAGGTGGGCGAGATTGCGTATCGTCCCGTAGGTCAGTTCGGTGATGAACCGGCGTTCGGAAAGAGGAAAGACATCGAGCGTATTGTTGAGCAGTTCGTTGATGAACAGCGACTTTTCCAGCACCTTGCGGGTAAGCGACGCGGCGGCGATCTTCGGATTCTGCGCCCGCTGGCCGATCAGCATAGTTTTTCACCGACCTGCGGACGGTATCCCGCGATGAACGAGGCGGCCGGCATGCAGCACTTGCATTCGGGCTGGACCTCGGTGAGGAACAGGCCCCCCTCGCCGCAGGCGACGGCAAAGCCCTTTTTTTCGACCGCGACGATCTCGCCGGGCGCTCCGGCGATATCGGGCCGCCACTGGGCCGAACCGACGAGCAGGAGTTTGTCGCGGAACCGCGCCCGGACCCCGGGGTTGAAGGCGAAAGCGCGTATCATGCGGTGGAGTTCGAGCGCGTGCCGGGTCCAGTCAACGACGAGGTCCTCTTTCCGTATCAGTTTGGTGTAGCTCGCCTCGCCGGTCTGCGGGGTGCGGGTAAAACGGCCCGCCGTAAGGTCGTCCCAGTTCCGGTCGAGCAGGTCCACCGACAGATCGATGAGCCGCCCGAAGAGTTTCGCCGCCGTCTCCTCGGGAGCGATGGAGAGCGGCTCCTGATAGATGATATCACCGGTATCGAGTTCTTTATCCATGACCATGACGGTGGTGCCGGTCGTGTCGTCGCCGCTCTGCACCGCCGCCTGCACCGGGATCGGCCCGCGGTATTTCGGCAGGAGCGAGAAATGGACGTTGAGCGGCACTATCTTCGGCAGGGAAAGTATCCGCTGGGGGAGTATCTGGCCGTAGGCGACCACCAGATAAAGATCGGGTCTGAAATCGGCGATGACGCGGTGCGCCTCGTCGTTTTTCATCGAGAGCTCGTACACCGGCAGGCCGAGTTCGAGCGCCCGCTTCTTCACCGGGGTCTGCGAAAGTTTGCCGCCGCGGCAGCGCACTTTGTCCTTGCGGGTAAAGACGATGAGGTTCGCCTCTTTCCGGTGCGCGAGATCAAGAAAGGGGACGGCGCACTCAGGACTTCCCATACAGACGATATTCGGTCTCATCATCCTCCGGATCGAGTTCTTCGACGAACTTTCTGACCTTGCCGAGGGCTAGGTTACGCTTGAGGCGCGATATGCGGTCGATGAAAAGCACCCCGTCGAGATGGTCGAGCTCATGCTGGATGCAGACCGCCTCAAGTCCTTCGGCCCGCTTCTCATGCATCTTCCCGTCGAGATTCTGCCAGCGGTAGGTGACGATGCGGGGGCGTCTCACCACCGCGCGGTAGCCGGGGACCGACAGGCACCCCTCCTCGAGTTCCTCCTCGCCCCCCTCCCTCTTCAGTATCTCGGGGTTGACCAGCGGTTCGGGACGGTAATCGCAGCGGACCTTCTTCCGCTCCTCCTCGGAGAGCGCCTCCCACTCAAGATAGCCGCGGTCGACCACCACCAGCCGCACCGGTTCGCCGACCTGCGGCGCCGCGAGCGCCAGACCGTGGGCCACATTGAGCGTTTCGGCCATGTCGTCGGCCAGCGCGCGGATGGCGGGGGTTATCTCCGGCACGGGCGCCGCCTTCTTCTTCAGCACCGCCGCGCCGGCAACCTGTAATTTGAGCAGAGACATCGTTCCTCCGTTCGACCGGTACGGCGCCAGTATATGAAAAAAAGAGTCGATGTAAAGCGGCGGAGCGGCGGCGGGACATTTTTTTGTTGAAAAATCGTCGCTTTTCGCTACTATACGGGCCGCTGAATGACCATTTGAAAAGGGTGGACCATGAGTGGACGATATCTGATACTGATAGCGGCGGCCTTTCTGACGGCGATGGTCGTCTTCAACGCCTGCACCCCCGACGACGAAGAGGGTCCCTTCACGGTCGACTGCGATCCCTCTCTGGAAAACGGCGGCTGTGACTACGCCGAATACTGCGCCGAGACCGAAGTGCTCGACGATAGCGGCTTCCCGACCGGCGAATTGAAATACGAATGCACCCTGCGCGACACCTGTTCCTACGAGATGCAGGATTGCCCCATCGGCTGGTACTGCGAAACGACCGGGTACTGTTTCAAGGGGGAGGGTCCCGATATCGACACCGCCCAGCCCGACAACAACCTGCCTGACAACAACCTGCCCGATACCGACACCGCTCTCCCCGACGGCGATACCGATTCGTCCCTGCCCGACACCACTCTCCCCGACACTGACACCGATACCGACACCCCTCAGCCCGACAACGATACCGATACGACCCAGCCCGACACCGTCGTCCCCGATACCGACACCACCGGAGTGCTCGACCTCACCGAGAACTTCGAGAACGGCGCGGCCAACTGGACGCTTGAGGGTGACTGGCAGATCGGCGCCCCCGCCTACGGCATCTTCACCACCTACGGCGGCGCGAACTGCGCCGGGACCAACCTGACGGGGGTCTACAGCAACGACGCCGACGCGAAACTGACGCTCAACCAACAGTTATCGATACCGGGCGGCGCGGCCGAGCCGGTCATCGAATTCTACGCCTACGTCAACGCCGAAGGCTCCTCGATGATCGCCAACGACTATGTCGAGGTGCTGATAAAGAAGTCGACCGACACTTGGGAGAGCGCGACCAAGGCGGTCTTCACCGTCGGCCCCTATCTCGATTCGTCGAAGACCAAACTGACCGGCAACACCAACAACGCCGACGCCACCTGGCAACTGTACCGCGCAAGCCTTTCGGCGGTCAAGGGAGAGTCGGTCCAGATCGCGTTCCGGTTCCGCTCCGACAGCAGTTCCGCCGCCGCCGGTATCTATATCGACGACCTTCACATCCACTAAATTTCCGGGAAAAAGCGTTACGGCGCGACGATGAAGCGCGCCCCCGGCTCACGCTGGAGGGTGAGTTTCCGCAGTTGCCGTTCGAGCTGACTTTTCGAATCGACCGCCCAGAGGTTCTCCAGTTTCAGGTACAACTGCAGGGTGACATAGGCGTCGGCGAGCGCCCGGTGCATGGTGCCGAGCTGCTTGAGGTTGAGGAAGTTCTTGAGCGTCGCGAGGCGGTAGTTGGGCGAACCGAGGAATTTCTTGCGGGCGGCGGGAAGAGTATCGTAGTAGGTCAATTCGCGCTGAATGCCGAGCAGTCGCATCTGCGCCATGAGGAAGCCGCTGTCGAATTCGACATTGTGCATCACCACGATGTCGTCGCCGATGAAGTTGAGCAGTTCGGGGATGGCGACATCGAGCGTGACGGCGTGTTCCACCATCAGGTCGGTGATACCGTGGACACGGACCACTTCGGCCGGTATCGGGCGGCCGGGGTTGACCAGCGCGTCGTAGATGCCGGTGATGCGGTGGTCGCTCCACTTGACCGCGCCGATCTCGACGATGCGGTCCTCCTTGGCAAACTCGAGCCCCGTCGTCTCGAAATCTATGACCGTCACCGCATCCATCAGATACCTCCAACGCGTGCGGCAAGCCTAGTCGCGCCGACGGGTCAGGTCAATATTTTTGGTTCGTTAGTACTCCTTTGAGCGCGACCCCTATTGTTGACTTTTCTTTTTCATAGGATATAGTCGCGTGATTTTTTGCTTATTAATATGGTAGAGAGATAGGAGTTACGCGATGAGCGGCAATCTTCAGGAACAGACAAAGACCTTCGAGAACAAGATCAAGGACATCAGCGAATACCTCAAATCGAATGTCCTCTCCCCCGCCGAACAGGAGAAGGAGAAGATACTCGCCGAGGCCAACGCCGAGAAGGAGCGGATCATCGCGCAGGCCGAAAAGAAGGCCGAACAGATAGTTCACGCCGCCGAAGAGAAGGCGCGCCTCACCCTCTCCACGATGGAGTCGTCGCTGCGCCTCGCCGCGCGGCAGTCGGTCGACACCTTGAAGATAACGCTCGAGAAAGAGGTCTTCGCGCAGACGGTCGGCGCCGGACTCAAAGGGGCGTTGTCGAACACCGAAGTGATGAAGAGCCTGCTCGCCGAGGTCATCCGCCAGACGGCGGCGGCCGGCGCGGGGCAGGTGGCCATAGCGCTCTCCGACGACATGAAAAAACAGATCGGCGACTTCGTGAAGAGCGAGATCGCGGCCAAAGCGGCCCGCGGCATCACCCTGTCGGATGAGAAGGTCCCGGCCGGTTTCGCGGTCATCTTCAAGGACAAGGGATTCACCTACGAGTTCACCCACGAGGCGCTGGTGGAACTGATGGGGGAATTCCTCCGTTCCGATATCCGCGGCTACCTGTTCAAATAACCGCAGGACCGGGCGACCATGAATTTCAATCACTATCTCGTCGGCGCGCTTCCCAAACTGGCGTGGAACAGCCCGCTCCCCTCGACGCTCGAAAAGTTCCTCGACGACAACTGGTACCAACTTGAAACGCTCATGGACCCGCTCAAGGACATACTCCTGCAGAACGATCTCTACAACATCGAACTGGTCCTCCGTTCGCAGTTGCCCAAAAGCAAGGCGGGCCCCGCGATGGAGCCGCAGCCGCTCAAGATATATAAGCCGAACTACCTCGAGGTCGAGGATATCGTCAAGTTCCTGCAGGATCCCTTTCACAACCTTCCCGACGACAATTTCCCCGAATTCATACTCGACTACTTTCTGCACTACCGGACACCGCAGGACCGGGTCGACCATCTCGAAGACCTGTTCATCAGTTACTTCCTCTATCTGCAGAACTGCAAGAGCCGTTTCGTCCGCTACTACGGCCGCGTCGCGACGGTCATCCGTACGGTGCTCGCCGCCCAGCGCATCCTGCAATTGGGACTCAACCTCGAGGAGCACCTGAAGGGCGACCCCTATATCGTCCAGACGATACTCGAGAACCGCTCCTCAAGCGACCTCGGCCTCAAGAGCATCTTCCCCGAGATCGTCGACATCATCAACCTCTTCACCCATGAACCGGTCGAACTCGAACATGAACTCGACAAGATACGCTTCAAACTGATGGAGGAGGTCGGACAGGAATCGCCTTTCGGCGACCACATCCTCCTTTCCTACATCATCGGCTTTCAGGTGCGCGACATCTGGAACACGCTCAATAAGGAGCGGGGCGACCTGATGCTCGCCCACATCATGAAAGGATAACGGAACGGAGATAGCGGCATGACCACGGAGAATCGCAACGCAACGGGACGGATCGTCGCGGCGCAGGGGAACCTGATGACCGTCGAGTTCGACGGGATCGTCCGCCAGAACGAGGTGACCTTCATCAAGACCGAAGGCCAGCGCCTCAAGGGCGAGGTCATCGAGATCAGCGGCAATCTGGCCAAGGTGCAGGTGTTCGAACTGACCCGCGGCATCACCTGCGGCGACACGGTCGAGTTCGACGGCGACCTGCTGACGGTCGAATTGGGCCCCGGCCTGCTGAAAAGCATCTACGACGGCCTGCAGAACCCGCTGGAACTGGTGGCGGAGCAGGCGGGCTACTTCCTGCCGCGCGGCGTCTACCTGATACCGCTCTCCCGCACCGCGAAATGGGACTTCACCCCGACCGCGAAGGTCGGCGACACCGTCGAGCGGGCCGACTACCTCGGCAGCGTCCCCGAGGGGGTCGTCACCCACCGCATCATGGTCCCCTTCACCTTCATCGGCAAAGGAAAGGTGAAGAGCATCGCCCCGGCCGGCTCCTACACGATAGAACAGGAGATCGCGGTCATCGAGGACGAACACGGGGTCGCCCACAAGGTGACGATGTTCCAGCGCTGGCCCGCGAAATTCCCGATCCGTTTCGGCCAGCGGATACTGCCGGTGGAACAGCTCACCACCGCCTGCCGCATCATCGACGGCGCCTTCCCGGTGGCCAAAGGCGGCACCTTCTGCACCCCCGGCCCCTTCGGCGCCGGCAAGACGGTGCTCCAGCATCAGATATCGAAATACGCCCATATACAGGGCGTGGTCGTGGTCGCCTGCGGCGAACGGGCCGGCGAGGTCGTGGAACTGCTCAAGGAGTTCCCGGAACTCGACGATCCGGCGACCGGCCGCAAACTCATCGACCGCACCTGCATCATCTGCAACACCTCATCGATGCCGGTCGCGGCGCGCGAATCGTCGGTCTACATCGGCACCACCATCGCCGAGTATTACCGCCAGATGGGTATCGACTGCCTGATGCTCGCCGACTCGACCTCCCGCTGGGCGCAGGCGCTCCGCGAGATGAGCGGCCGTCTGGAGGAGATACCGGGCGAAGAGGCGTTCCCCGCCTATCTTTCGTCGCGCATATCGGAACTCTACGAACGGGCCGGCGTCCTGAAACTCAAGGACGAAACGACCGGCTCGCTCACCATCGGCGGCGCGGTCAGTCCCGCCGGCGGCAACTTCGAAGAACCGGTCACCCAGTCGACGCTCGCGGTGGTCGGCTGTTTCCTCGGCCTGTCGCGCGGCCGTTCCGACGCCCGCCGTTTCCCCGCCGTCGATCCGCTCATCAGCTGGTCGAAATACAACGATCGCTTCGCCGAATTCGGCGATGAGACGACCCGGCGCCGCATCGAGATCGCGAAGAAGGCGCACCGGGTGCTTTTCGCCGCCGACGAGATCGGCAAGAAGATGTCGGTCGTCGGCGAAGAGGGCATCGGACGCGACGATATGGTCACCTTCCTCAAGGGTGAGTTCTACGACGCCGTCTTCCTCCAGCAGAACGCGTTCGACAAGGTCGACACCGCCACCGATATCGCGCGGCAGACCGAACAGTTGGAACTGGTGGAACAGGTACTCGACGCGGACCTTAGTTTCGATTCGCACGATGCGGCCCGCCGTTTCTTCCTGACCCTGCAGGACAAGGTCATCCAGTGGAACTACACGGCGAAGAACGACGCGGCCTACGCCGACCGCAAGGAAACCGTACTGAAAACGCTGAAGGGACATACCCATGGTTAAGACCTACAACCGTATCGAGAAGATCAAGGGCAGTATCGCCCAGATCCGCGCCGAGGGGGTGAAACTCGGCGAACTGGCGCAGGTCAAGATGCGCGACGGCCGCTCGTCGCTGGCCGAGGTGATCAGCTTCGACGGCGACAAGGTGACGCTCCAGATCTACACCGGCACCAAGGGCGTATCGACGGGCGACTCCATCCGGTTCCTCGGGAAACCGATGCAGGTGGCTTGCGGTGACGCGCTGCTGGGCCGCGTCTTCAACGGCTCGGGCGTCCCGATGGACAGCGGCCCCGAGGTGATGTCGGAGAAGGTCGAGATCGGCGGACCGTCGTTCAACCCGACCAAACGCATCATCCCGAAACGGATGATCAAGACCAACATACCGCTCATCGACATGTTCAATTCGCTGGTCCGGTCGCAGAAGATACCGATCTTCTCGATACCCGGCGAACCCTACAACGAACTGCTGGCGCGTATCGCGTCGCAGACCGACGCCGACATCATCATTCTCGGCGGCATGGGGCTCAAGTTCGACGACTACGCCTTCTTCCACCAGTATTTCTCGAAGACCGGCGCGATGGAAAAGACCACGATGTTCATCCACCTCGCCTCCGACCCGGTGGTCGAATGCCTGCTCGTTCCCGATATGGCGCTCGCGGTCGCCGAGAAGTTCGCGGTGCAGAACAAGAATGTGCTCTGCCTGCTGACCGACATGACCGCCTTCTCCGATTCGCTCAAGGAGATATCGATATCGATGGAAAAGGTCCCGTCGAACCGCGGCTATCCCGGTTCGCTCTACTCCGATCTGGCCGCCCGCTACGAAAAAGCGGTCGACATCGAAGGCTCGGGCTCCATCACCATCATCGCGGTCACGACCATGCCGGGCAACGATGTCACCCACCCGGTCCCCGACAACACCGGCTACATCACCGAAGGTCAGTTCTACCTCCACGGCGGCGTCATCAATCCCTTCGGCTCGCTGTCGCGTCTCAAACAGCAGGTCATGGGGAAGGTGACCCGCAAGGACCACTCCGACCTCGCCAACGCGATGATCCGGCTCTACGCCGACGCGAAAAAGGCGCGCGACCGCGAATCGATGGGCTTCCGCCTGTCGAACTGGGACCAGAAACTGCTCGCCTACGCCCGGAAATTCGAGACGCGGATGATGGACCTCGAGGTCAACCTCGACATAGAACAACAGCTCGATCTGGGCTGGACCATACTCGCCGAATGCTTCGACCGGCACGAGGTCGGTCTCAAGGCGGAATGGATCACGAAATACGGCAAATGGAAAGGTAAGGCGGCCTGACGATGGCGCAACTGAAACTCAACAAGACCGAGCTCAAGAACCAGAAGAATCTGCTCGACCAGTTGACCAAATACCTGCCGACCCTCCAGCTCAAGAAACAGCAGTTGCAGGCCGAGGTCGAGACCTGCCGCGGCCAAGTGCAGCGGGTCGAAGAGGAGATGGGGGCGCGGTACCGCAAACTCGATTCGTGGTCAATACTCTTTTCCCAGCGGCTCACGGTCGACATGTTCGACTATCTCGAGATCGCCGGAACAACGACCGACAAAGAGAACATCGCCGGCATCGATGTCCCGGTCTTCACCGGCATCTCGTTCAAGGAGCGGCCCTACGGCTTTTTCATCATGCCGGTGTGGCTCGACAAGGCGATCAAGGAACTGCGGGAACTCATCGCCCTGCGCGAAAAGATCAAGGTGATGCAGAAGAAACTCGAGCTGCTCGTCGAGGAATTGCGCCAGACCAACATCAAGGTGAACCTCTTCGAGAAACGGATGATCCCCGACTGCCGCGAGAACATCCGCAAGATACGCATCTTTCTCGGCGATCAGGAGATCGCGGCCATCTGCAACGCGAAGATCGCCAAGGACAAACTCAAACGCAGGGAACAGCTCGAGGCTGAGGCGGAGGCGGCGGCGTGATAGAACGGATGCGGAAACTGCTCGTGATGGGCCCCGAGAACCGCAAGGAAGAATTTCTTGCCCGCCTGCAGAGCGCCGGCGTCGTACAGGTGGAGCCCTACCGCGGCGCGGCCCTCCCGGTCGACGGCCGCCATGTGGTCCCGCTCAAGGCCGATCTGGCCCTTTCGGCCTACCGCACCCTCCAGCGCTACCAGAAACAGGCGCATAAGGAAGGGACCGCGTTGCCGGCCGGATCGTGCGGACTCACTCCGCAACAGATCATCGACGAACTGCCGCAGCTCGAGGACCGGATACGAATACTGCGCGACAAGATACAGCAACTTTCCAACAAACGCGAGTCGATCGAACCGTGGGGCGATTTCGACCTCGCGACGCTCGACACGATCCGGAAACAAGGCCGCCTGGCCATCCAGTTCTGGGAGGTCGCCCACGCCTACGCCGACAACCTCGTGATCGACGGCGCGCTCGCCGTCATGGAGGTGACGGTCGACCCTGAGCGGCGCTATTTCCTCTCCTTCTCCGCTAGACCGCTCCAACTGGCCGATTGTCTCGAGATCCGCTATGACGAAGACTATCGCACCCTCACGGGCCGTATCGACACCCTGAAGAAGGACTTCGCCGACACGACCGCCCGTATCTACGCGATGATCGGTTCGATCGATGCGGTCTTCCGTCACTACCTCCACGAACTCGACCTGTTCCACTACGGCACCGCCGCGTGGGGAACGGTTAAACTGCTCGACGACGCCGTATTCGTCCTGCAGGCGTGGTGCCCCGCGCACGCCGAGAAGGAACTGGCGACGATCACGGCCGAATTCCCGATACAGGTCGAAGAGATAGCGCCCGACGAAGGCGAACGGGTGCCCACCTTCATGGCCAACGAGGGGGTCCGGGCGCTCGGCGAGGATCTCGTCAGGATCTACGACACCCCCGCCTACCGTGATTGGGATCCCTCGGCGTGGATCTTCTTCTCGTTCCTCGTGTTCTACTCCATGATCTTCGGCGACGCCGGCTACGCGCTGACGCTCATAGCGCTCCTGCTCTGGGTCAAACACAAAGTCAAGAGCCCCGCGCCGGGACTTTCGCGATTCCTGAATCTTTCGCTCGCCCTCTCGGGAGGCGCGCTGGTATACGGCCTTCTGACGGGAGGCTTCTACGGCTTCTCGGGCGACAACCCGCTGTTCGGCTGGGTGGTGCGGCTCGCCCTCATCAATACCGATATCCGTCAGCCGGGGGTGCTCGGGAACATGATGACCATCTCGATAGTCCTCGGGCTCATCCATATCACCGTGTCGCTCCTGCTCAAGTCGTTCCGGTCGATCCTGTCGCTGAGGGATATCGCCGGCGCGATACCCAACCTCGCGTGGATCCCCGGCATCTGGGCCTTCTATGCGTGGGTCACCCTGAAGGAGACCGATCCGGCCACCGCCGCCCTCGGGCTCAACATCTTCTACGGCGCGGTCGGCATCGTCTTCCTGACCAGCGCCGCCTCCCTCAACCCGCTCCGGATACTCTTCCGCGGCTTCCTCGGCGTCTACAACGGCGTCCAGTTCTTCGCCGACATTCTCTCCTATCTCCGCATCTTCGCGCTCGGCCTGTCGGGCGCCCTCATCGCACAGAACTTCAACATGCTCGCGATGATGGTCTGGGACGCCGGCCCGCTCTTCTTCACCATCATCCCGGCCACCCTCATCTTCGTCGCCGGCCACGCGCTCAATATCGCCCTATGCATCATGGGCGGCGTCATCCACGGCCTGCGTCTCAATTTCCTTGAATGGTACCGCTGGTGTTTCGACGGCGGCGGCCGGCCGTTCAAAGCCTTTAAGAGCCTGTTGACCGAAAGGACATAAAGGGTCTGGGAAAAGGGACATAAAGGACCAAAAGGACATAAAGGACAGGGACCATGACCACCTTTATCCCGCCGCATGGCGGCTATCAGAAACTGCGTTCTTACCAGAAGGCGGAGATCGTGTATGACGCCACGGTCTATTTCTGCGATCATTTCATTGAGAAGCGTAGCCGCACGCATGACCAGATGGTGCAGGCGGCCCGCTCCGGAAAACAGAACATCATCGAAGGGAGCATGGCCTCCGGCACCTCGAAGGAGACCGAGATAAAACTGACCAATGTGGCGCGGGCCAGCCTCGAAGAACTGCTGGCCGATTACCTCGACTTCCTCCGGACGCGCGGTCAGACCGAGTGGTCAAAGGATGCTCCCTACGCCAAACGACTCCGCGAACTCAACCGGACACCCGACGCGACCTACGAGACCTTCCGCAAGGGGATAGAGAATCCCGACCCGATAATAGCGGCAAATGTCATCATCGGACTCATCCGGGTCACCAACTACCTGTTGGACAAACAACTGCACCACTTGGAAGAAACCTTTGTGAAAGAAGGCGGCCTGCGGGAGCGGATGACGCGGGCCAGAATAGCAGAAAGGGAAAAGATGGCAAAGGACCTAAAGGACCTAAAGGACTAAAAGGACATAAAGGACATAAAGGACAAAATGCGAAAACTTCGGGCACTCGCGCATCTCCCTTTTCCCCCGTCCCTTTTGTCCCTTTTGTCCCTTTTGTCCTTTTCTTTTTTCCTGTCCTTTTCCCTCTCCTGCTCTTCGCCGAAGTCGGCGCACGATGCCGACACGGTGACGCCTGATGGCGATATCCCGGCGGCCGATGAGGCCGCCGAGATAGAAACCGATGATTTCATTTCCGTCGAGGCCGACGAGTTGCTGACCGATGTCGATGCCGGTCCCGATGAGGTCTACTGTGTCGTGGATGAGAATCCTGATGCCGACATCGAGTACATCCCGAATGCCCACACCGGGAACGAGGAATGTCCTGTCCTTGCCTCAGCGAAGTTCCCGTACTACGACACCGACGGCACTATTCACTTCTGCCGCAAGTGTGATCAGGTCAGAAAGAAAGACCCGCAATGCATGAAGAACATGTATGCAGAAGATAACCTTAAACTCTGTACCGAAAAGCCGCAGTATGATTGTTATGACTACCCCTGCGACATGCCATGGTTGCAGCCGATTTATAAAGATGAACGATACACTGGTATGCACGAATGCGATATTGCTTTGAACGCAAAGAATCCGACAGGATGGACAACGGGGATAAGTACCTTTAAACACTTCAACATATCGAATGGCGAGGTAGGATTCTATTTCGACAACGTCAATGTGGAAATAGGATATGAAAATAACATCAAAGCAATGAGATACAATATCGCGTCAAAAAAATATCAGGTTTCCATGGCTCCTCAAGGAAGCGCGCTGTCTTACCACAACGGCAATTATCTGTTGTCATTAAGCGACCCCAATGTGTCCAAGAAGGACTATATTGCTTATATCAAAAGCGATGGCTCTAGGTCAATCACATACAACAGTCCTATTCGTATGTTGCTCTACAATCCCGCCCTCAACGATACTTGGGCCTTCGCCGTCATCAACATTGTTGATGGACAACCCTATGAAATGTCCTATGCCAAGATTGGCGAATGGAAATGGCAGAGCATTGGACAGGGCGTTGCCAATGAGCCCTTCATTGTCGGAGACCGACTGGTCTTCTATACCGACGACTTCAAAGGTTACTTCTGCGACCTCGACAAGAGCCCGAAGGCTCTTTTCGATTGCAAGGTAATCAACCGCGAGAACGAAGAGATACGGACGCCGACCCCCGACATGACAAACGACAATCTTATCTACTACGAGAACGCGAACATCCGCGACCGGCTTTTCCGGGTCGATGTCGGAAAGACGCCGTGGGTGTACGAAGAACTGCCAATACAGGAAATTGAGACAAACACTTACATGTCGCCGATAAACCATGTAAATGGCAATGTCTTCGTTTACCGAAACAACTTTGATGTTGCCCAAAGTTCGGGTAACACCGATTCCAAGTTATGTTTTTACCGAGTTGATCAGAAAAAGAGCTATTGTATGAAGCCTATAGACCATATTTATTCTGGAGATGTGTCATATATAAAACATAACTATTCCTACTCCGAGTTTGAAGATAATTATCTCGTCTGGCAACTTTTTACCGGAGATCAAACCTATATCAGGGATATGGACTGCTACTGCGCCAAAGAAGATGTTTGCCCGTTCGAATGACCTCCGCCGCCTTTCTCTTCCCTTCCCCGTCTCTTATGTCCCTTATGTCCCTTTTGTCCTTTTCCCTTTTCCTGTCCTTTTCCCCTCTCCCCTTCCCCCCGATAAGGTTGATTTTTCCGATTCGGTTGGTATGCTGACTCGCGATTGATAAGGTACCGGTAGGAGAATGCCATGTCGAACCTCTGGAAGGCGATATACGGCCTGACCGAGAAACACCCCTATATCGTGCTGACGATCCTGTCGTCGTGCATTTTCTTCCCGCTTCTGGGCAGTTATCCGCTGCTCGGCCAGTGGGAGACGCACTACGGCCGCGTCGCGATGGAGATGGTCGCCAACAAGAACGGCATCTGGGACTGGTTCCTCGATCCGATCTATCTGGGCCAGTACAACTTCTGGAGCAAACCGATACTCTGTTTCTGGATGGTCATCCCCTTCTACGAGATACTCGGACCGACCGAATGGGCGACACGCATCCCCTTCGCCATCAACGGCGTACTGGGAATACTGCTCCTCTACTGGACGGTGAAACGCTTCTTCCACGGCGACCACGCCCGCGCCTTCGTATCCTCCCTCATCCTGATGCTCACCCCGTTCTACTATCTCATCACCAAGCAGTTCATGTGGGACATCACCACCGTCACGCTCCTCTACGGCGGCACGATGCTGCTCTACCTCGGGATGCGCGACGACGATAAGAAACTCATCCGCATCGCCTATGCCCTGTTCGGCCTCGCGATGCTCGCCAAGGGGCTTCTCGCGATAGTACTCCCGGGCGGCATCTTCTTCCTGTGGATGCTCGCCACCACCGACTACGGGGTGCTCGCCGAGAAGGGCGGCGTAAAGAAAATGTTCGCGCAGTACGGCGATTTCCTGAAGAAGTCGCGGCTCCTCGAAGGGATCGCGCTGTTCCTTCTGGTCTCGGCGTGGTGGTATCTCTACATGGCGGCCAAGCACGGGATGCCGTTCCTCAAGGAGTTCTTCGTCGAGAACCACTTCGGCCGCATGGAGGGGCTCATCGACAAGCCCGACGGCCCGTTCGAGTTCTATCTGTGGCAGATCGCCATCGGCGCCTTCCCGTGGTTCGCCTTCTTCATCCCGGGACTCATCTTCGCCGGTGATCACAAGGAGCACAAGCGCGAAGAGGGCTTCATCATCATGTCCTTCTTCTTCATCTTCCTGTTCTTCACGCTGTCGGCGACCAAGTTCCCCCACTACATTTTCCCGGCGATGCCGTTCTTCGCGATCATCACGGCGATACCGTTCATCGAATTCTGGCGCGGTGAGCGGCGCTCTCTCTACCCGCTCGCGGCGGTGCTCGCCTGTCTCATCATCGGCGTGACCGCGAAGGACCTCGGCACCGGCATCAACTATCGTGAACTGCTCTACATCATCACGACCCACCGGGTGCAGGACTGGTTCGGCCGCATCTACGACATGCTGCCGTGGCTCTACGCGCTGGTACCGCCGCTGGTGGCGTTCCTGCTCCTGCCGCTCCTGCGCCTCAAGAGCGTCGCGCTGCTGCGGACCGGACTCGTGCTGTTCTTCCTCGGTGCGGTCGCCTTCTCGGCCTACATCAACTTCTACTGGGTCCCCAAAGTGCTTTGGGTCTTCTCGCCCAAGCAACTGGTCCAGAAATATCAGGAGATCAAACAGCCGGGCGATCTCATCGTCGACTACGACAACTGGAAGAACCGTTGCATGTATTTCTACCTCGGCGTCGACGAGGAACTGCTGCGGCTCAACACCCCCGGGGTGATAAAGCAGACCATCGAGCAGCATCCCGACAACACCGTCTACATCACCACCAAGAAGAACAAGGTCCCCGAACTGCGCTCGTTCCTTTCGCAGATCGGCGTGCCGCTGGTCAAGATCATGGACGACGCGGTCGACACCTACATGGAGGTCGAGATGTACCGCGCCTCGATGAAGGAACGCGGCTCGTCCGACGACAGTTGGAAAAAGGACCTGCTGACCGAGGACAAACTGCCCAAGAACATGAACAAGATCGGCTCGACCCTGCAGGACAAAGCTATCGAGATCATCGGCTACCAGATCAATAAATCCTACTTCGAACAGGGCGACACCATCAAGATAGACATGTACTACCGCGTCCTCAAGCCGCTCGACAAGAGTTGGCAGGTCTTCTTTCACCTCGATGTCTACGACGGCGCGCTCCCCAACAGCATCAAGATCGACGAATATCCGCTCAAGGGCTTCTACACCAGCGAAAAATGGCAGGTCGGCGACATCATCCACGACCAGTTCGAAGAGACCGTCAAGCGGAACCACCCGGGCGGCGGCATCAAGATCTACACCGGCTTTTTCATCGGCAACGACCGCATGAAGGTCGATGAGGTGAAATTCAACGACGGCACCGACCGCTTCATCCTCGGCACCTTCAACATCAAGGTGAACTGACCGTTGATCCTCACCATCCTGTACGAGGACAACCACCTCATCGCGGTCGATAAGCCGCTCGGTCTCCCGACGCAGGCCGACGCGAGCGGCGATGCCGATCTGCTGACGCTCGTGAAGGAATATATCAAGGAAAAATACCGCAAACCGGGGGCGGTCTACATCGGAATGGCGCACCGGCTCGACCGGCCGGTCGGCGGCGTGGTGGTATTCGCGCGCACCTCCAAATCGGCGTCGCGGTTGTCGGAACAGTTGCGCGACGGCCGCTTCCGTAAAGCCTACCTCGCCGTTCTGCGCGGGGCCCCGGCCGCGCCGCAGGGCGAACTGGAGCACTGGCTGGTCAAGGATGGCGCCGCCAACTTCGTGTCGGTCGTCCCCGCCGGTACGCCGGGAGCGAAACGGGCGCGGCTCGCCTACCATACCCTCGCCGCTCGCGACGGGCTGACGCTTGTGGCCGTTGAACTGTTGACGGGGCGGTCACACCAGATACGGGTGCAGTTCGCCGCCGTCGGCGCGCCGGTCGTCGGCGACGAGAAATACGGCCCGAAAAGCGGCGCCGCCTTGAGCGCCCTGGCGCTGCACGCCGCCTCAGTGTCGCTGGAACATCCGGTCCGCCGCGCACCGCTCCGGATAAGCGCGATGCCCCCCTCCGGCGACCCGTGGGACCGCTTCGACCCGAACCTTTTCCCGTTAAATGAATTAATTTCTTGAAAATCGCGTTACCCGTGGTTAAGATGGAGCGCCGTTGACAGGAGAACGAGAGGCGCATGGGAAAATTCAGTTCGCTTCTTCAACAGTCGAGCCAGCAGGCGAATCGCTTTTTTTTCGTCTTTATCGAGGGTAAGTACAAGGGAGGCGAATTCACCGTCACCCGCGACGCCCAGATCATCCTCGGCCGCGATATATCCTGCGATGTCGCCATCATCGACGCGAAAGTGTCGCGTAAACACGCCCGCATCTGGAACAACAACGGCGCCACCTTTATCGAGGATTCCAACAGCACCAACGGCTCCTCGGTCAACGGCAAACCGCTCAAGGCGGGAGAGCCGCACAAACTGACCCCGGGCGACGAACTGGTCATCGGCGACTCGACCTTCACCTTCACCGGCACGAAAGGCTCCGATGTCCCGGCCGAACAGAAAAAACCGCCCGAACCGGTAAAACCGGCCGCCACCGAACCGGCCCCCAGACCGCCGGCCGCGGTCACCGGCAAGCAGACCATCGCCCCCGGCCCGATACCGATGCCGACAAGCGCCGCCGCCGCCGCCGCGGGGCTCGATGCGGCGCTCGACAACCTCACCAGCGAGGATGATCGCAACGGCAACACCCCGCCCCCCAACGGCGTGAGCGTGGCCAAAGTCTCGCTCGAAAAACGGGATGTCAAGGCGGCGATGGCCAAGACCCGCTTCGACGGCGCGCTCCACGCAAAAGAGGGAAAACTTTCCAAGGTCGACCCGCTCGATCTGCTCAAACTGCTCATGCAGGCCAACACCGTCGGCATCCTGCAGATAAAGATGACCGATCCCTTCATGGAAAAAATGGAACTCCGTCTGGGCGAACAGGGGATGACCGGCGCCACGTCGCTCACCAATAAACTTTTCGCCGAAGAAAAGGCGCTCACCCGTTTTCTGCTGGCCCGCGACGGCGACTACCAACTCAAGGAATCGGAGGAACCGCGCAAGGAGAAGATGAATCAGGCGCTTTTCGACATCTTCATGGAGATATCGTCGCAGAAGCCTCTCCTTACCCGCTATCGCAAGATCGTGGCAGCCAACAATCTCCGCTTCTCGATACCCATAACCGGTAAACTTTCGGCGCTCGGCAAGAAGGAACTCGATACCATCCAGTTCATGGTCAACGCCCTCGAGGTGACCGCCTATCTCAACATGTTCCCCGATCAGGACGATTTCCTGCTGGTGTCGGAGATACTCAAATACATAGACCTCGGGATCATCTTCGGCGACAATAACGAGGAGACCGGCCTTCCCTCGGCCGCCGACATCATGGACCTGTAACGGAGAAAGCCGATGGGTACCTATTTCAAGGTCTATCACAAACGCTCGAAGGAACCGATAGCGACCTTCAACGAACGGCAGATCGTCGATTTCTGCATGAGCAACAAGGAGACGATAAAAAAATATTATTTCTCCACCGGCGGCCAGAAAGACCTCATGGATTGGGAGGTCTTCGCGGTCAAACATGCCGAGCTTTTCGTCCAGAAGGCCAAGGAGCGGGAGGAAAAGGAACGGCAACTCTCCGAAAGCGTGGAGATCAAAGAGCCAAGCAAGATGCCTTTCTACATCGTCGGCGCGGTGGCGGGACTCATCATCGTGGCGGTGCTGGTCACCTTCGTCTACCGCTCCCTGACCAGACAGGAGCAATCGCGCCGCGTTCACGACCTTTCGCAGCAACAGGCGACCGAACAGGCGGTCGAACCGGTCAAGCCGGTCCCGATGAACCAACTGACGAAACGCGATCCGCAACCCGGCGACGACAAATTCCTCGGCAAAGCGCCCGACGAGAAAACGCTCACCGCGCTGTGGGACAAGTCCAAAAAGAAATTGCCCGTCTCGCTCGGACCGCTGGAAATAAAGGAGGAGATGGACAAATACCTGCCCGGCCTGCAGACCTGTTTTAACGACCGCGCCAAGGCGGGCGACAAGGGACTGCGCGGCACCGTCAACATGAAGATACGGGTCGCCGGCGACGGCACGGTGCTCGATGTGCTCTTCCCCGACGACAAATACAAGGCGACCCTTTTCACCGACTGTCTGGGCGCCGCCATCAAAAAAGAGAAGTTCCGGATGTTCCAGAGCAAGGAACAGACCTTCACCTACTACTACGAATTGTGACGCATCCCCCTTTTTTCAGTGAATAAACGGACAGGCACGGGGTCGAAGTAGAGCACGGGATGGATAGTTCGACCTTCGACAGACTCGTTAAGGAGACGAAAGGCTGGGTGTTCGCGACCGCCTACCACATACTGCGTAGCCGCGCCGAAGCCGAGGATGTGATGCAGGAAACCTTTCTCGCCCTCTATACCCACTACGACGCCCTCGACAGCAAGGAGGCGGTCTACCGCTGGCTCAAGACCGTCGCGGTCAACAAGTCGCTCACCGCCGCGCAGCGTAATGTTTTCGTGGAACTCGAGGACTTCGTGGCCGAAAAGGTCTTTTCGACTCCCGACGACGGCGGCGAACGGTCGGTCTATGCCGACCAGATGATGGAACGGTTGCAGGAAGGGCTCGACAAACTTTCCCCCGAACACCGCGCCGTCCTGCTGATGCGCGAGATCGAGGGACTTTCCTACGAAGATATCGCCGAAAAGATGAAATGCGGCATCGGCACGGTGATGTCGCGCCTTTTTTATGCGCGGCAGAACATACGGAAATTTTTGGAGCGAAAAAATAAATGAACGATCCGATGAAAGAAAAAATTGCGGCGCAGGAGCGTGAATTCGCCCCGTTTGCCGATCTGCTGAAGCGGAAATTCGAGACCGACGCGGCGCGCGCCCCCGAGGTCGATATCGCGGCGATCATGACCGGAACGCTGAAAAAACGGACCCCGAAGCGACGCGGACGTCTGCTGGTGCGCCTCTCCTTCGGGCTGACCCTGATGCTGCTTATCGCCGCGGCCGCCCTACCGCTCTACTGGCCGCCGAGTCATCCCGCGGAGGCGCCTCTGCCGCGTCTCACCTTCGACGACGCCGAACGGCTGCTCAACACCAATAGTCTGAAGGAAGTGACCATACTGTACCAGTCGGGCCGCGCCGATATCCAGACCGACGCGCCGGTCCCGATGGTCTGGGTGAGAAAAGGAGAGAACTGATGCGCATCCTCGTGTTCCTTTGTTCGCTGGTGTTCTGCGGCCTGCTGTGGGCAGAGACGCCAGCGTCGGCGCAGTATTCACTTAACATTGTCCAGTACGAGGTCTCCGGCACGCCGTGCGCCGCCGAGAACGCGATGATGGACACCATCACCAAGAAGGCCGGCTACGCCTGCGCGGTGCAGAAAGGGCGCATCGCGATCAACCTCACCGGGACCGAGTCGCGCACGGTGACTGACTTCATGAATAAGCAGATAACGGTCGCCATAGAGGGAAAGAAAGACAACTACCTCCTCGTCCGCGTAAAAATTCCGGGCGAGATGGACGCCGTGTTCATGCCGGTCATCGGCGGCTCCTTTGTCGCCGGCTACGACCTCGACGGGAAAAAGACCAAAGGCGTTCTTCTTTTAATTTATGTAGTATGAACCTACGCCTCGCGGCATTTCTTTTTTTCATCGCTATCTTTCTGTCTCAATCTCTCCTTGCTGACTTGAACTCGTTCGCCGACCAGGTCGAAAAAGTGGAAGAAAGCAGTTCTGACGACAACGATTATAGTTCGGGCGACTGCGGCGAGGATTGTGGCGACCTTTTTTGGGCCATTTTGAGCGGGCTGGGCACCCTGAACCTCGAATTCTATGACATCTTCTCGGGTACGGCGACCGACATCTATTTCCCGAATTATCCTTTCGAGTCAGGCTACCGGGACGGAAAGCATTTCATTCGCAAGATACACTCGTCGGATATTTGCAATGAGGAAGGGACCACCTGCGGCTTTATGGTCATGGACCCAAAGACGGGAGAAAAGAGGCCGCCTAAACGGACCCCGGCACAGGAGCAGGCTCGCAAAAAGCGACAAGAACAGCAGGACAAGTCTTACTTTTTCGATCTCACGACCGATTACGGATATCTGTTCGATGTGGGACACGCGCTGAATGTCTCGCTTTCGGGTGCTTTTTACAAGTTCGTCGGTCCCGAATTCCGCGCAGCCCTCATCTTCGACGGCGACTCGCTTCTGACACACGCCCAGATTGGCCTCAATGTCGCTCTTTTCTACGGTACGCACGGCTCTTTTTCGTTGTACGGGCAATATGCCTTCATGCGCGGTATCTTGGCACGCGACGGCGGCGCAGTAGGGGTCAAAGCATATATTTTCCCGGCTCGGCCCCTCTCCCTATCACTTAGTTTCGGTGTCGAGATATACCCCCATATCGTTTTCATCGATACTTCTTTTGCTGCCCGTTTCCATATAAAAATGGTCGACCTCCATGTCGGCTACCGTGTATTCCGCGCTCAATCGGCGAATCTCGACGGTCCGTTCATCGGAGCCGGTTTTTGGTTCTAACAAAATCTTGGAAATTTTGTTGACATCCCGATAGTTATATACTAAAGATGGACTGACATGTCAGTTCTCTAACCCATTGAGGAGAGTAACGTTATGTTATTACAGGGCAAAACGGCCTTTATAACCGGCGCGTCACGCGGGATCGGCGAGTCGATAGCGCTCGCCTTCGCTCGCGAAGGGGCCGATATCGTCGTCCACTACTACGCCCACAAGAGCGATCCGGAGAAGAATCTGCGCGCCGAGGCCGAGACGCTCGCCGCGAAGATCCGCGACATGGGGCGCAAAGCCTACCTCTGCGGCTTCGACATCGGCGACCGCGAGATGGTCGACGCCGAGATCAAGAAACTGCTCGTCGAGGTGACCCCCAACATCCTCATCAACAACGCCGGCATCACCGCCGACAACCTCGCGATGCGGATGAAACCCGAAGAGTGGGAACGGGTCATCAATATCAATCTCTCCGGCAGTTTCTGGGTGACGCAGGCGCTCATGCGGCCGCTCATGAAGAATGCCGGTTGCATCGTCAATATCGCCTCGGTCATCGGCCAGATGGGGAACATCGGGCAGGCCAACTACGCCGCGTCGAAGGCGGGGCTCATCGGGATGACCAAGTCGCTCGCCCGCGAACTGGCATCGAAAAAGGTCCGCGTCAACGCCATCGCCCCCGGCTTCATCGAGACGGCGATGACCCACGCGATGACCGACGAGGCGCGTAAAGGACTCATGGACATCATCCCTCTCAAAGAAACCGGCAAACCGGAGGATATCGCCAACGCGGCGCTGTTCCTCTCGTCCGATATGGCCCGGTACATCACCGGCGAAGTGCTGAAGGTCAATGGCGGCATGTATATGTAGACAACCCAACCTAGAAAGGAGAAGCATCATGGAAAAGACTGAGATCAAGAGCAAGGTCATCGCCCTCGCGGCCGACAAACTTTCGGCCGATGCCGGCAAGATCACCGAGACCACCTCGTTCATCGAGGACCTCAACGCCGATTCGCTGGATGTCGTCGATTTCGTCATGAAACTTGAAGGCGCCTTCAACATCGAGATCCCGGATGAGGATGTCGAGAAGATCAAGACCGTCGGCGCCGCCGTGGAATACATCAGCGGCAAGATCAACGCCTAAACCGCACAGTCACGAGGGAGGTCCCGGATGCGTAGAGTGGTCATCACCGGCATCGGTATCGTCAGTCCGCTCGGTAACAACGCCGCAGCGACCTGGAACGGGCTCATCGAAGGGAAGAGCGGCATCGCGCCGATCACCCAGTTCGATGCGACCAATTTCTCCACCCGTATCGCGGGTGAAGTGAAGGATTTCAAGCCCGCCGAGCACGGTATCGACGAAAAAGAGGCGAAGCGGATGGACCGGTTCCAGCACTTCTGTCTCGCCACGGCCATCGAAGCGGTCCGCGACAGCGGCATCGACTTCGGGAAAGAGGACCACGAACGCACCGGCGCCTCCATCGGCATCGGCTTCGGCGGCATCGTCTCCTTCGAGGCGGAACACGCCAAATACATGCAGAACGGCCCGCGCCGCATATCGCCCTTCATCATCCCGCAGATGATCGCGAACCTCGGCCCCGGCTATGTTTCGATAAACTTCGGCCTCAAGGGGCCGCAGGCCTGTCCGGTCGCCGCGTGCGCCACCGGCACCTTCGGCGTCATCGAGGGCTACCGGCTCATCAAGGAGGGCATCGCCGACATCATGCTGTCGGGCGGCGTCGAGGCGGCCATCAGCCCGATGTCGGTCGGCGGGTTCTGCTCGATGAAGGCGCTTTCCAGCCGCAACGAAGAGCCGACCAAGGCCTCGCGTCCGTTCGACGCCGGCCGCGAAGGGTTCGTCCCCGCCGAGGGGGGCGCGACGCTCGTCCTCGAAGAACTCGAACACGCCAAAGCGCGCGGCGCGAAGATCTACGCCGAGGTCGTCGGCTGGGGCTCCAGTTCCGACGCGTTCCACATCACCCAGCCCGCTCCCGGCGGCGAAGGGGGCTACCGCGCGATGAAGTACGCGCTCGCCTCGGCCGGCATCAAGCCGGAGCAGGTGCAGTACATCAACGCCCACGGCACCTCGACCCCGTTCAACGACAAACTGGAGACCGCGGCGCTGAAGCGGCTCTACGGCGACCACGCCAAGAACCTTAAGATCAGTTCCACCAAATCGATGACCGGCCATCTGCTCGGCGGCGCCGGCTCTCTGGAAGCGGCGGTCACCGCCCTTTCCATTTATAACAAGAAGGTCCACGGCACGATGAACTACGAGACGCCCGATCCGGAATGCGATCTCGACTATGTCCCCAACAAGGCGCAGTCGCTCGACATCACCTACGCGATGTCCAACTCCTTCGGTTTCGGCGGCGTCAACGGCGTTCTGGTGCTCGGCAAATACTAACGGAGAACACATCATCATGGCCTCTTTCGCGCGCATCCTCGGATTCGGACACTATCTTCCGGCGAAGGTGATGACCAACGCCGATTTCGAGAAGTTGGTGGAGACCTCCGACGAATGGATCCGGTCACGCACCGGCATTCAGGAGCGGCACTTCACCGGAGAGGGGGAGACCGCGTCGACCATGGCGGCCGAGGCGGCCAAACGGGCCATCGAAAAAAGCGGCATTGACAAAAACGATATCGATCTGATCATCGTGGCCACCGTCACCGCCGATATGCATTACCCTTCGACTGCGGCGCTCGTCCAACGGGCGCTCGGCATCGCCCGTCCGGTCCCGTCGTTCGATATCGGCGCCGCCTGCGCCGGGTTCGTCTTCGGGCTCACCATTGCCGACTCCTTCATCAAGAGCGGCATGTACCGGACCATTCTGCTCATCGGCGCGGAGAACCTCTCGAAATTCACCGACATGCAGGACCGCAACACCTGCGTGATCTTCGGCGACGGCGCCGGGGCGGCGATCCTTCAAGCATCCGACAAACCGGGCATTCTTGCCAGCCATCTCGCCACCGACGGCAACTACACCCATCTCATTGAATTCCCCGCCGGTGGTTCGCGCCTTCCGGCGACCCACGAGACGGTCGAACAGCGGCTCCACTACACCCGGATGGAAGGACAGGAGGTCTACAAGCAGGCGGTCAAGGATATGTCCGAGGCGGCGCTTGAGGCAATGCGGCGCGCGGGACTCCCCCTTGATCAAGTGAGCTGGGTCATCCCTCATCAGGCAAACACCCGCATTATCGAAACGGTCGGCAAACGACTCAATTTCCCCATGGAGAAGGTGTTCCAGAACATCGCCCATGTCGGCAACACCTCGGCCGCAAGTATACCGATAGCGCTTTCGGAGATGGAACAGCAGGGGCTCCTCAAACGGGAACAGAATATCGTGCTGACCGCCCTCGGGTCGGGCCTCACCTACGGCTCGGTCGCCTTCCGCTACTAGACCGACGAGTTCAAAATCACATATAACTCGCTGAATTCTTTTGAATATAATTTTCACTGAATATATTGACATCGTGAACTGTTTTTCGTATCATCGCAACTAGACTGGCGTGTCAGTCTAGCGTTCAGTATCTTTGAAAAACGGTATCAGGAGGAAGACAATGAGTAAGATGGTCGTGTTCCCGGGCCAAGGCTCTCAGGTAGTCGGCATGGGTAAGGACCTCTACGAGAACAGCGCTGACGCCCGCGCGATATTCGCAGCGGCCGATGCGGCGCTCGGCTTCTCCATCACCAAGATATGTTTCGAAGGTCCCGCCGAGGACCTGATGCTCACCAAATACACCCAACCGGCGATACTCACCGTTTCCTACGCCCTGTGGAAGGAGCTCTCTAAACGGCACCAGATCGACGGCGTGAAGTACATGGCAGGGCACTCGCTGGGCGAATACACCGCGCTGGTGGCATCGGGTGCGGTCGACTTCGCCGAAGCCATCCGCGCGGTCCATCAGCGCGGTTCGTTCATGCAGGATGCGGTCGAGGTGGGCAAGGGCTCAATGGCGGCGGTCATTGATGTGCCGCGCGATATCGTCTACAAGATATGCGACGAATCGGGCCACATCGTCAGCCCCGCGAACTTCAACTCGCCCAAACAGATCGTCATATCGGGCATCGCCGAGGGTGTCGACTGGGTCGTCAACAAACTCAAGACCGAGAATAAGAAGGCGATGAAGCTCAAGGTCAGCGCCCCGTTCCATAGCGAACTGATGAAGCCGGCCGAGGTGCGGATGAAAGAGGTGCTCTGGGGAATGAACCTCGCCGGTTTCCGGACCGAGGTCATATCTAATGTCACCGCGCGCCCCTTCGCGTCGCTCGAAGAGATCCGGCCGCTCCTCACCTCGCAGATCTGCTCGACGGTCAACTGGGAGGATTCGATACTCTTCGCCCACCGCAGCGGCGTCACCGAACTCATCGAGGTCGGCCCGGGCAATGTCCTGACCAAGCTCTCCAGCCAGATCGTCCCCGAGATAAAGACCCGCAACGTCGCCAACTGGACCGACATCCAGAACTTCGGCGCGTAATACCGATTTATTTCCGATCTTTCAGGGCGTCCTGCGGGGCGCCCTTTTTTTTCCGGTTGACTTTTTCTTCTCTCATGCTATCTTTCTTTGCAGGCAGAAATAAGACACCTCGGAGGTTCGCTATGCGACCAACGGTTCTTTTGCTTCTCCTAGTCGGGTCTTTGTTACTTGTCGCCTCATGCCAAGGGGCGGTAAGTCACAACCCTCCCGCCGCCGGTACCGGGCCGACATCCTATACAGATCCGGCGACGGACGACATCGGAGAAAAAGACGATGCGAATGGTTCCCCGACCGAAGATACCGGCGAGTGGCCCGATGTCGACGAACCGGTCGACTTCTCGGCCAAAGAGATACCCGTCGAGGAGTGTGTCGGACTCTATCTGGCGGTCAACGAAGATGGAGAATGTTACTACGACTGCCCCGAGAACACCGTCCCGGACCATTCGATGCGGACCTGCGTCTGCGCCCCGGGGGCCTGCGAGGCCGGATTCGACACCGAGTTCCGAATCGTCTGCGAATACTATTCAGAGGAAGGATCGGAACCGTATATTGCTGGCGGGGCGTGGAGTTGCTCCCGAGGAACCAAACCCAGCAATTGCCTTGTGCAATGCGTGTGTCAGGAAGGTATGATCATCACCGGTGAAGATCAGTTCGGGCGTCGTGTCTGCGAACCACCCAGCACCGAGGACTGCCCGCTCCCCTACCATAAGCTCGATCTCGCAACCGGCGACTGCCTCTGGAATTGCGCAAAAGGAACCGAGCCCAACGAAGAAAGCGGCGAATGCGTCTGCAAGGAGGGTTTCGAGCCGGCGCCCAACAACGATTGGCTCGACGACCTCGGACGGTTGATCTGCTTCAAGACCCCCGATGCGGGTTGCAGTTGTCCCGTTGGGAGCGAATGTCTTGACGGCCTTTGTCTCGACGCCTTTGGACCCGACCCCGGGTACTTCCTTTCCGATCCGCCGCTCATGCGCGGGCTGCACAACGACGGCGGCGAGGGAGAGCGGTTTTTCATGCCCTTCCCCCTGACGATACAGGCGGTGAAGGGGGCACTGTGGGCCGAAGGATCGGGCAACATCACGCTGTCGATCTACCGGGCGCGGTCGGGCGACGAGGCGTGGGAACTGCTCGCCGAAAAGACTCTTTCTTTTGATGACCTACCCTTCTATTACGGCATCCATTCCGAGATACGACCGGTTTTTTTCACACTCGATACGCCGGTCGAGGTTGCGACGGGCGACATCGTCGAGGCGATATTCATGACCGACCATTCGAGCGACGAGTGGGAGGTGGGCTACGCCGTTTCGGGCATCTATATGAGCAGTATCTTCGCCGACGGCGAGATGGCCTTTCACAACGGCGCCCCCGGTCTGGGCGGCAACACCGATCAGGGGTGGGATTATCTCGCCACCCTTCTGGGATCGAAATAATATCTACACCATTGAAACGGGGCAGAGGTCGCTGACGGGGCAGCGGTCGCAGTAGTGTTTCTGCCGCTACGGCCAGTACGCCAGTTACTGGCACCCCGGCGGACTCGATCTCAAGAAACAGCCATAATCCGTCGCCGATTTTCTATGACATCTTTGGTTGCGTTTAATTTTCTCCGCGCGGCCGGATGGCGTAGCGTTCCATCAGTTTGTAGAGCGCCATGCGGGAAATACCCGCCTCGTGAGCCGCCTGCTTGATGTTGCCGTCGCTTTTGGCCAGCAGCGCACGCAGGTATTCCAGCGAGAACTCGGCGAGCACCCGCTCTTTTTCCTGCAGGTACGGCGGTATCGGGCCGTCGGCCGAGAAACGGGGAAGCTCGCCGCGCACCGGCGATGGGGCGACCGGCGCGATGGGGCCCGGCGATGCGTCGCGTATCTCCTGCGGCAGGTGCTCCGCGCGGAGGAAGGGACCATCGGCCATGATGACCGCCTGCTGTATGAAATTGTTGAGTTGTCGCATGTTGCCGGGGTAATCGTAGCGCATCAACAGGCCGAGCGCCTCTTTGTCGACGCCGCGGACCGCGGTATTGAACCGCTCGTTGGCCTGACGGATGAAATTCTCGACGATGAAGGGGATGTCCTCGCGATAGTCGCGCAGGGCCGGCAGCCACACCGGAACGACATGGAGCCGGTAATAGATGTCGAGTCGGAAGGTCCCCGCGGCGGTCATCTCCTCGAGGTTGCGCCCCGTCGCGGCGATGACGCGGACATTGACGCGGTGCGGCGGCTTGTTGGAACCGACCGGCCGTATCTCGCCCGACTGGAGCGTCCGCAGCAGTTTCACCTGCAGAAGGATGGGAAGATCGCCGATCTCGTCGAGGAATATCGTCCCGCCGTCGGCCTTCTCGAACTCGCCGATCTTGTCGGCGTAGGCGCCGGTGAAGGCCCCTTTGACGTGGCCGAACATCTCGCTTTCGAGCAGATCGGCCGGGATCGCGGCGCAGTTTATCGTGACGAACGGCTTTTCCTTGCGCGGGCTGTTGAAATGGATCGCGTGGGCGACCAGCTCCTTGCCGGTGCCGCTCTCGCCGCGCAGGATGACCGTCGCGTCGGTCTTCGACGCCTTCTCTATTTTCTTCTCGACCTCCTTCCACTGGTCGGTGCGGCCGAAGATCATGATGGCGTCGCCGCGCCGCGCGGTCTCACGGTACAGTTGGGCGCGCCGGATGAACATCGTGGCGGTGCGGACGATCGACTGCAGTTTCTCGGCGTCGACCACCGCGAACCGGTTCTTCCGTTGCGACTCTATCGCGATGACGCCGATACAGCGCCCCTGAAAGGCGATGGGAACGATCAGCGACGACTTGATCCCCTGAAAGATCGGGTAATAGTTCGGATCGGCATCGGTGTCGTTGCAGATGTAATAGCGGTTGGTGCGGTAGACGATCGCGGTGATGGAGCGCTCCTTGGTCGAGAACTTCTCCGGGATGACCGATATCGCCTTGCCGATGACGGCGCGCGGCTCGATGTTGAATTCGCCCGTTTTCTCGTCGAGTAGCAGTATCGTGCCGATCTTCGCTCCGAGTTTGCGCAGAGAAAGTTGGAGCAGGTTCTGGAGCAACTGATTGAGTTCTATCTCGTTGAGCCAGTCCTCTTCGCGTTTCTCGGCGTCGGTGAGCCGCCACAGCATGTCCGACTCCTCTCCCGCCTGCACCCGGACATAGCGTTCGGAGAGTATCGACCAGAACTGCGGCACGAGATCCTCGGCCATCAGAGAAAAGGTGGCGCGGTCCTCCTCCGCGGTGAATTCGATGAACAGCAACGCCGTCACCCCCTCCTCGAAGGCGCGCCGGTCGTAGAAGTAGCCTCCTCCTTCGCGCAGGATGGGAGCCGAAAGGACGGCGCTCCCGGCATACGGGGCCGAACCGGTCTCGGCCTCGGCCGCGAAGATCGTTTCGAAATGGCGGCGGACCGTCTGTTCCAGCCGTCTGCCGCGCGGCAGAAAGATCTTGAGATCGTCCTCGTAGCGGTCCCAGATGGCGACCCCGAGGAAAAGGTGCGGAAGCAGGTCCCGTAGCGAGCGGTCAAGCGATACGGCCAGTTGCGGTATCGTTCCGGCGCCGACCAGCGCGCCGAGGATCCGGACCAGATGCCGGTAGACCTGAGACGGGTCATGGGGTTGCACCATTCGGGGCCTCCGAAGTGTAACTTTTGTTTACATCCTAGAGGAGGAGGGAAACGGTGTCAACTTTTTTGTGCAACATCAGTCCGAAGAACCAGATAACCACCCGTTATTATGAGGAATAATCCGGGCCAAAAAAGAGGCGCCGGCGGCTCGCCGAGCAGCAGCACCGCCAACAGGGTGGCGAGCGCCGGTTTCATGACGAAAATGATCGAAGCGGCCACCGGTCCTTTCTGCCGGATCGTTTTGACAAAGGTGATATAGCCGACGCCGCTGACCACCACGCCGAGATAGACCAGAATGGCGAGCCGCGCCGTATCGCCCGTCACCGCGGCGGGGGGAAGGAATCCGATCCCGGTCGCCAGAAGAAAAAGGGCCGACACCGCCAGACCGAAGGAGAAGGAGACGATATTGACCGGCAGGGACCCGATGCGATGGACCACCTTCTTGTTGAGGATGGTGTAGAGGGCGAACGAGGCGGCGGCCAGAAGCGCGTAGAGGGCGCCGATGTCGAGCGAAAGACCGCGGTCGAACATCACCAGCACGATACCGCCGACACCCGCGACGATGCCGCCGGCCCGCCGCCACGAAAAGGCTTCGAGCCTCATCAGAAGAGAAAAGAGGTAGACGAAGACGGGGTTGGAGCCGATGAGCGTCGCCGCGGTCGCGGCGCTTGAATGTTTCACCGCGAGTTGCAGCAGAGACATCGCAAAGAAGGTGTTAAGGAACCCGAGAAAAGCGAGCGTCGCGAGGTCGCGCCGCGTGATGCGGGCCAACTCCGGAAGTCGTCGCCGCGCGGCAAGGAATAAAAAAAGGAACAGCAGGCCGCCGAGAAAACGGAGAAAGGTGAGTTGAAAGGGATCGATGAAGGGCATCAGCGGTTTGCTGACCACCTCCATCGAGGAGAAGATGAGAAGGGTGACGAGAAAATAGAGCATGCCGCCTCCGCGTGTTCCGGCGACACCATAGCGGCATTTTCTCCGTCGGGCAAGATTTCCGTCTCTTTGACCGACGGACGCGGCCAATAAAGTTGACCGTCCGTTCTTGATAAGATACAATGCCCGGCATCCTGAGGAGGTCCTGCATGGATGAAAGAACCACCGCGCGCGACGGGCTCGACCTGTCGGGCGCCTTTGATCAGGCGTGGATACAGTACCGCGCCAACTTCTGGAAAGTGCTTCCCTTCGGCATTCTGGCCGTACTGCCGCCGCTCGGTTTTCTCCACTCGATACCGCTCGGCATAGTACTTGTCTTCGCGCTGGAGGGGCTCTTCCTGATGATGCTGGTCGACACTATCCGGCTCGCCGACCGCGAAGAGAACCCCGACATCGTCAAACGCAACTTCGGCCGCATCTGGCACAACCTCAAGAACGGCGCCGTCATCAGCCTTTTCGTTCTGCCGCTTCTTCTCATCGGGTTCGTCGCCCTCATTCTGCCGTCGATCCTCTTTTTCAGCCTCTTTCTGTTCTCTTTCGGCCACGCGACGGCGCGCGACAAGTTCGGCATCGACGCCTGCATGGAGAGTTACCGCGGCGGGAAAGGGTACCGACTGCCGCTCTTTCTGGTGGCCTTCCTTCTCTATCTGCTTATCGCCCTGCTGTTCATCGCAAGCTATCAGTTGACCGGCGGCGCGGGCTGGCTCGCGGCGCTGCCGGCTGCGTTCGCCCTTCCCTACTTCTACATGGTGGTCGAAGAACTCTATGAACAACTTGAGCAGAAATAATATGGACCGCACCCTTGAATACGCCGTATTCTCCCTGCTGAAAGGCTGGAAAGGCCGCGCGATCCTCGAATTCGCGATAGAGCCGCTCTTCGGCGACGCGTCGGGGCGTCTCTACCATCGCATCCGTTTCGGAAAGGAGACCTGCATCCTGATGACGGTCGCCTACACCAAGCCCGGCGAGTTCGGCCGCGGCGATTCGTGGGCCGATTTCCTCGGCATGCAGAAATTCCTCGCGGCGCTGGGACTGCCGGTGCCGGCGGTGCTCCACACCGACCCGGAGGAACGGCGCGCCCTGCTGGAAGACCTCGGCGACAATACCCTCTTCGCCCGCATCGAGGCCGATCCCGACAAGAAAATGGCCGCCGTCCGTACGGCGCTGGATCTCCTCATCGTCTGGCAGCGGACCATGTGGGAACGGAGAAAATTCGATTCCCCCGCCGATACGCGTTCCTTCGATCAGGCGTTGTTCATGCTGGAGTTCCGTCACTTCTACGAATACATGATCGAGAAACGGATCTACCACCCGTCATGGAAGAATCTCTGGCCGAAACTCGAAAAACGGTTCCGGAAGGTATCGGTCGAACTGTCGCGCACGCCCTATATCGTCGCCCACCGCGACTTCCAGTCGAAGAACATCATGCTGACTAAAAAGGGACCCTACATCATCGATTTTCAGGACAGCCTGCAGGCGCCTCTCGTCTACGATCTGGTGGCGCTGCTGCGCGATTCCTACACCGTGCTTGCGGAGGCCGAACTCGATCACCTGCTCGACCACTACTGGAAATACAACGAGGTGGCGCGCGAGGCATTCGGCGACAGGGAGAGTTTCCGTCGCGCCTTCTTCCTGCAGACGCTCCAACGCAAGATGAAGGACGCGGGGCGCTTCATCTACCTGCATCAGGTGAAGGGCAAAGAGTGGTTCCTTCCCTTCGTCCGGCCGACGCTCGGCTATGTCCGTGACGCGCTGTGCCGTTTGGAAATGGACGATACGCGGCGTCTGCTCGCCCCCTTCCTGCCCGAACTCGACGGAGACGGCGCATGAAGGCGCTCCTCCTTTCGGCCGGGTTCGGAACGCGGCTGCGGCCGATAACCGATAAGGTGCCCAAGCCGCTCGTCCCGGTCCTCAATGTGCCGGTCATCGAATACAATCTCTGCTTCCTGAAGCATCACGGCATCACCGATATCTGCATCAATCTTCACCATATGCCGGAAAAGATCAAAGACCACCTCGGCGACGGAAGCCGGTTCGGCGTGAAGATCACCTACCTGTTCGAGAAGCGGATACTCGGCACCGGCGGCGGCATCGCCGGCATGAAAGAGCACGCCGGCGGACGGTTCATCGTGATGAACGCCGACACGATATTCGATTTCGACCTTGAGAAGATGCTCGACTTCCACTCCTCGAAAAAGGCGCTGGTGACGCTCGGCCTCATCCGGGCGCAGGAGGGGCAGGAGCACGCGGTGGTCGCGGCGGCGGGCGACGGACGGCTCATCCGGATGCTCGACGGTTCCCCCTTCGGCGCGGTCCCGTCGGCCAATGCGATCTTCAGCGGTATCCATATCATCGAACCGGGGCTGTTCGACTATCTCCCCGCCGGGATATTCTACTCGATCACCGGCGAGGTTTATCAGCGGCTGGTGCGCGAACGGGCCGACCTGCTCGGCTACTTCATCGATGGACGCTGGTACGATACCGGGACGCCGGACGCCCTTATAGATGCCTCGTTCGACCTGCTCGGCCATCTCCCGCTCTCCTATCCGGTGCCGCAACTCATGAAGGCGCACGGCCTGAACACCGAGCAACTGGTCCTGCTCGGCAAAAAGACCAACATGCCGGCGGTCCCGGTCCTGCCGCCGGTCATCATCGGCGACAACGCGAAACTGACGGGGATGCCGGAGGTCGGCCCTTGGCTGGTCGTCGGGACCGGGGCGACGGTAAAAGGCGGCGCCGCGGTGACCAAGGCGATCTATCTGCCCGGCGCACAGGGGGAACAGGTGTTCCGCACCGAACGGGGGCAACTCTATTACTGAACGGGAAAGGGAGGGGATCATGGCCGCCGACAATCAGGTGAACTGGGCAGAACGCGACGACGCCACGCTCATCACGATGCTTGTGGACGGTTCTCTCACGCGGAACCGCCATTACGACTTCTTCTCGACCGAACGGGGCAAGACGGTCCATAAGCAGGCGAAGACCCTGCAGGGTGTCCTGCACGACCTCAAGAACGGGGCGAAGATCGTCTCGGAAGGCAAGGATGAGTGGGGCTGGCGCATCGTTCTGGAGAACGAGGAGAGCCGCTACCGCCGCACCGTCATCATGACCGACATCATGTACAAGATATTCCATCTTCAGAAAAAGAAAAAGGCCTAACGGAGGAAGACCATGGACGAGAAACGGAAAAATGTTCTGGACGGGGTGCTCAAGGGGATCGAGAAACAGTACGGGAAAGGGGCCATCATGTACCTCGGCGACGAGGTGCAGGCCGATATCCCGGTCATACCGAGCGGCGCGATAAGTCTCGACATCGCCCTCGGCATCGGCGGCTATCCGCGCGGCCGCATCGTGGAGATCTACGGCCCCGAGGCGTCGGGCAAGACCACCCTCGCGATGCATGCGGTGGCCGAAGTGCAGAAACGGGGCGGCGCCGCCGCGTATATCGATGCCGAACACGCCTTCGACATCACCTACGCCAAAAAACTCGGCATACAGGTCGAGACGCTCATCGTCTCGCAGCCCGACTTCGGCGAACAGGCGCTCGAGATCGCCGAGACGCTCGTCCGCTCCAATGCGGTCGACGTCGTGGTGATCGACTCGGTCGCGGCGCTGGTCCCCCGCTCCGAGATAGAGGGAGAGATGGGCGACAGTCAGGTGGGCGTGCAGGCGCGGCTCATGTCGCAGGCGCTCCGGAAACTGACCGGCGCGGTCTCCAAATCGAAGACCTGCCTCATCTTCATCAACCAGTTGCGCATGAAGATCGGCGTGATGTTCGGCAATCCCGAAACGACCACCGGCGGCAACGCGCTCAAGTTCTATTCCTCCATCCGCATCGATGTCCGGCGTATCGCCAACATCAAGGAGCACGAAGAGGTCGTCGGCGCGCAGGTCAAGGCGAAGGTGATCAAGAACAAGATGTTCCCCCCCTTCCGCGAAGCGATCTTCGACATCACCTTCGGAAAGGGTATCGACCGCCTTTCCGATCTGGTGGGACAGGCCGAGAAGGACGGCATCATCCAGAAATCGGGCAGTTGGTACAGTTACGGCGATGAACGGCTCGGACAGGGGGCCGTCAACGTGGCGCAGACCCTGCGTGAGAAACCGGAACTGCTCAAGGGGATCGTCGCCAAGGTGAAGGAACTGCACAACCTCAAAGCCGATGTCGAGCCGGTCGAAGAGAAAAAGGAAAAGGAAAATGCACCGAAAGGAAAGAAAAAAGGCGGAGAATAAGCCATGCCAGCCGACGCCAAGTTAAAGGACATCCTCGCCCTCGCGGCGAAGATCGGGGCGAGCGACATCCATCTCAAGACCTTTTCGGCGCCGGTGTTCCGCATCAACGGGAATCTGGTGAAGGTCGACGAGTTCGGGCCGCTCAAACCCGACCAGATAGACACCATCGTCGCCGAGGCGCTCAACGAAGAACAACAGACCCACTTCAAGGAGAACAGCGAGGTGGACCTCGCCTACAGTCTGGCGGGCGTCGGCCGCTTCCGCATGAATGTCTTCCGCCAGCGCGGCAGCATCGGCATGGTCTTCCGCATCATCCCCTTCTCGGTCAAGCCGCTCGACGAACTGGTCCTGCCGAACATCCTCAAGAAGGTAGCGCTCCAGAAGCGCGGGCTTATTCTCGTCACCGGCACCACCGGTTCGGGCAAATCGACCACCCTCGCCTCCATCATCGAACACATCAACGCGAACCGCACCTGCCATGTGGTCACCATCGAGGACCCCATCGAGTTCCTGATCCGCGACAAGAAATCGATCGTGAATCAACGCGAAGTGGGTATCGACACCAAGAACTTTACCCGCGCCCTCCGTTCGGCGCTCCGGCAGGACCCCGATGTGATCATGGTGGGCGAGATGCGCGATCTGGAGACCATCGAGATAGCGCTGACCGCCGCCGAAACGGGCCATCTGGTCCTCTCGACGCTTCACACCCTCGACGCCTCCGAGACGATCAACCGCATCGTCGGCGCCTTCCCTACCCACCAACAGCCGCAGGTCCGCCAGCAGTTGGGTGCGGTACTCACCGCCGCCGTCTCTCAACGCCTCCTCAAGAGCAAGGACGGCCGTGGCCGCGTCCCGGCGGTCGAGGTGATGCTCAACACCCAGATGGTCAAAGAACTCATCTATGACATGTCGCGGCTCAAGGAACTGCACGGCGTGATCGAGCGGTCGCACACCAACTACGGCATGCAGACCTTCGACCAGTCGATCTATCAACTGTTCCGCGACGGCCATATCACCCAGAAAGAGGCGCTCGACAACGCCACCAGCCCCGACGATCTGGTGCTCCGCATGAAGGGGGTCGCGATATCGGGCGACGGCGACTGGAGCGCGTTCGACGACAAGGGGAACCAGTTCGGCCAGAAGGTCGAGAAGAACCCGGCCGCCGCCGGCAAACCGGTCAACGATGACGAATTCGAACTCGGCTGATACCGGCCCCGCCGCCTGCCTGAAACAGGCGCTGTCGCTCCTCGCGCGGCGCGACCATTTTTCCACCGAACTTATCGACAAACTCATTGAAAAAGGCTTTTCGCGCGACGATATCGACGCGGCGGCCGAAAAACTGAAGGGGATGAAGTACCTCGACGACGCGCGGACGCTCGAAGCCTACGCCGCCGAGATGAAGCGGCACAAGAAGGGGTTCCTTTTCTTCTGCATGAAACTGGTGCAGAAAAAGGCCCGCGCCCTTTTTTCCGACCGTGAACTGCGGGCGGTCTACACCGTCACGGAGGAGAGGGAGATAGCGCGCCTCCTCGCCGCGAAAATGCGCTGGGGCGCCGAAGCGCGCCGCCGCCTTGCGACGCGCGGCTTTTCGGCCGAGGCGGCAAATGGTTGACAAACTTTTCCCGGGTCGTTAGAATCGCTTCCTGTTCCGATTCTTGAACTTTTTGTGGAGGAATATCCATGCTTGATCTGAAACACATCCCGTCGGTGGACCCCGAGATCGCGAAGATCATCGAAGAAGAGGCGGAGCGGCAGGAATTCGGCCTTGAGCTCATCGCCAGCGAGAACTTCACCTCGAAGGCGGTGATGGAGGCGCAGGGCTCCATCCTCACCAATAAATATGCCGAAGGCTATCCCGCCAAGCGCTACTACGGCGGCTGCGAGGTGGTCGACAAGGCGGAACAGTTGGCCAAGAAACGGGCGTGCGAACTGTTCGGCGCCGAGTACGCCAATGTCCAGCCCCACAGCGGCTCGCAGGCCAACATGGGGGTCTATTTCGCGGCGCTCAAACCGGGCGACACCATCCTCGCGATGAACCTCGACCACGGCGGACACCTCACCCACGGCAGTCCGGTCAACTTCTCGGGCAAACTCTACAAGATAGTCCCCTACGGCGTGGCGAAAGAGACCGGCCGTATCGACTACGACGAACTGGAGCGGCTCGCCATCGCCCACAAGCCGCAGATGATACTCGCCGGCGCCTCGGCCTACCCGCGCACCCTCGATTTCCCGCGGTTCCGCGCCATCGCCGACAAGGTGAAGGCCTACCTCGCGGTCGACATGGCCCACATCGCCGGGCTGGTCGCGACCGGCCACCATCCGAGCCCGGTCCCCTACGCCGATTTCGTGACGACGACCACCCATAAGACGCTCCGCGGCCCGCGCGCCGGCCTCATACTCGCCAAGAAGGAGTACGAGAAGATACTCAATTCGGCCGTTTTCCCCGGCATGCAGGGGGGCCCGCTGATGCATGTCATCGCCGCCAAGGCGGTCTGCCTGCTCGAAGCGATGAAGCCCGAGTTCAAGGTCTATCAGGGACAGGTGATCAAGAACGCCGCCGCGATGGCCGACGAATTCGTGAAACTCGGCTACGACCTCGTGTCGGGCGGCACCGATAACCACCTGATGCTCGTCGACCTGCGCAACAAGGGAAAGACCGGCAAGATCGTCCAGAATGTGCTCGACGCGGCGCACATCACCGTCAACAAGAACATGGTCCCCTTCGACACCGAAAGCCCGTTCGTCACCAGCGGCATCCGCGTCGGCGCGCCGTTCATCACGACCCGCGGCCTCAAAGAGGACGACGCGCGGCTGGTGGTGCGGCTCATGGACAAGGTCATCATGGCGATCAAATCGAACGAACTGCCCAAAGGGGGCGTCGATGAGACGGTCATCGCCAAGACGGTGCTCGACGAGGTGACCGCCGAGGTCCGGAAGATATGCGTTAAATTCCCGCTGGTGAAGTGATGGAGGCGCGTACACGCCCTTCGTGGGATGAATATTTCATGGAGTTCGCGCGGCTCGCGGCGAAACGGTCGAGCTGTCTGCGGCGCAGTGTCGGGGCGGTGATCGTCCGCGAGAAACGGGTGCTCGCCACCGGCTACAACGGCGCCCCGACCGGGGTGGCCCACTGCAGCGAGACCGGGTGTCTGCGCGAGAAACTCAAGGTGCCGTCGGGCGAACGGCATGAACTCTGTCGCGGGCTCCACGCCGAACAGAACGCCATCATTCAGGCGGCCCACCACGGCATCCGCATCGAAGGCTCGATACTCTACTGCACCACCCACCCCTGCGTCATCTGCACCAAAATGCTCATCAACGCCGGTATCGTGAAGATCGTCTACGCCGAAGGCTATACCGACGACCTGTCGGCCGGGATGCTCAAGGAATCGGGGATCTCACTGCATAAGTACGA
>CALMRE010000104.1 GCA_937871295.1 uncultured bacterium | reverse complement strand
GACTCGACCAGGACGAGATCGCCAAGAGACAGGGGGCCGTCGACCTCTACCGCGACGCCGTCTACGACCTCTACAAGGGGAAGCCGGCCGAAGCGCTCAGTAAAGTAACGGTCCACGAGATCAAGAACCCCGACGAGCGCCGCGACCATCTGGTAAAAGACTACTTCACCTACCGCGATACCGATAAGAGCGACCCCACCAAATCGAAAGGTACCCTGATCGTGACCAGCCGCAACACCGAGAAAGCGGCGCTGAACGACGCCATCCGTTCGGCCCTCAAGGAGCGAGGCGAGCTTACCGGCCCCGAACTGAAGGCAAACACCCTCTCCGCCAAGAACATGACCGCCGTCGAAGCGCGGCAGTCCCGCCACTACGGAGTAGGGGACACGATCCAATTCCGGTCGGGCCTCAAGGAACATGGCATCAAAAGCGGCGACTACGGCGCCGTAACGGCGGTATCCGAGAAGGATAATACCTTTACCGTTGAGATGAACGGCCGCAGTACGACCATCCCCCTGACCACCACAACACACGAAGAGCGGTTCCTGACCCCGGCACAGAAAGCCGACTCATCGGAGTACCGACCGGGCGAGACCGTAACCTTCAACCGTAACTACCCCAAAGAGGGTATCGCCCGCGGCGACACCTTCAAGATAGACCGCACCGAAAGCGGAAAGGTCTACCTCACCGCGCCGGACGGTAGCCACAAGACCTGGACCCCAACCCGCCCGAACGGCCGGCCCTACGACATCACCGTATCGAAAGAGAAAGAATCGGGCCTCGCCATTACCGCCTACCGGAGCGAAGAGATCAACCTGCAGAAGGGAGATACCATCCGCTTCACCGAAAACATCAATAAGCCAAACCAATCCCCCGGCCAGCCGAAAGAACGGGAATTTGTCAATGGCACGACCGCCACCGTGGTCGAAGTAAAGAACGGCGTTGCCCTCATAGACTACAACGGAAAACAGCAACCGCTCGACCTCCAGAGCGCCCGCACCCAACACCTTGAACACGCCTACTGCTCCACGGCCTACAGCAGTCAGGGAGCGACCGCAGACCGCGTTCTGATCGCCGCCGACACCCAGAAGGACAAGATGCTCCTCGGCGAGAAGACCGGCCTCGTAGCCCTTACCCGCGGCAAACATGAAGCGGTCGTCTATACCGACAACCGGGAGAAACTGACCGAGGCCTTCGGGAAGAAACAGGGGCAGGAGTATGCCCTCACCATGAAGCCGGAACAGAAGCCGGCCTCAATGCCCGTTGAAAAAGAGAAGCCCGTCGTTGCCATACCGGATTATAAACAGATGGCCGCCGGGATGGAAGAGAGCGAACGCCCCGCCGGTCCTCGGCACAACCTCGACACCGTGGGCATGCGGGATATCCAGCGCAAAGACTACCAACCGGTAGTCGAAGACTCGTCCGAAGAAATGCGGAAAACGCTCAAAGAGATAGACACCCTCGTGAAAATGCCGGTTCCGGAGCCGAAATCGCGAGTACCGCAGAACATGGAGATTGACCGTTGATAACGCAGAACATCGTTAACCCAAAAGGAGGCTTCACATGGATCTCGAAAGAGGAAAAGGAAAAGAAAAAGAAAAAGGAAAGGGGAATGACGGCATCGATCGCGACGAATCGTTAGGAACCAAGGGACCGGACGCAAGAGCCTTGGAAAGAGAACTTTCCTCCCAGAAACCCCAACCCGATCCCGTTCATGATGCAAAGATGGAAGAACTGGTGAAGATGGAGAAATACCTGAAAGACACCCTCTTCGCCATTGCCGAGGAACGAAATCGGGATATAAAAAAACTCACCGACATCTTTGACAGTAACTATAAAGCAAGCCAACAAAAGCAGGACCAACTTCTTGCAGCTATCGAAACGCTGCGAAAGCGGGACATCTTTTGGGTGAGAGTAGGCAAAGGACTCGGTGTCGTGCTGGCCCTGCTGGTCGCCTTTCAGGCGTATGTCTGGTTTTCCTCTCCGAAAGTGGTTGTGCAAACCGTAGAGAAAGCGGTCTGCGGCGATCTGCAGATCGACACAACAAGCCGTCCCGGCGAGGTCTGGATATATTCAGAGCACAACTCGTGGATCAAAGACATGGAGCAACAAGTCGACGACGAGAAACTCCGCGACGGCTGGTGCAAGGCGTTCATCAAGAAGTAGGGGAGCAGCTCCTTTCTGACATCATTTCCGCCTCAAGTTTACATAAAACACCTTATCCGAATAAGAAACAGAAGAACAATGTTTACGCTTTACTTGGGGAGGATCGCTGAGAAACCAGTGGGCTTCCGGCGCACGA
>CALMRE010000103.1 GCA_937871295.1 uncultured bacterium | reverse complement strand
CCGGTCTTGTCCTCGACATCCATCACCGCGATCTTGGGGGGCGCGGCGTGAAGGAGGGCAAAAAACAGCAGGAACGAAAGGAAACAGAGGATGCGGTTCATGGTGTGCTCCGTTATTCAGATATCGTATATCTCACAATGACCTCGGCGTAGTCGGTGGCGACCTCTCCGGTGACGGTGCCGAAGCCGCGGGGTGCGGTCGGTGTCACGGCGAAGGAGATGGTGTTGCCGTTCGCGTCAAGGAGCGTCTGGAGGTCGGTCTCGTCGTTCGCGATGTTCTTTTGCAGGGGAAGTGCCTCTGCAATGCCCGCCTCGTTGGTCGCGATGTCGTACCATTCATCGTCGTGCCAGAACAGGAGCGTCGCGCCGTCGGTCGCCGCGCCGGCAACATCGCCGATGCCGCCGGTGTCGAAGTTGGCGGTGACCGACCGGAAGGTCACGCCGGTGTACTCTGATATCTTGCTGTGGTCCATCGCCACGGTGAATATCTGCGCCGGGAGATCGTGTCCGGTGCCTCTCCACGCCCAGGTGCCGCTGCCGATCAATATACTCTCTTCGTAGACGGGATCGTATGCGAGAGAGGGGACCCCGTAATAGTCGGCGGGAGCGTTGACGACAGGGGTTATTTGGGTCCAAGCGGAGCCGTCCCATTCCCATGTTTCACTCGGACTAGACCACTTATGCTTACGGAAGAGCAGTATTTTGCCGCTCAGACGGTCATAGGTCATGGTCGGAAATGAATTGCCATTTCCTGAAAGAGAGGCCGGTCTCTCGCTCCACACGACTCCATCCCACACCCATGTTTTATCCCTTACGACCAGCAGTATCTTTTCACGGCGTTCGTCATACACCATAGCATGGCGGGCCTGTAATCCGCCCCCCCCTCCCATCCAGTTGGGATCCATGATATATACGAACGGCGGACAGGTGGTCGCTTCACAGACATAGCAATCCTCTCCCGTACAGGTATCTCCCGTTCTCTGTGTCCAGTTCGTGCCGTCCCATTCCCATGTGTCACGATAATACACCGCTCCTTGGAATTCAAATGAAGACTCATCAACGCTGCCGAACGCTCCGCCGAAAAGCACCGTTTTATTGCGTGCCGGATCGTAGGCCATGCCGTGACCGATCCGCGCCGGTGGTTTAGTCGCCGGGGTCATCGAATACCAGGTCCCGTCGACATCCATCTCATAAAAATCATCATACGCCATATCGCCTACCATGGCCATGCCGTCAAACCCTCCGCCGAATTGTACCACCCGTTCCCGTACGATATCGTAGGCGAAGGCCGAATAGTCCCGCGTAGAAGGGGAGTTGGAGAAATCAGTCCAGTTTGCCCCGTTCCATTCCCGTACCCACGGGGCCGATTCCAGTTTTTCTCTGGCCTCGTTGTATACCAATCCTTTTCCGGTGCCGCCGGTGCTTCGTTGTTCCCATGCATAGTCGGTCGCGGTGAAAACGGTCGGAGTATTGATG
>CALMRE010000102.1 GCA_937871295.1 uncultured bacterium | reverse complement strand
CAGTGGTTCAACTACTACGGCGGCAGCAGTTACTACTCCGCGTGGGACGACATCCGGGTCTATCGCGACCTGCCGCCGACGGCCAACGCCGGTTCCGATCAGTTGGTGGACGAAGGATCGACCGTTACGCTTCACGGCGAAGGGTCGAGTGATCCCGATGGCGAGACGTTGACCTACGCATGGACGCAGACCGCCGGAACGCCGACACTTTCCCTCACCGGCGCGACGACGGCCAATCCGACCTTCACGGCGCCGACGCCCATCTGGGGCAACAAGGCGTTCACCTTCCAGTTGCAGGTGTGCGACAACTCGAACGGCCACTGCGCGACCGACAGCGTCGTGGTGACGGTGCTCGATTCGATCGCGAATGTTGTGCCGCTCGCCAACGCAGGTGTCGACAAGAACGCCGTCGACCTCGAGTGGGTCGAACTCGACGCGACCGCCTCCAGCGATCCCGACCATGGCCCCAATACCGCGCTCCAGTACACTTGGTCGCAGACGCTGGGAACACCGGTCGAGATCGTCAACGACTATGTCGGCCATATGCATTTCCGCGCACCCTACACTCTTTATATGACCCCGCAGACGCTGACCTTCGAGGTCGAGGTGTGCGACGGGATGGACTGCGGCACCGATACCGTCACCGTGACGGTCGGCGACCGCGCCGCCCAATCTCCCGATTATACAGAGGGTTTCGAGGCAGGTTCGTGGAACTCCTCGTGGGTCGATGTGCCGGCGCCGAACGCCTACGGCCGTACCCGCGTCTGGAACACTTTCTCGCCGTATGCGGGTACTTACCATGTCCTCATGGACAGTCAGGCCGATACGCAGTGGGTGGTCAACCAGTTCATTCTCTTTGCCGACCTGCAGGGGAAGAGTAATGTTTATTTCGAGTTCTATCACAAGCACTTCAACGACGAAGGTCAGCAGATGCCCAATACCTTCAGCGGCGTCAGCAACACCGACGGCGTGGCGATATCGGTCGACGGCGTCAACTGGTACAAACTCATCGGCCTGACGCCCGCCGAGGGGACGACCGCGTCGTGGAAACTCTTCAGCGGTCAGATCAACGCCCGCGCCGCGCAGGCCGGCATCACGCTGACCAAGAAGACGCTCATCAAGATCCAGCAGTACGGCAGTTACGGCATCTCGACCGACGGCTTCGCGATCGACGCGGTGCGGCTCTATACCGGCGGCGCCTGCACGCCGGACTGCGGCGGCCGGGTCTGCGGCGACGACGGCTGCGGCGGTTCCTGCGGTTCCTGCGACGATGACACACCCTGCACCAGCGATACCTGCAGCGCGGGGGCCTGCAGCAACGTAGCGCTCCCGACGGGGACGGTGTGCGACGACGGCCTGTTCTGTACCGTGAACACCACCTGCAACGCCTCGGCGCAGTGTGTGAACGGGTCGGCGCGCAACTGCGACGACGGACTTTACTGCACCGGCGTGGAGACCTGCGACGATACCGATGACCGCTGCGAATCGGCGGGCGATCCCTGTACCGGCGGCGCCGACTGCAACAAGACCTGCAACGAGACGGCGAACAACTGCTACGACCTGTCGGGCACCCTCTGCGGCAGTCCCGCGAGCGGCACCTGCGATACCCCCGATTCCTGCAATGGTGCGGGCACCTGTGTGGCCAATTACGCCACCGCCGGCACCGTCTGTCGCGCCGTGACCCTGGGCAATGTGTGCGATGTCGCCGAATACTGCACCGGTTCCTCGGCGGCCTGTCCGACCGATGAATTCCTGCCCGACACGACGCTGTGCCGCGATTCGGGCGGCGATTGCGATATCGCCGAATACTGCACCGGTTCCTCGGCCACCTGCCCGGACGATGGGGTAGAGCCGGGCACGACCGTTTGCCGCGCCGCACCGGGCGACTGCGATCTCATGGAGACCTGCGATGGCGTTAACAAGACCTGCCCGGTCAATGCCTTCAAACTGGACACCGTCGTCTGCCGTTCGGCCGCGCCGGGCGACGACTGCGACGCGCCTGAATACTGCACCGGGACGACGGCCGTCTGTCCCGCCGACAGTTATGAACCGAGTTCTCATGAATGCCGTGCTGCGGCGGCCGGTAAACTGTGCGATAAGGCCGAATTCTGTACCGGCGGAGCGAAAACCTGTCCGGCCGACGGCTATCAGGACGCCTCCTATGTCTGTCGTATCGCCACCCAACCGTGCGACAAACAGGAGACCTGCACCGGTGCGGGCCCCGACTGCCCGGCCGATGCGGTACAGCTCGACACGGTCACCTGTCGTCCGGTCAACGGTCTCTGCGATGTCGAGGACAAGTGCGACGGTACCAACAAGACCTGCCCGACCGATGAATTCAAGGACGATACGGTCGAATGCCGCGCCGCCAACGGCGACTGCGATCAGGCCGAGAAGTGCACCGGGACCTCGGGGACCTGTCCGGCCGATGTGTATAAGACGAACGCGGCGGTATGCCGTGTCGCGGATGGCGATTGCGATCTGACCGAGAATTGTACCGGTTCGTCGCCGAACTGTCCGCAGAATATCTACAAATCTGACTCCGAGGTCTGCCGTGTGGCCGACGGTGAATGCGATCAGGCCGAGAACTGCACCGGTGTGACCAAGGACTGTCCGACCGACATCTTCAGGAGCAGCGCCGATATCTGCCGCGCCGCCACCGATCTATGCGACAAGGCCGAGACCTGTACCGGCTCTTCGGGGACCTGCCCGGCCGACGGCTTCGAGCCCGATACGACCGTCTGCCGCACGGCCGCCGGTTTCTGTGATGAGTCGGAGAACTGTTCCGGTTCGGGCAAGGCCTGTCCGACCGACCTCTTCAAGGCAGGCACGGTCGAATGCCGCGCCGCGAACGGCCTGTGCGATGTCGCCGAGAACTGCAGCGGTTCGTCGGCCGCCTGTCCTAACGACGGGTTCAAGGACGAAACGGTCGAATGTCGCGCCGCCGACGGCGACTGCGATGCGGTCGAGTTCTGCCCCGGCAACTCCGGTTCCTGTCCGGCCGATGCCTATAAGTCGAATGCCGATCTGTGCCGCGTGGCGGCGGGCCTCTGCGATGCGGCCGAATACTGTCCCGGTTCGTCGAAGGATTGCCCGAACGACGAACTGGAGGATGAGAGCGTGGTCTGCCGTCCGGCCGACGGCGACTGCGATATGCCCGATGTCTGTTCCGGGTTCAGCGTCGACTGTCCCGTGATCGACGACGTCTACGACCAGTTCCATGTCTGCCGTCCGAGCGCCGGCGATTGCGATGTGGCCGATGTCTGCGACGGCACGAACAAGAATTGCCCGGTCGACGATGTGGTCGACAGCGGCACGACCTGCCGGGTATCGGCCGGTGAATGCGACCTCGCAGAGGCCTGCGACGGCGTGAGCGGCGAATGTCCGGAGGACGGGTTCCGCGCCGATACGTTCGTCTGCCGGGGTTCGGCGGGCGCCTGCGACCGGGTCGAATACTGCACCGGCGTCGGCGCATCCTGCCCCGCCGACGGATATAAGACCTCCGCCGATCTTTGCCGCGACGCGGTGGGGGGCTGTGATATCGCCGAATACTGCACCGGTTCCGATCTCGCCTGTCCCGCCAACCAGATCCGGTCCGTGGGTGATATCTGTCGCCCGGCGGCGGGCGATTGCGATATCGCCGAAGAGTGCGACGGCGAAGGGACCGACTGTCCCAACGACTCGTTCGTTGCCGCCAGCGATATCTGCCGCGACGCGGCGGGTGATTGCGATGTGGCCGAATACTGCACCGGCATGACGGCCGCCTGTCCCGCAAACCTCTATGTCGCTTCGACGACGGTCTGCCGCACGGCGGCCGGTCCCTGCGACGCCGAAGAGTTCTGCACCGGTTCGTCGGCCAACTGTCCCTACGACTACTACAAGGACTGGGGTTCGGTCTGCCGTGAACAGGCGGGGTTATGCGACATCGAGGAATACTGCAACGGCTGGACCACCGCCTGCCCGAACGACACCTTCGCCGAATCGGGCACCCTCTGCCGTCCCTACAAGGATTCGTGCGATGCGGGGTCCGAATACTGTTCGGGCGAAGGTCCGGAGTGTCCGACAGAGAACAACAGCGCCACCGAAGGCCAGCAGTGTGAGGACTACAACCCGTTCACCGGTCCCGATACCTGCCGCGACGGCCGCTGTATCGGCGACGAGGCCGACGGCACCTGCGACCTGCCGGCGGTCATCGACGCCCTGCCGTATCAGGATCAGAACAACACCGCCGGCCGCGCCGACCATATCGGCGTGTACGACGCCACCTGTGAGGGCGACAAGTTCCGTTACTACCCCGACATCGTCTACTCTTTCACCGCCCGGATCGGGATGAGTTACGAGATCGCGCTGACCAATCTCGGCGAATTCGCCGGCACCGTCATGGTGAAGGAGACCTGCGCCGACGATACGGTCTGTCTCGCTTCCGGCAGCGACACCGTTGTCTTCGAACCGACCCACGACGGGACCTACTACATCGTGATCGAAAGCGACACCTACCTGGGCGGCGAGTACATCCTGTCGGTCACCGCCACCGAGATACCCGATTACGACTATCCCGACGACGACACCATGGCCGACAGCGACGAACTGCTCTCCGACTCGGATGAACTGCTGACCGACGAGATAGCCGATACCGACGAGGAGACCGATGACACGACCGATGACGGCACGGTTATCGCCGATGACGGCCCCGTGGTGACCGACGACGGCCAGCCGACCGACTACGACACCGTCGACGCCGACATGGCCGACGCCGACCAGCCGGTCACCGATGACGGTATCCCCACCGATATCGACACCGTGGGCACCGATACCGACGATCTGTCCGACGAGGACGCTCTCTTCGCCGACAACGAGTGGCCCGACAATGTCAACAAGCCCAAGAACGACGGTTGCGGTTGTTCGACGGTGTTCTAAGATCCCGCGCTCGAAAATCCCATTAAGTTCGATAAGCCGATAAAGAAAAGAGAGAAAACAATTGCAATACAAATCCCTTAAAATATAATGACGCCTGTTCAAGCGGTTTTCAGATCGTTATCAGATAGTGCACGGAGGTGCGACATGCGTTTCGGGAACATGGTGAATGTGCTGCTTCTTGCTTTCATTCTTGCCGCTTGCGGCGCGAATGAGGGGACGGCCCTCAACGGATCGGCTTCCGCCACGGGGGTCTATGGAACCACGGATATCTTTCTCCCCGATGAGGCTGGTCAGATCGACCTTCTGGCCCTCCCGGAGCGGCAGATGCGGGACGGCGGCGGCGGTTTCGTTGATTTCGAGGCTATCGGCGATGTCCAGACATTCACGGTGCCCTTCACCGGTGATTATCTTCTGGAAACATGGGGTGCTCAGGGCGGCAACGATCCGGCATACCCGACGACCGTCTTCGGCGGCCGGGGCGGCTACGCGAAGGGAACGGTCCATCTGACGGCGGGGACCACACTCTATGTCTATGTCGGGTCTCAAGGTATCGGCTGCACCAGTTCGGGCTGGAATTCGACGGGTGGCGGCGGCGCCACCGATATCCGCCTTGTTGGAGGCGATTGGAAGGATGCGGCGGGGCTCTACTCCCGCATCATCGTCGCCGGCGGCGGCGGCGGAAGACACGGAAAGAATTATGAGGGAGCGACCTATGTCGGCAACGACGGCGGCGGTGAGATCGCACCTGCCTACGATACACAAGGCTACCATATCACCGGCGCGACACAGACCGGGAGCGGTACTTCCAATTACGGTTCTTCCGTGGTCCCCGGTTCTTTCGGCTATGCCAATCCGGGCGTGCAAAGCAACACCTGCTCGGCGGGCGGCTATAACGGTGGTGAACGGGGCAGCGACAACTGGGCGCACGGAGGCGCCGGCGGCGGCTGGTACGGCGGGATACAGAGTTGGCCCACCGGTTCGGGTGGTTCCGGCTATGTTCTTACCGAGACCTCTTACAAACCGATCGGTTATACCCCGGGAGCCGGATACTACCTGAGCGAAACGGAACTTATCGCGGGGAATGAGAGCATGCCGGATCCCGCCGGCGGGATGGTGACCGGTCATCATGGGGATGGCTTTGCCCGAATATCCAGTCTCTGTCCCGGTGTCACGCCCGATCCGACCGATGTGACGGCGACTCCCGCCACGGTGGGTTTCGGCGACACCGCCCGGCTCAACGCGACGACTTCGGGTACGACGATCAAGTGGTACACCGAACCGACCGGCGGCGAGCCGATAGGGGAAACTGCGAGCGGCGAGGACTTCGAGGTTTCGCCGACCGAGACGACCACCTATTACGCCGAGGCGTCGGGTGTTCCCAGTACGCAGGTCAAGAACTTCACCTATAGCGGTGCGGTCAAGACATGGATCGTTCCCGAAGGCATTACCAGCATCCAGATAGAAACATGGGGCGCTGAGGGTTGGAGCGGCGACAATGCCGGCGGCAAGGGCGGCTACGCGAAAGGGACGCTGGCCGTTACGCCGGGCGAGACCCTCTATCTCTATGTGGGCGGAAAAGGTGCCGTGGCCGATGTTCCGTATGCGCCGATGGGCGGCGGATGGAACGGCGGTGGACAGGGGCAGACCAATGACAACGGCCCCAACGCCGGCGGCGGCGGCGGCGCTTCCGATGTCAGGATCGGCGGTACGACGCTGGCCGACCGGATCATCGTGGCCGGCGGCGGCGGCGGTGCGACCGATAACGAGGATTGTTGGGGCGGCGACGGCGGCGGAGAGATCGGTGCTGACGGCGGATGCAGCGCCGAGTACGAAGTCGGTACCGGCGGCACCCAGTCGGAAGGCGGTCTCATCGGCGGCGCGCTGGGGAAAGGCGGAAGCGCCAAAAGTACGATGGAACCGTGGAACGGCGGCGGCGGCGGCGGCTATTACGGCGGCGGTACTTCGCCCGCGCATGGCTCCGGCGGCGGCGGCTCCTCATATGTTGGCGGCGTGATTGACGGCGAAACGACCGCTGGCGTTCGTTCGGGCCATGGTCAGATAACGATAACCTATACCGACGAGTCGATCTCTGCATGTCCCGGCAGCCGGGTACCGGTGACCGTGACGGTCGGATCCTATGCGTTCACCAACTGCGGACAGATCGGTTCGACCGGTCCGACGCAGGAACAATGCGATACAGCCTATACGGAATCGGCTCTTGCTGGCGAGGTCGCCATCAACACGCAGGGCATTCAGGAATGGGTGGTCCCTGTTTCTGGCAACTATTCCTTCGAAGTGGCGGGAGCGCGATCGGGAGATTACAATGGTATCCCAACTCCCGGGTATGGCCGGAAGATAGCGGGAGAATATTATCTCGAACAGGGAACGGTCCTGAAGATCGTGGTGGGCCAGATGGGCCTTGCCATGGCGAACAACAATCCCGACTATATCGATTCATATATCGATTGGAACACGACCAATGTCGGCGGCGGTGGTGGTTCTTTTGTGTTTGCCGGAGACACTCTGCTGTTCGCCGGCGGCGGCGGCGGCGGTGCGAATGCCTATCGCAACGCGCCCGGCGGTACCGCTAATTTCGGGACTCCCGGAAGCGATGGCACCGGTACCGGCGCCGGTCTGGGCGGCACTGACGGCGGACCGGGTACCGCAGGCGTCGGTGGAAATCCCGGCGACAATGGTTCCGGTGGCCGTACTGGTGATGCCGTGGGCAACCCCATGAAA
>CALMRE010000101.1 GCA_937871295.1 uncultured bacterium | reverse complement strand
TGTAGAGCTTCGCGTGGTCGGGGAACTTCTCAACGATATCGTGGAGCGCAGCGGTCATCTCGTCGAGCGTGCGGTAGGCGGGGGTCGCGGCCAGCTTCAACGGGATCGCCCGGAGCGAACTCGTCGTAGCGGCAAGGAGCGCCGCCCGCTGCGCCGTTTCCCAGATATGGACCACCGTCACGCCGTCACCCTCGGCGAGCGAGACCACATCGAGCGTCGCGAGCGTCGGACCGGCCTCCCGCAGGAGATAGGGCGGTATCGCGGCGCGCCAGAGCTGTTTCTCGCCCGCCGCCAGCGGCAGAGAGAAAACAAGTAAAGCTATGAGCAACAGCATTCTCATGGGGCCATCTTGGGGAAGGGGTCGGGCAACGTGTGCGCCCGACCCCGACCTCGAAAATAGATCAGAGATCGTCGTACGGATTCGGCTGAACGACCTGCTGTTTCATCGCCTCGTGGCGGATGTCGCGCTGGATGGCGGAGTTGTTCTTGTTCGGGTTCTGGTTGGCGGGCAGTTGCTTGATGAGGTAGGGGACCCGGTCCTCGCCCGCGCTGACCGTTTTTTTGGTCGGCTGGATGGTGGTCTGGTACTGATCGACGCCGCCGTTGTCGTCCCACTGGCCGCCGTTGACCACGGCGCCCATCATGTTGTTCTGCGCGTTCTCTTTCTTCGCCTCTTCGCTCGCCTGCTGGAGCGGACTGCCGCTGTTCGTGGAAGAACCGGCTGCGCCGCCGCCCTGATACATCTCATCGGAGGGGGCATCGCCCAACTGATCCCCGTTGACCACGGAGCGCGTCATGTTGGCGCGATCCTGCTGCTGCTTGGCCGCGTCGCGGGCGGTCTGCGCATTCTCGGTCTGGCCTCCTTCCTCTTCGGCCGGCTGGTAGACCGAATCGGAGGGCAGTTCGTTGAGGTAGCCGGTGTTGGCGATCGAGCCGAGCATGTTCATCTTCATCCCGGTCTTCCGGGGTTCGCTCGCGAACAGCGCGGCCGCAAGTTTCCGGCGGGCGTCGAGCAGCGAGAATTCGCCCGGCCGGTACATCGCCGGTTCGCCGAGGGAGAGTTCGCTCATCCAACGGGGAGAGATCACATCGCGCAGCGTGTCGAGTTTCAGTTCGTAGAACGAGAGGCGCATTTTCTGCGCGACATTCTCGTCGGCGCCCCACGCCACCATGCAGGCGCACAGGATCGTGAACAGCACAAAGGTTCTCATCGGTACCTCCATCATAAAAAGACCATAACGGTCAATAACGCCGTGGGTTGTCGCCCTTTTTCATGGCGCTATTATATCCTTACTGTAAGGGACAAGCAATCCCTCTGCCATAAAATAAACTCCATGAATATCAATGGGTTGTAAAAATTAACCCAACGCCGGCAAAAACAACCCTTCGATATCGCTTGCAATAAAACCGGCGCACGCCCCTTGCTTACCGAGAGGGGAGGGATATAGTGTTCCGTCCTTTTACCCGGTGGAGGTGACCGATGAGATGGTTGATGTCCGCGCTGTTCTTCCTGCTGTTGCTTGCCGCCTGCGATGACGGCACGACCGCGAAACCCGATGTCGATGTCACCGATACGTCAGACCTGTCCGACTGGTCCGAACCGTCCGACAGCGACCTGCTGGAAGAGGTCGAAGAAGAGCCCGACGAAGATGTCCCGACCTTCGACGGCGACTTCGAACGGGTCGTGGTGATCCCCAAGAGCGGCATCATCCTCGAAGCGACGGTCGATATCACCCAGTGGGGCAAGAGCCTGTTCACCGTCACCGAAAAACTGTCGTTCCCGGCCCCGACCGCCGGCAATACGGTGCGGCTTTTCGGCGAAAAGATGACCATCGCCGCGGCGTCGGTCCCGTTCGAATACGACAAGCATACGGTCGATCTCTTCCCCGGCGATTTCGCGGCGGGCGATCCGCTGACCATCGAGGCGACCTTCTCGTTCAACGCCGCCTTCGAGATGGGAATGCGGATATGGGAGAACTACGAAACGGGCGAAAAGGTGATCGGCCCCTTCACCGAACCCTACTACACCCCCTACTGGCTCATCGTCCCGCAGAGTCCCTTCAAGACCGACAAGGACAACGACGCCAACGTGCCGGTCGAGAAGGTGACATTATCGGTCATCGTTCCCGGCGAGGACTGGACCGTGATGGGGCCCGGCGTCACCGGGACGCAGGAGGGGAAGGTCTGGACCTTCACGATGGATACCCCGATGCCCTTCTACGCCCTTTCCTTCGCCGCCTCGCCCGATCACACCTTTTTCTCGGCGGGTCTCTCGAAGTCGGGGGTCGAGATCGTCGGCGCCGGGTTCGCCGATGAACTGGAGAACCTTGAGCAGATATACCCGGTGGGCGTCACCACCGTCGACTGGATGGAGGAGCATATCGGCCCCTACGAGTTCGGCGACAAGGTCGGGCTCGTCTCCATCCCCGATTTCGGTGGCGGGATGGAGCATGTCGGGGTCATCTTCATGGGCACCGATGTGCTGGCCGACTATGATTCGGGGCTGTTCGTTACGGTCCACGAGATCGTTCATAACTGGTGGGGCAACAATGTGCGGTTCGCCGACTGGCCCGATTTCTGGGTCGCCGAAGGGTTCGACGAATGGACCACCAACTACAACCTGATGGGCACGATAGAGGATGCGGCCGCTTTCGCCTCCCGCCGCAACCAGTACCGCAATGTCGCCAGTTTCCTGTGCGCCGCGTGGGACGCCGTGCCGCTGCGATTCGACCCCGACAAGGACTTCATGACGCTCGACATGCAGATGCAGTCGGCCTACTACTACGGCGCCGCCTTCCTCGAGATGGTCAACAAGCGGCTCGGCCGCGATTTCGACGGGATGTCGCTCCTGCCGCTCCTGAAACTCTGGTTCGAAGAGAAACATCAGACCACCGTCACCACCGAGGCTTTCCTCGCCTTCCTCATTGCCCACACCTCCGACGCCGCCGACTCGACCGACTACTGGCAGGCGCTCTTCGACGACTGGGTCTATCAGGCGCCGTGCCCGACCCTTGCCGCGAAAGAGTACGCCTACGAGGAGGGAACGCTTTCTTTCATCCTTTCCCACAGCGGCGCCGCCGACCTGCCGCAGTTGCCGGTGACCTTCCTGTTCGCCGACGAAACGACCGCCACCGTCATGGTCGATGTCGTCGCGGGCCAGAACACGACGGTCGAACTGACGACCGCCGTCGAACCGGTGAAGATACTCGTCGATCCCGAATGGTATTATGTCTTTGCCTTCTCCACGAGCGGCGTCTGGGGCGGCCCCGAGATAGGGATATTCCCCGACGCGCCCGTCACGGCGCGGACCTACCGATTCCCCGATGCGCGGTTATTTTTGAGATAATTCAACGGCCCAGCGGACCGCTTCGGCGAAACTTTTCCCGGAGGCGCGACCCGTTCCGGCGATGTCGAACGCCGTCCCGTGGTCGGGCGAGGTGCGGACGATGGAGAGGCCGAGCGTCGCGTTGACCCCTTCGTCGAAGTGGAGGAGTTTGAGCGGGCCGAGCACCTGATCGTGGTAGCACCCGACGAAGATATCGACCCCCGCGGCGCGCCCCGTGGCGAACATCGTGTCGGCCGGGAGCGGCCCCTCGATGGCGATGCCGCGCTGTTTGAGCAGGGTGCCCGCCGGGATGAGCACCGCCGCCTCTTCGGTGCCGATGGAGCCCGATTCACCGGCGTGCGGATTAAGCCCCGCGAGCCAGATCTTGGGCGATCTCCCCTGCCAGCGGGCGAACCATTCATGGGCGAGCGTCACCTGCCGCACCACGAGATCGATGGTGAGCGCAGAAGCGACGGCGGTGATCGGGATATGTCGGGTGAGGGTGAGTACTTTCATCTGCGGGCCGCCGAGTACCATCGCCACCTCATCGGGCTTTTTCCCGTCGAGTTCGGCCAAAAGTTCGGTGTGACCGGTGAAGTTGCCGCGACTCATTGCGACGGCATGCTTCGAGAGCGGAAGCGTCACCAGCGGCAGGCCGCGCTTTTTCGCTTCGCGGTAGGCAGCCTCGACCGCGAGCGCCGCCGCCTCTCCCGCGATCGACGAACATTTCCCCGGTTCGGGGTGATAACGGATAGTGAGATCGATGAGATCGAAGTCGTAGGGAATGCCGAGTTCGCGCGACCAGTACAGAAGCGCTGTAGAATCGCCGACGCAGAGGAGCGGCAGATCGGGGCGCGCCTTATGGAATTTCAGCAGGACTTCGGGACCGATGCCGTTGACATCGCCGAGACTGACGATGAAACGCGGATCGCTCATTGGACGACCAGCGGCAGGCTCGTGGTCGCGCAGTTACCGTACTGGTCGCAGGCGGAGACCGTCATGTCACAGGTACGTTTGTCGAAAACGATCGGCCTGCCGATATCTCCCGAGCCGTCGAAGGCGGTGATGTTGACGAAGAACTGCCGTGTCCCGTAATCGCCTTTGGTGGTCATCCCGGCGTCGCCGCACAGATAGTAGTCGCAGACGAACTCCTCTTTCACCGGCGAAAGGGCGGCGGTATAACGGTACAGGTCGCTGATCAATACCTCCGAAACGCCGTGGTCGTCGACGCATTCGAAGGAAAGCCCGTATCCCCGCGGCGGAAGCGGCCAGAGATTGTCGTCCATCAGATCGTAACTCTCGACGATGACATTAAATTTTTGACCGGCCGATAGCATTGCGGGATCGAGTACCGTCGTAAGCGTTTCATCGAGCAGGGTGACCGACTCGATGACCGGCGGGATCGTATCGGGATGCGGCAGCAGCATCTGCATGCCGTTGAGCGGCAGGAGATCGCGCGTGAAAATGTTAAGATGAAGATGGTGGAACAGTTCATTGCTGTAGCCCGTTTCGACCACCGTCCACGAGACGATGTAGCCGATCTCGGCCCCCGCCGGGAGTACCGCGCCGCTCTGCTTGGCAGACTTCACCGCGTCGCTCACGCTGTCGGGGTCAATGTGGTGGTACTGGATGGTCAGGCCGTTCTGCGTCTCGATCACCACCTCGAAGTACATCCGGTTCTGGCTGGAGCCGCCCGACAGGTCGTAGTAGTCGTACTTCACCACGCGGCCCGGCAGAATATTGTAGACCTTCGCGTTCTCCGGCATCATGACATCGACGCCGGGGTGGAAGTATTCGTCGCCCGGAAGCGGCGAATAATCCTGAAAACTTATCGGCGTATGGCCGACCGGATGGGACTGGTCCTGCGGTTTGAAGGGCCAGAGCATCGTGTGGTCGGGAAGCAGAAGAAAAGTATCGAGACGCGCGATGAGTTCGGCGTCGGTCGGGTAGCAGAACTTCTCTTCCTTCCCCACGCGGTAGGTCACCATCAGATGGTCGCCGCCGCGCGGCATCAGTTCGGGGCATTTCTCCGCCGACAGGTCGATCTCCACTGCGATGGCGGCTATCTCGTCGAGGTCGTTGGGGTGAAGGTCGAACGAGGTGTCGACGCGGTCGTAGGTCCGCACCACGGCCGTGTCGGCAAGAGCTAATGATGCCTGTTGTTTGACAGCCGTCCCTCCGGGGGACAGAAGCAGGCGATCAAGAGAGACCACGACCGGTGTGGTGCTGACGGTCTTGGATACGACGGTATCGTCACAGGAAATAAGGAGGAGGATTGCGAGGAACGCGATAATGCGGGGCACAATGACCTAGTAGCGTTTTTTCCGCAGGTTCTTTCTGCGACGCCGTTCAGCCTCTTCGCGTTTGCGGCGTTCGCGGATGCTCGGTTGCTCGTAATGACGCCGTTTCTTCAGCTCCTTGAACAGACCTTCGAGGGCCATTTTTTTCTTAAGGATCTTAATGGCGCGTTCCAGGTCGTCGGTTACCGTGACCTCAAGAGGACCGATGATCTTCGCTCTCTTCATGCAGTGCTCACCACCTTTCATAGCGGGTTAGGGTTAGTTAAAAAACCATGAAGCGGGCCGATTGTATACAGAAAAGGGCGGTGCGCAAGATTTTTTTTCGCGGGGGTCAGTAGCGCAGGCATTCCTGCCGGTCGGCGAGCCACTGCGCCTCGGCGGCGGCGAGGTGGCCGTCGATCTCGGCGAGCGGGGCCCGTTTGTAGAACATATCGATGAGACAGCGGTCGCCGAGGAGAAGTTCGATGGCGGGAATATCCTTCACGAACTCGTAGGGTTTCATCCGGAAGAACCCTTCGTCGCCGAGAATGGACCGGAAGGTATTGAGGATCGCGATGTAGGCGCGCAGCGGCCGGACGGCGCGCCGGTCGGTGAGGTCGATGTAGACCCCGCCGCACCGTTTCATCGCCTCTTTCTGGAACATCGGCCGGAATTCGAGCGGCAGGAACCGGAGCCCCGGCAGTGCGAGCCGCGCCAGCTTTTCGCACAGTTCGAACGGATCGAGTCCCGGCGCTCCGACGATGCGGAACGGGAAGGTGGTACCGCGCCCCTCCGAGAGGTTGGTCCCTTCGATGAGACAGCCGCCGGGATAAAGTAGCGCCGTGTCGAGCGTCGGCATGTTGGGTGAGGTCGGTATCCACGGCAGGTCGTAGTCGTCGGCGAAACTGTCGCGTCGCCACCCTTCGACCGTCACCACCTCGAACGGGAAGGTGTAGCCTTTGCGTTTGTAGTAGAACCGCGCCGCCTCGCCGGTGGTCAGGCCGTGCCGGTGCGGGATGGGGAACCGACCGACGAAACTGGCGTAACGCTCCTCCAGCGGACTCCCTTCGACCGTGACGCCGTCGATGGGGTTGATGCGGTCGAGGATGATGAGCCGTTTGGGGCGGCGGGCCAGTTCATCCATGAACAAGGTGAGGCTTTGAATATAGGTGTAGTAGCGGCTGCCGATATCCTGCACATCGTAGATGACGGTGTCGAACCGGTCGAGATGGGTCGGATCGGGGGCGAGACTCGCGGCGGTCGCGCCGTAGAGTGAGAAGATCGGGACGCCGAAGATGCGGTTCTCCTTGTTCACCGCCTCCATGTCCTGCGCGACGGGGAAATAGCCGTGTTCCAGCGAGAAGATGCACGACAGGTGGATCCCGGCGTCGCGGAGCGCTACAGGGGTCGGACGGCCGGTGCGGTCGACGGCGGTATGGTTGGCAATGAGGGCGACCTTCTCCTTACCGACCAGCGCACGGTCGAACCGGTCTATCCCCTGACGGAGCGGGAACGGTGCCATAGGGTCACTCGGTATCGTTCGGGTGTTCGTGAAGCCGTTCGAGATGGGTCACGAAGACCCCGCCGACGAAGTAGAGGAGCGGGATGACCAGTATCGCTTCGGGATAGATGTGGAAGATGGCGAAGATGCCGAGCGTGCCGAAGACGAGCCCCTGCAGGACGGTGAGCCAGCGTTTGGCCCGTTTTTTGAACTTGCGGTACTTGAAGGTCGACACCATGAGCACCCCGAGGATGATCATCACGCCGCTCATGATGGTCTCGTCGGCGAGGAACGGCAGGTTGTATTTCCGCCCGACCAGAAAGAGCGCCGCGACCGTCGCCCCCGACTGGGTCGAGGTGAGTCCGTAGAAGAAGTCCTTATCTTCCTTGTCGGCGCAGTTGAATTTGGCGAGCCGGATGCCGGTGAGGAGGATGTAGACGGCGAGCGCTCCCTTTATCGCGAAGGGGACCTGCTCCATATTGCCGCTCACCTGTCCGTTGAAAAAGGAGAGGATGAGTATCGCCGGGGCGACGCCGAAGGAGAAGAAATCGCTGAAGGAATCGAACTCGATGCCGAAATCGGAGCAGGCGTCGAAGGCGCGGGCGGCGGTGCCGTCCATCTTGTCCATGATGACGCACAGGAGTATGTACCATGCGGCGCGGTCGTACTGGCCGCCGATGGCGAGCCAGATGACGGCGAAGCCGATGAGCAGGTTCAAGCTCGTGAAAAAATTGGGGATTATTACTCGCGGATTCTCTTTGAGCATGGGCGCTACCTCATACTGGTCGCGGCATCATACCGCCCGGGGCATAAAATGCAAATTCTTCTTCTGCACAAAAAAAGGGCGACATCGTATTAAATTGACAAAAAACGGGGCGCACGGTACAGTTCCGCGATATTTTTGTCTTCTCTAGTCGGAGGGAATAATGAAGAGGTTGCTCGTCCTGTTCATCGCTGCGGTGCTGGTGATGCCGGTGCTGTCGGCCGAGACCAAGAAGTTCAAGATCGCCGTCATGGATGTCGAGGACCAGTCGGGGACGCTCGACCCGAACATCCTCAAAAGCGCCACCGAATACCTGCGGTCAAAGCTCGTCGCGACCGGCCTCTATGTGGTCATCGACAAGACGCGCCAGCAGGAAAAACTCAAAGGTATCATCAAGGATTCCAAAAAAGAATCCTATATGGAATGCTTCGACAAGAACTGTCAGGTGCCGCTCGGTCAGGCGCTCGCCGCCGACAACATCCTCCGTTCGTCGATAACGCTGTTCGCCGATGTCTACACGATGTCGACCGAACTGGTCGACCTTGCCAAGGAGGCGACCGTCGCGGGACTCGTCGCCGATTTCGACGGCAGTCCCAAGGGGATGCGCGACGCGATAAACAAGATCATCGACGAGATGCTTCAGAAGGCGCAGGGGCAGGCGGGCCAGAAGCAGGCCGAACCCGAATCGTTCGTACTTCAGTTCGAAACGACGACCCCCGGCGCGGCCGCCTTTGTCGACGGCGAACAGATCTGCTCCAAAGTGCCCTGCATCCGCGATGTGATGAAAGGGCGGCATAGCGTCAAAATGAGCGCGCCCGGCCACAAAACGCGCGAAGAGGCGATGATCGTCGAAGAGAATAAGATCGTCAACTGGAACCTTGTTTCGACCGCCCCGGCCCCGGCCCCGCCCCGGTCGCGAAGCCTCAGCCGGCCCCGGCCCCGGCGCCGCAACCGCAGCCGGAACCGGCCGTCGCCCAGCCCGAACCGCAGCCCGAACCGGAACCGGTCGCGCAGGTCGAACCGGAACCGGCGCCGGTCGAGGTGAAAAAGGAGGTCCCGGCCATGCCCAAGGGCCCCGAACCGAAAGTGACCCGGCCTTACCTGTGGTACGGTGTGGGCTGTCTGGGGGTCGCCGCGGCGGTCTTCGGCGTTTCGTGGTATTTCAGCGCCGAGGTGGGCAACAATCAGGACAAGCGCGACAAGATCATGGGGCAATACACCAGCCCGTCGGAGGTCCCTTACAACGACTACAAAGCGGCGATGGATTACGACGAAAAAGCGAAGTTCAACGACACGATGCGGATCGTGATGTTCTCGGTGTCGGGGGCCTTCGCCGTCGCCGGGACGGTGCTCGCCGTCTGGTGGAAGACAGAACCGGCCGATGCGCCGAAGGTATCGTTCTATTTCGACGGCAGTTCGGTGTACGCCGGCGCCACCTTCAATTACTAAGGGAGGGAATGATGAACACCCTGATACGCATAGCCTTCCTGACGGCGCTCTGCGCGCTGGTCGTTTCGTGCGAATTCCTCAAGGAGAACGACCTGCTCGAAGAGGTCAAGAAGGATCCGCCGGTCGCCGGCGCCGACACCGACACCGCCGACAAGGATGATGTGATGCCCGATGTCGACAATGCCGTCACCTGCGGCAACGGCGGCATCGACGGTACCGAGGAGTGCGACAGCTCTTCGGGTACGGCAAGCCTTCTCTGCGCTCAGCTCGATGCCGATCAGTACAGCGGCGGCACCGCCAACTGTACCGCCAACTGCATGTGGGACCGGTCCGGCTGTATCGCCAAGACCTGCGGCGACGGCACGGTACAGACCAGCGAGCAGTGTGATATCTCCTTGAGCGAGACGAAGTTGTGCGTCGATATCGATCCGAACAAGTACACCGGCGGTCAGGCAACCTGCGCCGACAACTGCACATGGGATTTGGATCCCTGCATACTCAAGACCTGCGGCAACGGCACGGTCGAAACCGGCGAAGACTGCGAAGGCGACATGGATAAGGATTGCGCCGAGATAGAAAAGGTGGGGACCATCGTCTGTGATGCCGAGACCTGCAAGTGGAACACGGAGGATTGCCAGATAAAACCGGTCTGCGGCAACGACCTCATCGAAGGGAACGAAACCTGCGACGGCGGCGCCAAACCGTGTGTTCAGGTCGATCCGGAAACATGGATCAGCGGCGACGCATACTGCAACAGCACTTGTAACGGGTGGGATATCGACGCCTGTGAACCGAAACCGGATGCCTGCACCTGCGGCAACGGCATGGTGGAAACCACCGCCGACGGCTGTTCCACCGATGAGGTCTGTGAACCGACCGAAACCACGACCTGCAACGATCTCGCTCTAGGCGCCGCGACGACGACCGTCAACTGTAAGACCGACTGCACCGGCTGGGACACGAGCGTCTGTCCGCAGATACAGGTGCAGGTGTTCTTCGAAACAACGTTCATTCTCGACGCCTCCCGCCTGGGCGAAGAGACCTATATTGACGCCCACCAGAATGCTTTTCTGACCGAAACCGTTTTCTCGGGAACATGGGAGGGCTCTGTCTCGATACCTCCTATCGGCAGCATACATCAGGCCGTGGTCGTCCGCTCGACCGACGGTCCGATAGGCCCCGCCATCATTGTGCAGGAGAACTACTTCGACGACAGCGGCGTGAATCCGGAAACCCCCTCGACGCTGACACTCAATTTCCCGACCGATGAGATCCCGGCTCCTCTCATGGGCCTCCCGGCGGACTATCAGATAGGACTAACGCAGGAACAGATAAAGCTGTTCGCCTATGAAGACAGCGACGGGAACGGCCCCTGCATCAAGTATGTCGCGACGGGCGGCACGATCACCGTCACCGAGGCCCAAAACACCACCGTGATCGACGGCGGCTCTCTGTCGGGCTGGACCAACGGACAATATATCCCGCTCACCGACGCGGCGGTACAGAACATCGGACAGGAACTTCAACTCGGCTACACCTTCTACCGGGTCTGCGGCGGGCAGTCGTGCGGCGACGGGATCATCAACGGCAGCGAACAGTGCGATATGGACGATTTGGTGGAATTCGACTGCGCAAAGATCAGTAAGACCTACAACGGCGGCACCGCCAGTTGTAATTCGTCCAACTGCCAGTGGGATTTCTCGCAGTGTCAGGCGGCTCCGACCTGCGGCGATAACAATATCGATGACGGCGAGATCTGCGACGACGGCAATACCACGCCGGGCGACGGCTGTTCGAGCAACTGCAAGTTCGTCGATAATAACTGCGCCGCCATCACGGCGGGCGCATTTGCGGCGCAGATGGGGTCCGGCGGCGTGAGCGGCGACATGGCGATGTTCGTCACCGAATTCACCCCGACCGAAGGATCGGGTTCCATCCCGGAACTGCTCTTTTTCTATATCGATACCGACTTCATCCCGGTCAAGAGTCAGGCCTATCCCATCACCGAAGCGGTCAAGAACGATTACGGCCTGCAGGCGATGGTCGACTACGACGGCATGAACGGTACGGTCGGCACAGCGTTCGCCGCCTACGCAGGGCAGATGCATTTCACCGACTACGACCTCGACGGGAACGGCAAGTTCACCGATTCGGCGTGGGGACAGGTCGATCTGGTCTATTTCGGCGAGATAGACACGCAGGGCAAATGGGTGCAGAACGGCCAGTGCCGCTATCTGGCGTCCGCTTCGTGGGATCTTATCGATTATCCGGTCATCACCGACTTGACCGCCGCCTACGGGGGAAACAAGGATAACATTCAGATACAGTGGACCGCACCGCAGAACGCATCGCGCTACAACCAGTACCGGATCTGCGTCGATGGCGCCGGCTGTCTCGATGTGTCGGCGGGGATGAGCCCCGGCGGCACCGAATCGCGCTATGTCGGCGTATCGTGGTACAGCGGCAGCCACACCATATCGGTCCAGCCGCTCCGCGACGGTACCGTCGCCGCGACGGCCGCCACCGTCGATGTCGACACCAACGGTCACGCCGAACTCGCTCCCGTTTCGGGCATCGATTTCGGCCTCGTCGGCTACAACTCGTATCTCGACCGCGCGGTGACGATCAATAACACCTCGACGCTGGTCGATCTGGTCATCAATGAGACGACCCTGCCGATGGACTGCACCGGCAAGGTGACCATTCTGTCGGGCGAGGCGACCCCCACCGCGCAGGTGACGGTGACCCCCGGCAATTTCCACGCAGTGGTCCTGCGCTATGCACCGACCGAGGTTTCGGCCTGCACCGACGGGCAGTTCCGCGCCCAGTACATAGTGACCGACAACGGTGGTCCGACCTACTCTGAAGAGACCCTGCCGGTGATCGGCAGTTCCGAGAACACCCCGCCGGTCATCACCGATGCCTACTTCTCTCCCAACCCGGTCAAGAACGCCGACAACGCATCGGTCATACGGGTCTACTTCGAGGACGACAACGGGGTCTGCAACGGCATCGGCACCGACATCGTCGAGGCGGTGTGGGACATGCGCGAACTGGGCGGCGGCCCGCGCGAAGATATGTGGAATTCCTCCTGCGCCACCGATACCCATCAGTTCTGGTTCTGGAAGAGCATCGACGTCTCGGCGCTCGGCAACGGCATCTACGTCATCCCGGTAACGATCACCGATTCGGCGGGACACACCGTCAAGAAGAACGTCTCGTTCGCCGTTTATTCGGGCAATATCCTCGAAGTCGGCGACGGCAAGACATTCTCTTCCATTAAAGATGCGGTCAACGCGGCGGGGAACTACGATGTGGTCACGGTCCATCCGGGAACCTATTCCGGCACCGGCAACAGCGACATCAACCCCGGCTCAAAGGCGATCATGATCTACGGCATCGAAGGCCCCGATGAGACCATTATCGACGCGATCGGCATGCTCAATCCCACCTTCGCCATCGACCACGACAACGGCAACCTCTACATCGGCGGTTTTTCGCTCCGCAACAACCCCGGCGGTGCGATGTGGATGGGCGCCGCGCCCAACAATCAGAAAGTTTCCGTGACCGATTGCCGTTTCGAAGAGAACAGCAACAGCGGTAACGGCGCCGGGATCGTGGCGGCGAACGACAAGGTCGATCTCACCGTCGCCCACACCGTCTTCCGCGCCAACAGCGCCAGCTTGATGGGGGGAGCGGTCTATGCCGGCGCCGGGGCGAAACTTTTCTTCGTCGATGTACTGTTCGAAGACAACACCGCTCAACAGGGCGGCGCTCTTGCCACCAATGTGGCGGGACCGATCACCTTCGACCGCTGCGCCTTTGTCGGCAACGAGGGAACGGTGCAGGGCGGCGCGCTGAATTTTGTATCGGCCAACGGCGCGGTCGAGATGCGCAACTGTATCGTCGCGGGCAACACGAGCGGTGGCCACGGCGGCGGCATCTTCGTCGACGATTCGGTCTCCCTGCCGGTGACCCTCAAGATATATAACTCGACCATCGTCGAGAATGTCGCCACGTACGACGGCGGCGGCATCAACATGATAAAAGGCTCGTTCGAGATGAAGGACAGCATCCTGTTCTTCAATCAGGCGGGAAGCGGACTGACGACCCAACTCGTGCTCTACGATGACGGTTCGGCCCCGTACGAGATCGTCACCGCAACGGTCGACAACTGCGCCATCGGCGGCGGCACGAACCCCATCAGCGACGACGCGGACCGCATCAACACTCCTTCCGGTTTCGTCGCGGGCGCGCACGGCAACATCATCGCCGATCCGCTGTTCGTCGGCGGCACCGGCAACGGCGTGCTGAAATATCAGTTGGGAAGCGGCTCTCCCTGCATCGACACCGGGTCCGAAGGGACCACCGTGCCGACCTACGATTTCCTCGGCTATGCAAAAAACGGCGCCAAAAGGGAGATCGGAGCCTTTGAGTATCTGCCCTGACCGATGAGCCTCCTCAAGACGCCGGTTCCGGCGAACCTCACCTGTTCGGTCACCTACCGCGACGAAGCGGTCTATGCCGACGCGATGGCCCACCTCGTGGAACGGTTCGGTGCGGTCGACGCGACGAGCGACGCCTACGACTTTTCCTCCATTTCCGGTCACTACGACGGCGAGATGGGCGGGCCGCTTACGAAACGGATCGTCTCGTTCGAACGGCTCCTGTCGCGCGAACGGTTCACGGCGGCGAAACTGTTCGCGGTAGGTATCGAGGATCATTTCTCGGTCGACGGGAAACGGCGCATCAACCTCGATCCGGGACTCCTCACGATGGAGAATTTCCTCCTGTCGACCGGCAAGAATCACAGCCATCGCATCTATCTGGGCGAAGGGGTCTGGGCCGAGGTAACCCTGCTGTTCACCAAACACGCGACCATTCAGGAACTGCCGTGGACCTACCGCGACTATCTGCGCGACCCGGCGGCGGCGTTCCTGCTCTCTCTGCGCGGCATCTACAAAAAGAAACTGGCGGCGCTATGATACTCGTCGTATTCGCAACACCCCCCGAGAATCCGTTCGATGTGCACCTGGAAAAGGGCATCGTCGCGCCACACGAAGGAAAACTGCTCCTGCTGGCGGGGATGGGCGTCCGGGCGGCGGAGCGGCTCGCAACGGCGCTTGCGGCGCATCCCGAAGCGACCGGCGTGCTCGAATTCGGCGGCGCGGCGGCGGTAAGCGGCGCCGGGCCCGGCGAATACTATTCGATAGCGCGCACCTTCTTCCCCGACGGGGTCCCCGCGACGGCGATATCGCCGGTGGCGGGTCTGCCCCGCGCCGCGGCGGTGTGCGGCGACGAGATCTATCGCGGCGGCGGCTTCGCGTGGAGCGCCGCGGCCGGGATGCCGCTCCTCTACACGATGGAAACGCTCTCCCTGCATGAGGTCTGCCGGCGGCGGAACCTGCCGTTCCGCAGCATCCGGCTGGTCACCGACGACGGCCGCGGCGACCTGTCGAAGAATTACCGCGCGGCGCTTGCGGCGGCGCGGGAAACGACCACGGTCCTTATCGACGCGGCGACCCTCCCGTTGGTCGCCGGTTCCCTATCGTCGTAAACACCGGAGGAATAACGATGCCTCTGCGCCTCCTGCTGACCGCTCTGTTTATCCTCACCGCCGTTTCCTGCGCCCCCGAACGGGTGTCGAACTGGAAACGGGGACTCGCCTATCTGCGGCTCGAACAGTACCGCGCGGCGATCGAACCGTTGCGTCGCGATCTGGAGCGGACCCCCGAACATTACGAGGCGCAGTGCCTAATCGGCTGCGCCCACGAGAAACTCGGCGAATTCGACGCGGCGCTCGATGCCTATGCAAAGACGCTCGCGCTCAATCCGGTCAACGCCTGCGCCTTCACCGGCACCGGCCGCATCCGCGCGGCGCAGGGCCGCTGGAACGAGGCGTGGGGAGCCTTCGCTCAGGCGCGCTCGCTGGAGGCGAACGAACCGCTTCTCGCCCTCTACCCCGCCCTGCGAGACGCCGCCGCCAACGGGGCGCTCGCGGTCGCCGAACCGGCCGCGATCCCCGATGCCGCCGCCGACCCGCGCACCATCACCGTCGCGGTGAGGGTCGTTCCGGCCACCCTGACAAGCCGCCAGACCGTCACCATAACGGCCGCCGCTCCCTCCGCCACTCCGTTTGACCGGGCCTTCGCCGCGCTGGTCGCCACCTTCGCGACCGCCGAGGCGGGACGCTGTCACGACCGTTTCTTCGCCAAAGGTCTCCCGGCGGCGCTCGACGCCCGTTTCGCGCTTCCGCTCCGCCCCGACGGCACCGTCGACGCCCCGGAGGCCGATCCCGACGAACCGCCCTCCGATATGCGCGCCTGCGTTCAGGCGGCGCTCTATCTGCTGAAGTTCATTGCGCCGCAGCGCTAGTCTTTTCGACTCGATAGAGGGTGAAGCCGGGCCGCTTGAGCAGCGGCGTCAGCCGCTCTTTTGCCGCCGTGAGGGCGGGTAGATCGCAACTCTCGGGCCCCATCGGCCAGCGGCGACAGTAGAGCATCATCAGGAACATCGGATCGGTCATCAGGTAATCGTTCCCGAAGATGCACTCATCGGCCCTTCCGACGCAATCGACCCATTCAGCCGGGACGATGAGCGGACGCAGGCCCCCCTTTTCGGCGACATATTCGGCCTTGCGCGGCAGGGTCATCGCGATGCGCGCTCCCGGCTCGACAAGCGCAAACGCCTCCAGAAAAGAACCCTCGTCGGAACGGTCGCCGAACTGCCGGAGAGAGGGAACGGCGAACAGCAGCAGTATCAGCCCGTACAGGATCGCGAACCGCGGTATCTGCGCCAGCCGGCGCGCCGTGAAGAAAAGGAGGAACAAACAGACCGGCAGGAGATAATAGGGGAACTTCTTCGGAAAGAACATGAAGAAGGGCAGATAGATAAGGAGAAATCCGGCGGCGAACCGCAGGATGAAACGGTCGCGCCACTGGTCGCGCGGCACCGCGATCACGCAGAGCGCCGTGACCGCGAGGGTGAACAGCGTGAAGGTCTCCGACCAGCCCGGCACCGGGAAGGAGGAGGCGCCGTGGAGGAGCCCCCAGTTCCGCAGGAGCGGGTCTATCTCGAACCCCTGCCACCACAGGAGCGGAGTGGTCACCTCGAAGAACAGATCGTAGGTGTGCGGCAGAAGCGTCTGGGCAAGCAGCGGCAGGGACAGCACGGCGAACACCGCGCCCCAGATCGCCAGAAGCGACCGCTCCTTGCGCAACGCGAAGAGGAACAGCGGCAACGCCCCCAGCGGCGTTTCCTTTATCCAGAGCGCCGCGGCGAAGGCGAGCGCCGAGAGGATCGCGTCGCGCCGCGAAGAACGCTCGACCGCGTTCTGCAGGAAATAGACCGCCGTGAGCAGACAGCAGAGCCACGGCGTCTCGACCATCCCGACCACCGACAAGTGCCAGCCCCACGGCAGGAGGAGCCACAGCGCGGCGGCGATGAGTCCCGCCCGCGCCGTCAAGCCCGACCGGACCGCGAGCAGGTAGAGAAGGGGCGGAATGGCGGAGGAGAAGAGCGTCGTGACCAGCCGTACCGCGTAAAGCCGGTCGAGACCGATTTTGATGAACAGTGCGGCGATATAGTTGAACAGCGGCGGAAAAAAGAACAGATCACTCTTCCCGTAGAGATCGAACCAGCCGCCGTCGCGGGCGAGGTTCTGCGCGGTCCATGCGTAGGCCGCCTCGTCGTAGGGGATATTCATGAACGGGAGGGAGACGCCGTGGATCAGCAGCGCGGCGGCAAAGAGGATAAGCGCCGTCCGTTTCATGCGGCCCTAATAAATAAAAGGTATGATGCGGCGCCGTTCGGCCGGATAATCGGGGAAGGTACTGCGGTACCACGCCCGGTGGGAGTGGGCGCGCGGCACGAGATTCGCGGCGGTGAATACGGCGAAGGCAAGGCCGGCCCACGACCAAGTGAGGATCGCCCAGCCGGTCCATTCGAGCAGTTCGCCGAAGTAATTGGGGCTCGCGACGAAGCGGTGCAGTCCCGTCATCGGCACTTTGTAGCCCGTCTCGCCCGGCTTGCGGAGCCTCCGCAGGACCTGATCGCTGTGGAGATTGATGACGAACCCGGCGATGAATACCGCCAGCCCCGCGATGAAACGGGGATCCCACAGCCACGAGATATCGTAACTCGCGCGGTGGTAGAGCCACCAGCCGTTCACCCAGCCGTTCATCATATTGAACATCACCGAGAAAAGGACGATGACCACCGGCGTCCCGCGGCCGCCCCGCATGAGGAGCGGAAAGAGGAAGGTGCGCTGGATATAGTGCAGCTGCCAGATGCAGAGGAAGACCGTGCCGACCAGCGTGATCGTACCGGTCGCATAGAGCGCCGTGATGGTGAGGACCGCCGGCAGTTCCATCGCGACCCAGCCGGGACGGGCGGGCATGAGCGGGCCCCAACCGGCGTGGGTGTGGCGGCCGTAGGGGACGGTGATGAAGTAGAGGGCGACGAAGACGAAGGCGGCCGAGGCGAACTGGGCCGTCAGCAGGATGTCGTAGAGGGCGTCGAGCGTCATGATGCCTCCGTGAGCGGTGGTTCCGGTTGGCGCAACTCTTCGTCGAAACTATAGTTTCGCGGAGACATTTTGCAAATCTTTATATCTTTTTCCCGCCGCTGCGAAGAATATGCTGTGATGCCAACTTGAAGACGATTTTACCAAAAAACAGGGCGATCATCTCACACAACGCGCAAGGCAGCCGTTGTCCTTACCCTCGGGGTCGATGTCGCCGCTGACGAAACTGACTCTCCATGCGCCGTTGCTGACGTCCAAAAGGAACGAAGACGACCACAAATGGATGCCTTTACCGTCGCCCAGCGCGGAGTATGATTCGGCACTACCATCACAACGGCAATCTTCTCGCAAACATTCCATAGTCAAGCAATCAGGGTCGGATATCTGACATGCCCCGCCATAGGTGCTGCCGGGACAGTTGATGATGATCTTTCTCAGCTCATTGATGTTCGGCAGTCGGGCACCCATTGCTATGCAGTAGTCCACGGCTTCCTGCCAGTTCATCATTTCTTCTGACAGTGTGGACCATTCAAGGCCGGCGTAGGTCTGATCGGTGACCCATGTGGGAGTGGTGTCGGTGTCGGGCTGTTCGGATTCGGTATCGGGTTGGGAATCGTCATCGACCGAATCGCTACCGTCATCCCCTCCACACGCCACCATTAGCATCAGCGCCGCAACGAGCAGAAAATACTTGGCCATAGCCGCCCCCGAGTATCGATAAGACTCAATATGTCGACGGCATCGACACATCAGGAAAACATGTCGAAAAAAAGTGCAAAAATCGACACATCGCCCCCTGCCCCATGCCGCGCTATTCCGTAAGCACCCTTATCAGTTCGGGATTCGTGTAGATCACATCTCGCCCGTGCTTCTCGCTTTTCAGAAGTCCGATCGACTCCAATCGTTGAAGATAGACCGCCGCCGTCTGCCGCTTGGCGATCCCCGCCTCGACCACGAACGGTATCTTGCAGTACGGCTGACGGAAGATCAATTCAACCAGTTCTTTTGAATATATCTTCGGTAGTTCCCGTCGGCAGTGCTCGGTGGTTTTTTCAAAAAGATCGCGGATCGCCCGGATACGCGCCGTTGTCCAAAGCGCCGTTTCTTCCACGCCCTGCAACATGAAAAGCAACCAATTCTCCCAGTCGCCATTCTCGGTCACGCCCCGCAACAAGCGATAATAGTCCATTTTGTGCTGGATGATAAAACGACTGAGATACAGGACCGGGATATTCAGTAATCCGCCGTGAATAAGGTAAAGAATGTTGAATATCCTTCCGGTTCTCCCGTTGCCGTCGATGAACGGGTGAATAGCCTCGATCTGATAGTGCGCGGCCGCCATCCGTATGAGCGGGTCAGGACCATCGGCCGATCGCAGGAAACGGTCAAGTTCGTCAAGTTTGTCCCGTAATCCTTTTCCGCCCTGCGGCGGCGTATAGGTTATGGTACCGGTAAGTCGGTTGCCGATGTAGACCTGTTCTCCCTCTGCGCGAAAAGAGACTTTTTCGTTCCTCAGTTCTCGACAGATATCCTCCAGGAGCATCACCGAGAACTTCCCGGCGGTCACTTTCTCAAAGCCATGTCGCAGGGCGGTCCGGTAGCGAAGCACTTCTTTGGTCTGCGGATCGGTCGGGCGGCTCTCATCAAGCGCGGCCCGGAACAGTTCATCCTGTGTAGTAACGATATTCTCTATCTCGGAACTGAGCTTTGCTTCCTGCAGCGGTATCGCGTTGATGAGAATGGTCTGATCGGGTATAAGTCCGCCCGCACCTTTGAGTTCGCCGAGCGCCCGCGTCGCGGCCAAACAGCGCTTCAGCACCGGGGTAGTTTCCAGTACTGCGGTCGAAGGTATTGAGGGAAGGTTGTCGTACGGGATCCTCGGATCAAAGGGCATACTAGCAAGTCCTCTTCTTGTCGCAATGCATTTTCCTCGATTTTCTTCTGAAAGTCAACGCTATCGCACTGTTTTTTAACCTCCCTTTTTCTTGAGTTTTTCGCCCCGTGCCGGTATCATCCGGCCGGTCGTTTTTTTTATGGCGGTATTCGGCGATGACCGAAGAGCGGCTCCTGCAGGAGCGATTCGTTCTGGTGCGTCAACTCGGCGCGGGCGGTATGGGCGAGGTGTGGCTTGCCGAGGACCGCGAACGCAACGAGACCATCGCCCTCAAGATGATCAAGAACAAAGGACTCCTCAAGCGGGCCGAGATCAAGCGGTTCCGCGGCGAATTCAACATCGTCCGCTCGATCCGCAGTGAATATGTCGTCAAGATGTACGACTTCTACGAGGACAAGAAAGAGGCCTTTTTCACGATGGAGTTCGTCGAGGGACGCACCCTCGCGGCGCTGAAAGGCTCGAAGCTCCCCGATGTGATACGGCTCTTCGTCCTGCTGACGCGCGGGCTACTCGACCTCCACAACTACAATGTCGTCCACCGCGACCTCAAGCCCTCCAACATCGTCGTTACGGCGCAGGACACGGTGAAGATACTCGATTTCGGGCTCGCCTCGCTGCGGATGATGCACCTCACCGAGAAGAGCGGCACCGCCCGCTACATGGCCCCCGAGGTCTTCCAGAGTAGTGTCATCGACCAGCGGAGCGACCTCTACAGCCTCGGGCTCATCTTTTACGAGACGCTCACCGGCGAATATCCCTTCCCCGCGCCGCCCGGCACCCTCGCCCCGGCGGGACTCGCCCCGGATACCATACTCTTCCCCGATACGCTCGACCGCGACATGGTGCGCATACTCAAGAAACTGCTCCGTCCCGAGCCGGAGGAGCGGACCCCCGACGCCCTCACGCTCCTCAACGAACTGGAGGAACTCGAAAGCCGCCTCAAGATCGACGCCGCCGGCAGGAAACCGGAGCGACTGCGCCGCATCCGCATCCATGAACCGGAATTCATCGCGCGACGGGCCGAAACTTCCCGCGTGCTGGCCATGATAGACAACTTTCTCGCGACCGGTCTGGACGCCACGGTCATCGTCGAGGGAGAGCGCGGCGTGGGCAAAAGCCGGTTCCTCGACGAGGTGCGCAACCGGATGGCGTTCCGCGACATCGGCGCCATCGCGGTGTCGGCCGCCGAGACGCAGAATCTGGTCGCCGATCTGCTCCGGGGCGTCTGGGACATATCCGACCGCGAGATACGCTACCAGATCGCGGTGAAATGGGGCGGTCTGATACTTACCTACTTCCCCGAATTTCACGGCTATCCCGAATTCCGGCGCCTTACCGCGCCGCCCGGCGACGGCGAAGGACCGATCGAGGAGGATCTGCATCGCGTTCTTTCGATAGTGGGCGACATCATCGAGATCGCCGCGAAACGACGGCCCCTGCTGTTCCTGCTCGACAACTTCAACGAGATAGACAAACGGTCGCTCGCCATCGTACAGGAACTCTACGCCCGCGCCGAGAACTACCGCAAGGTCTTCACCCTGCTGACGGTCACCACCGAGAACGCCGTCTCTTCCATCGAGTTCCCGGCCCACGCGCGGGTGATGCTTCCCGGTTTTTCGCCCGCCGAGACGCGCGATTTCGTCGAATCGTGTCTCCAGACGCCGCGTAAATACATCGACGAGGAACTCTTCCTGTGGCTTTACCGGATGAGCGGCGGCGTGGTCAAAACGGTGCTGTCGCTTCTGCACATGCTGGGCGAAGAGGGCTTCATCGCGCGGTCGGGCGACCGGGTGGCGTTCCGCAGCGACATTCTCGAGAAGGAGAACCTCGACTTCCTGTTCCGGCGCAAGATATCGTCGCTTTCGGAAAAGCAGCGGCTGATCCTCAATATCGCCTCGATCTACCGGAAATTCACCACCCGCGAGGCGATGCGGTCGGTGGTCGGCGACCGGATGACCGACGACGAGTTCGTCTACAACCTCGACCTGCTCAAACTCAACTATCTGCTCGAGGAATACAAGAACGGCAAGATGCGGCTGGTCAACGCGCGGCTGCAGGCGATGGTTTATCAGGCGATGCCGGCCGACGAGCGGCGGCGCCACCATCTCCACCACGCCGAGTATCTGATGACCAGCAATCCGCTGGAGGAGACCAACACCTACGCTTTCGCCGCCCACCACTTCCTGCGCGGCGGCCGCCCCGAAACGGCGCTCACCTGCTACCTCCGTTCGGCGAGTCGCGCCTTCTTCCACCTCAACACCGAACTGACCGGCAGTTTCCTTGACGAGGCGCTGACGATAGTCCGCGACAATCCCTACATACTCGAGATGAAAAAGAAGACGGCGGTCAGCCTCTTCGCCGGCCGTATCTTCTTCCGGCTCGGCATCTACGGCCGGGCGATCCCTCTGCTGGAAGAGGCCTACGCCACGTGGAAGA
>CALMRE010000100.1 GCA_937871295.1 uncultured bacterium | reverse complement strand
ATCGGACGGGACTTATTTCGGGTCGTCCCCGTCGGGACGGATGGTGATGACGACATCCTTCTGCTGGCGGCCCTGCGCCTGCGCCATCTCGCGGGCGGCGCGGCGGGCGAACCAGTAGGTCTTGAAGATAAGGTACGGCATCTTTATCAGCAAAATGGGCAGTTGGATGAGGCAGCCGAGGCATCCGCTCGAATAGACCACCTGACGGTTGACGACGATACGCGGCGGGGCGTCACCGCGCCGGTCGTCGCGTTCGATGACCTCGACCTTCTCTATCTCTTGGGGCATGGGATTTTACTTGTGCTTTTTAGTCAGTCGTTTCGCTTTCTCGTCGGCTCCGTAGGTGCCGGCCTTTTCGCTTATGATACCGATAAGCGACCTCGTAATCGTACCGCGCCGTAGCACATTCTTCCGTGCCGCGTGGATGACCGCCAACACTTCGATCAGTTCATCCGACATGCTATAAATGACACGGTAATGTCCGTAGAGCACTTGACGGATATTTTGCTGGTAGTATTCGGGGACCGATCTGCCTAAACGTGGATATTCTTCAAGCCGTTCAACCAAGCCAACGATCTGAAAAACGGTGAGTTCCGCATATACGATGGAATCACGGGCGATATATTCTTTTATCCCTTCAAGGTCGGCGACCGCCGGGTCGGTCCATTCAATGCGCATGGACTGAAAGCCGCTTTTTCAATTCGGCGTGTGATATCGTACGACCTTCTTCGGCCGCTTTGAGGCCGTTCTCTATTTTCCCTCTGACATAAAGTTCGTACATCAGGTCGTCCCAAGAGGCGTTCTTGGGCAAAGAATCGATGACCTTCCGTGCTTTGTCGACCGCCGCTGTAGGTTCCATGACATCCTCCAAAAGTCGTCGGCCCATTATATCGGCCTTTTATCGATAATCAAGTTAGCTGTCGGTCAACAGGGCGTCATCGTCGGGCTGTTCGTCAGTGATACGCTCGAAGATATGACCGCAATAATCGGTATAGCCAACAGATGAATTTCCCTTGTAAAACAGGCAACTCCCTCCGGGGTTATTTGTTAATCGCAAAGAAAGTGAATCTATTTCTTGCGTGTAAAGATAATCACAGATGTCGGTTATCGCATAGGGCGCATCAAGCGTTAGCCGGGTTGTTAGTTGTCCCTTAACCTCGGAATTCTCATAGTGTCCCATATAAATAATGTCATCGTCCTTCCATCGAACAGAAAATTTGTTGGCTGTCTCAAAAGAAAGCATTTCTATTTTGTTCTGAACAGGTCCCAGCTCCTGATCGCTAAAGCACACAATATTACCACGCTCTCGCCATTTGCCCTCAAAGGATCCGGTCGGCACAAAGTCACTCAGCGGCAGACACACTCCCCCACAACCCCTCTCTCCTGTGCTGAAACAACGAGATCCCGTTTGGGTACAACTTTCCCAAAAATCCTCGGACCCAACCCAGCAGGGATTGGTGGGTGCGCCGCAATAACGACGGCCATCTCCAACACATTGACTAATATGGAACGGATCACCGCTACACACGCCCCGTAAGCCACAGTCGTTATATGCCGTCCCGCCAGGACACTCCGCGTCAGCAGAATACTGATCGGTATCGCTCTCGGACACATCGCCATCTTTGCACCCCACAACCAGCGTCAACACGGCGGCAACGATGAAAAGGTATTTGGTCATGGTCCCCTCCTAATTAGCGTCGGTCAACAGGGCGTCATCGTCGGGCTGTTCCGACTGCATGACAACCTGTATCCCCAGTTCTTCGAGATAAACATCAGAATTAATGCACGGTGGCACCCATTCTCTGTTTTTGATATTCCACGGAGAGAAATCTATCACCGTTTCGATATATATTCCGTTCATCGAGCCGTCGATATCGGTGGCAATGACTTTAGCATCCACAACCCCCTCATCAGTCCCACCGCACTCGCCATAAGTATATTCTATAATCCACGCCCCCTCCTCGTTCGACATGAATTGCGGTGAACTGATAACCCCATCATCGTACAGCGCCACCGCGATACCCGGTATTGGCACCCCCTTTTCATTTACGACCGCGCCAGACACCTTTACCGTGAAATCATAGCAAGCGATCTCAAGACAATCGGCGTCGGGATATTCATCAATTTCGTCACCTTCATCAGCGCCATCCATGAGGTCGTCGGCTTCATCCATGTCGACAACATCGCCATCCACGAGGTCATCGATGAAAACCGTATCGGAATCCGGGATATTATCGATCTCCGATTGACTATCGAGTTCGTCATCACCAACATTACCGTCATCCACGATGAGATCGGTTTCATTTGAATCGGTATCGGCATTATTGTTTGTTGTGTCTTTGCACCCCACGACCAGTGCCAGCGCGACGGCAAGGATGAGAAAATATCTGGTCATGGTCCCCTCCCCCTAATTCGCGTCGGTCAACAAGCTGTCATCGTCGGGCTGTTCATCCGGGATACGCTCGAAAACATGGTCGTGGTTTTGCCAATTCTCTCCCATGTAGGAAAGGCAGTCTCCGGTATCGCCCATGAATTTCAAAGTGAGCACATCTTCATCCAATAAAATGCGGTAATCGCAGAAGGTCGTGACCGCATAAGGTGCATTGAACGACCACCGCGAGGTCAGGTATTCGTCTATCTGAGAATTTTCGTACGCCCCCGTGTAGGTTTCGACGTCCCCCGCCCAGCGAACGGAAAATTCATTTGATACAGAAAAAGAAAGAAATTCTATTGTGTTGCCGGTGTATCCGGACTCTTCGACCTCGCGCCATTCTCCTTCAAAGGGATCTGCCGGTTTAAAATCAGCAAGCGGTCGGCACGAGCCTCCACAACCATTCTCCTCTGTGCTGAAACACCGTTTACCTGCCTCCGCGCAATCAAACCAATCATCGAAAGTGCCGTCCCAGCAGGGATCGGTAGAAGTTACACAC
>CALMRE010000099.1 GCA_937871295.1 uncultured bacterium | reverse complement strand
CCGCCGTCGCTCGATGTAGTGACGGGCGATATCGCCTATGTCCGGTTCCACGGTCGCAACGAGGCGCACTGGTGGGGCTCGGGAGTGAGCGAACGGTTCGACTACCTCTACAGTGAACAGGAACTGGCCGGCTGGGTGCCGCGTCTGCGGACGATGGCCGATACGGCCTCGCGGCTCTTCGTGTTCTTCAACAACCATGTCCGGGGCAAGGCGGTCATCAACGCCCGGATGCTCGCCGACCTGCTCGCCCGCGACCGCTGAGGCGGTTCGATGAGGGAACGGGAGATCGTCCATATCAATGTGTCGCACTTCATGGCGGCGGTCGAGGAGACGCTTGAGCCGCGTCTGCGGGGACGGCCCACGGTGGTGGCGCGCGACGCCGAACGGGCGGTCCTCTTCGATGTGTCGGAGACCGCCTTCCGCGCCGGGGTCCGCAAGGGAATGTTCCTGCGTGACGCCAAGCGGATACTGCGAGACCTCACCGTTATCGAGCCCAAGCCGCTCATCTATGCGCGCGCCCAGAAGGCGCTCTTCGAGACGATGTGCCGGTTCTCGCCGCTCATAGAGCAGCAGGAGCGGGGGCATCTGTTTATAGACGCGAGCGGTACGCGACGCCTCTTCGGGCCGCCCGGCGACCTTGCCGCCCGTATCCGGCGCGAGGTGAAGGATGCGCTGTCGCTCATTCCCTCCACCGGTCATGCCGCCAACAAACTCGTCGCGAAGGTGGCGACGCGGGTGGTGAAGCCGGACGGGTTCGCCTCGATACCGCACGGGTCGGAGGCATCGTTCCTGAGTCCACAGGAGGTTGACCTGCTGCCGGGGGTCGGTCCCAAGATAGCGCGGACCCTCACCTCACTCGGAGTGGAGACGCTCGGCATCCTCGCGGGACTGACCGAGGGGCAGGCCGCGGCGGTCCTCGGCCGGGGCGGGGTGCGGCTGCGGCTCCTCGCGGCGGGGATAGACGATTCGCCGGTACTCGGCGGCGCGACGGGTCCCGCCGTCCGGGTGGAGGTACCGTTCCCCGAGGATTCCTCCGATCCCGAAGAACTTTCCCGGCGTCTTTTCGACGCAGTGGAGGAGGGGGGTATGCAGGTGCGGCTCATGAACCGTGGCGTCTGTTCCCTGAAACTCGAGATCTGGTATGCCGACGGACTGACCGCCGTGGGGAGCGAGCAGTTTCTCGTGCCGCTCACGACCGACCGGTCGCTCTTCCTCAAGGCGACGCTCCTTGCGGAACGGATACAGGTCCGACGGGTGCGTATCAAACAGGTGGCGCTCACCTTTTCCAAACTCTCGGAGAGCGTGCGGCAGCTCGATCTCTTCCTGCCGCCTGACCTCGAGAAGGAGCAGCGCCTTCAGGCGGCGCTCGACACGATACGGCGGAAATACGACCTCCACGCGGTGCGGTATGCCCGGTCGCTCGCATGAGAACGATACTCGCCGCGACCTCCTGTTTCTCACTTCAGTACGGGGTCCATACGCCGCAGGAATGGGTGACGGCGCTTGCCGCGCAGGGATACGGCGCGGCCGGTATCGCCGACCGGGGGAATCTCTACGGTCTGCACGGGTTCCTGTCGGCGTGCCGAGAGCGGGGAGTGAAGCCGCTCGTCGGCGCGGAACTCTCCGAAGGTGACGCGACGATCCTCTGCATAGCGCGGGACATGAGCGGCTTCTCGAATCTCTCGTCGCTCATCACGGCGTACCATCTTGGCGAGGGGGATATCGCAACACTCGTGACCGCCCATGCCGAGTGTCTTCATGTCATCGCCAATGATGAACCGACTCTCGCGGAACTGAAGGGGCGGGTGCCGTCGCTCTACCGGCGGGTGTGTACCTCCCGCGATATTGTGCGGGATGGTATCGCCCCGGTGGTGGCGCCGCCGCTTCTCTGTCTTGCTCCCGACGATCTGCCGGTACAACGGCTCCTGCGGGCCATCGCCGCGAAGCGGACCGTTGCCGAGGTGCCGGAACGGCCGACCGAGGGGTTCATGCTCGCCGAGTACGAGGTGCAGACGGCGCGGCTCGATCTCCTCTCTCCCGATGGGGCGGCGAACCGCGCGGCGATAGCGGCATCCTGTTCCATCGAGAAGATAGATCACGGGTTCGTGTTCCCCCGGTATCCGGCGGAGGACCCCGACGCAGTCCTGCGGGAACGGGCCTATGACGGCGCACTGCGACGGTACGGGGAACTTCCCGAGGCGGTCGTCCTGCGGCTCGACTTCGAGCTGGATATCATCTCACGGAAGAAGTTCACCGATTACTTTCTCGCGGTGGCCGACATCGTGGAGGAGAATCCGCGCATCTGCGGTCGGGGAAGCGGCGCGGCGAGCATCGTGGCCTACAGTCTCGGCATCACCAATGTCGACCCGATACGGCATCGGCTCTACTTTGAACGGTTCCTCCATCCCGAGCGGAGCGATCCACCCGATATCGACCTCGACTTCGCGTGGGATGAACGCGATGCGGCGATAGATAAGGTGATGGCGCATTTCGGGCGGGACCATACGGCGATGGTCTGTGTCATGCAGCACTACCGGTCGCGGGCTGCCCTCCGGGAAACGGCGCGCGCCTACGGGATGCCTGATAGGGAGACCTCCGAGATAGAGCGGAAACTCGATGAGTGGCGGATGCAGGGGTGCCCCGGTGACCGGCCGGCCTTCGACCCGGCATGGGAGACCATCGTGAGATGCGCGAAGCGGATAACGGGACTCCCTGCCCATATCGGGGTCCATCCGGGCGGCATCGTGATAACGCCCGAACCGGTGCGGCGCTACTGTCCGGTGGAGATGGCGCCCAAGGGGGTGCCGGTTCTCCAGTGGGACAAGGATGACAGTGAAGCCTGCGGCCTTGTGAAGATCGACCTTCTCGGTAACCGGTCACTCGCGGTGATCCGCGATGCCCTTGCCGATATAACCACTCACGGTGTGGAACACGACGAGACGGCATGGAACCCCATCGAGGATACGGCGACGCAAGAACTC
>CALMRE010000098.1 GCA_937871295.1 uncultured bacterium | reverse complement strand
CCCCGCCCGCCGCCGCGCCGGCGGCCGTCCCGCCCGTGGCCGCTCCCCGTCATCAGCGCGAACAGGGAAAACACGAACAGGTGCCGTGGGAGGAAGAACTATGAAGGAGCGGATCGTCGTCTATCTGTCGGGACTCGGTTCCCGCGAGAAGAACATCCTTCTGTTCTTCGGTGTTTTTTTCCTGTTGTTCGTCATCACGGTGTTCTATCTGGTCTTCAACGATTCGATAGAGTCGCGCAAGGCCGAACTGCGGGAAAAAAGGGAACTCATGGAAAAGGTCGAGGGCTACAAAAGCGCGTTCCGGCGCGCCCGGGATCGCGAGAACAGCATGCTGCTCGCGATACAGACCAACGAGACGAACCTCAATAGTCATCTCAACGGAGTTCGCGAAGCGTTCGGCGTCGAGATATCGACCATCAAGGAGTTGAAGCCTGAAAAGAAGGGAGAATTCTCCAAGGAGATGATAGAGGTCGGTATCCGCAATATCGACATGCCCACCCTCATGAGTTTTCTCTACGGGCTGGAGAATCGCGCGCGCTATGTGTTCGTCGATGCCCTTTCCATCAAAAAGCGGTTCGACGGAAAGAATTATGAGGTCACGCTGGTCGTCGCCACCCTCAAGGAGGCCGCTGAAAAATGAAGGATAAAATCATGCTGCTGTGGGACCGGACCGTCGAAGCGAGCGGCCCGTTCCTCCGCAAACTGCTGGCCGGCGGCCGGATCGCCTCCTTTCTGCGCGGGTCGCTCTTCGTCGGCGCCGCTTCCACCGTCGGCCTCTATCTGGCGCTGGAACTGTTCATCCCCGACGAACTGGTGCTGACGAAGGTCAATACCGCGCTCGCCGAGCGGGGACTCACGGTCGAGGCGGAAGGCATCGGCTATTCGATCTTTCTTGCGGCGTCGCTGGAGAACGGCACCGTACGTTCGGGCGGTAAAACGGTGCTTACCTTCGGTGACTTGACCCTTGCGCCGTCATTCTGGTCGCTCCTCACCGGAGCGCCGTCGCTGACGGTCACCGTCGAGGATATAGAGGGAAAAGGCGGTGAGTTGGCCGTCGAGATGGGTTCGGGAGAAGAGCCGTGCTATCATCTTGAGGCAGAGGAGGCGCCGCTGGCCCTGTTGCAGGCGTTGTGGCCGGAGATCGCCGTCGGCGGCGCGCTGAACGGTACGGCCGAATTCTGCAGGGAAAAAAAACTTTCGGGAGAGTTCTCTCTTTCCGCGACCGGGGTCACGCTCGGCGGCACGGTGTACGGACTGGCGCTCGAAAAGGAAATCGTGCTGGGCGCGGTGGAACTGAACGGTCTGATCAAGGAGAACAAACTCGATCTCCGCGAAATGAGCGCGATCGGCGATCTGGACCTGCGGGTCGATGGCAAGGTGACGCTCAATCCCGCGACCCTCAAGAACTCGCGGCTCGATCTTACCGCCGACCTGCGCGAGAAAAAAGAGGGAGCGGTCGCGCAGATACCCCTTCTGGAACTGGCGCTCTCCCGCTTCAAGGATCCGGGCGGCGGCTACGCCATGAAAATAAGCGGCAACCTTTCGGGGCCCAGCGTCCGGCGCGACACGCGCGCCAATCGTCCGGCGCGTACCGCGAAACCGGACTTCAGCGAAGGGGCCGCGGCCCGGCCGGCCGGCAAGGAAAAGGAGCGGCCAAAAGAAAAGGAGACCGAAAAACCGGCGGCTCCGGAGCCGCTTCCGGAAAAGAGCGTTGAGAACAAACCGGAGAAGGAGCCGGAAAAAGAACCGGAACCGGAGAAAGAACCTGAAAAGGAAGGCGAAAAAGGATCGGATGACCCCGAAAAAACGAAAAGCAACGATACGGAGGATACCCCATGAGAACCATCACTCTCTGCGCCTTCGGGGCGCTGGCCCTGCTCGCTTCCTGCGCGACCGAGAACATCAGGGGGACCGAGATCCCCGACACTCCCCAGAACCGGGCGGTGCTGGAGGTCTTTTTCGAGTATGTTTCGGCGCTCAAGGAGAAACAGCCCGAAAAACTGATCGCACTGGTGTCGGAGAGTTATCTCGATCACAACGGGACCGATGACGCGGCCGACGATGTCGACTACGGCAACATCAAGACCTTTCTCAACTCCGACGCCTACGGGAAGATCAAGGCGATGAATCTCTTTTTCATCATCAAGGACCTGCTCCTGAGCGATGACGGCGAAACGGCGAAGATACTCTACTACTACGAAGTGCGCCTGAAGACCGACCGGCTCGTCGCCCCCGAGGAGAACTCCTCCATCAACTCCGACAAGGAGAAATGGCTGAAGGAGACCGAGGTCAACCAGATGGTGCTCAAAAAGGAAAAGGATACGTGGAAGATCGTTTCGGGGCTGTGACCGCTTACGGCCGTATCGCGGCGGTGATGTCGGGATGTTCCTTGGTGAAGGCGATCAGCGCTTCGCCGTTCTCCTGAGTGATGCCGACCGTCGGAATGGTGCCGTCGGCGTTCATCTGAAGGTCTCCCCCGGTATTGTTGTAGATGATGAGGGCTATCGCCCCGGCGTTCGCGGCGTTCGTTATTTTCTGTGAGAAAGTGCAGTTCCCGCGTTGGACCAGCACGATCGATCCGGTCACCGTCGTTGCGAAAGCCTTGCAGCCGTCGGTATTTTCCTCGATAAGTCCGATGATCACCAGCGCGGTAGGCCCGATGTCGTCGGTTATCGCCGGGGTGCCGGTGCCGCCAGACCCGGGCGTCGGTTCGATGGCGGGGATGTTCTTGAGGCCGTCGGCCACCGGCGCGGGACCGGTCACTTCAATGTGCAGTCCGGTCACGGTCTGCGGCAGGCAGCAGGCCGGAGGCGGGAAGCCGCCCCCTTCGCAGGTGAATTGGGGGGATTGGACGGTGCCTTCGGGGCAGGGCTGTCCCGCAACACAGGTGCCGCCGTTATCGGTGCACAGCGTGCTTACGGTATTATCGTCGTCGGGGATGACCACCTCGTCGTCAACCGGTTCGATGTCGGTCGCGTCGTCGGGGATCGCGTCGTCGATCGCGATGTCGTCGGTGTTCGGTTCGCCGTCATCGTTGGGCGGCGTATCGGTGCCGACCGGTATGTCGGCGTCGGTGCCGACCGGCGTGTCGCCATCCGCCCCGGTAGTGTCGCCGTCCCCGGCGACGGTGTCATCGGTGATGAGCGCGTCGGGCGCAAGGCGCTTGACATCATTCTCGCAGGAAACAAGGAACAGGATGGCCGCCAGCGCGGCGAAAACAGGCATAAATCTCATGGATGACCTCCGTTATGTCTCTTCGTGACCACACTCTAATCGGTCGGGGCGCCGTTGTCAAGTGGCTCACCGCCCCTCCAGTCCGGCATAGGTCTCGGGGACGAAAAAACTGCGTTTCTTCAGGAGACTGTCCTCAAGTACCAGCGCCTTGTGGGTCGTTCCCTCGCGAAACTGATCGGCGATATCGAAGGGGGGGAGCCAGAGCCGTTCATAGGTGAAGGTGAGGGGGTCGACCGCCTTGTTCTGGCGGTAAACGCCGAAGTGAAGATGCGAGCCGGTGGAGCGCCCCGAGTTTCCGACGGTGCCGATGATGTCGCCCATGCCGACCGAAGAACCGGAGGCGACATAGATCGACTGCAGGTGGGCGTAGAGCGTCTTGATGCCGTCCTTGTGCCGGATGACGATGGTGTTGCCATAGCCGCGCTTCCAGCCCGTTTCGGTCACCACCCCGTCGCGTGCCGCGTGGACGAGGATGCCGAGTTCGGCCTTGATATCGATGCCGGTGTGCATCGCCGTCTCTTCGTTGAAAGGATCGTCGCGGACACCGAAGTGGGAGGTTATACGGCCGGCGTTGAGCGGTGCGCGGAAGAAACCGGGGGGCGACATGAACATATCGCTCGAGGTTACATAGAATTCGCAGGCCTGACAGCCGGGCGGCTTGAGCAGTGTGAAGGAGCCGTAGCGGGCGCTTTTTACCGACAGGCCGACGAGCGCCGACAGATCGATGAGTATCTTGCGGTCGAAGGTGCCGCGTATCATGAAGGAAACGGAGTCGCCCGGTTTCAGGTGGTGCAGCAGGCCCCAGTCCCACTGCATCGAGCGGCGGACGATCTCGTAGAATTCGGGAAAGTCGCGGGCGAAGTCGTCGTGGACGACGAAGGTCTTGATCATCGTCTGTTCCGAAAGGATGAGCGGTGTCTGCTGGACGCGCCAATCCTTGCCGCCGCGCCGGATCGATATCTCGGTCCCCGCGACCCGCGACATATAATGGTGGAGGCTGGCGCGGATCAATGTATCGCCCTTCCGCGTGACCGTCAGGATATCGCCCGCCGGCAGAACGGCGATCCCCGCTCTGCGGCGGAAGAGGTCGGCGACCTCCTTCCACGCCGCCTCGCCGAGCACCTCGGCAAAGAGAGTGTCGTACCCTTTCCCCGGCACCATGAGCACCGTCACATCGGGGGCGACGCTGTCGGAGGCGCTGTTCCAGCCTATCGAGATGCGGGCGTGAAAGGTATCGTCGGTGAAGTAGGGATACAGCAGAACCACACCGAAAAGGAAAAGAAAGAAGAGAAGCAGAAAGGGAAGTTTCCGTTCCACGCGGACCTCGTCGCGCAATGAGGCCCCATTGTATCGGCGGCAGGCCGAAAAGTCAATGCGAAACAGGCCGATTTGACAAGTTTTCCGCCTTCGGATAGGGTGTGGTGACGGAGGCGCGCATGAAGGTGGTCGAGGCGCAGACACTGTCGGCCCTGTTCGTCGAACAGCCCGACGCCAAGGAACATCTGGAAAAGATCACCGGCGCCCTTGCCGCCGCTCTCGGCCTCGCGACGATACACCGCGTACGGCAGGTGCACGGCGACCATATCGTCATCGACGACTCGGGCGAGGGTGACGGTCTGATCATCACGCGGCGCGGTACCGGCGCGATCATCCGTACCGCCGACTGTTTCCCGGTGGTCATCGCCGATGCCGACAAGCCGCTCGCCGGCATCTTTCACTGCGGATGGCGCGGGGTGGAACTGCAGCTCGCCGCGAAAGGGGCGCGTCGTTTGAAAGAACTCGGCGCGCGGTCGCTTCGCGCGGCGCTGTTCCCCGGGATAGAACGTTGCTGCTTCAAGATAGGGCCCGAACTGCTGGACCGCTTTGCCGCGGCCGGTATCCGGGTCGAAACGCGGAAGGGTGAACACTTCGCCGACCTCGGCGCGGCGCTCGTCGATCAACTGGTCGGGGAGGGGATCGGCGAAATAGAAGAGGTGACCCGTTGCACCGCCTGCACGCCGGGACTGTTCTCCTACCGGCGCGATCACGACAGCCGCCGCCACGCGACCCTCGTGTGGCTACCGTGACATGCGGAAGATCATCGAATTCCTCGGGCTCAAGCGGAGTATCGTCGGCCTGCTGACGATGGTGGTGCTGGTGGGGCTCGGCGAGAAGATGGCCGAACGGTTCCTGCCGCTCTACCTCATCGCGCTGGGCGCTTCACCGCTTATCCCGGGACTGCTCAACGGGATGGACAACCTCCTTTCGGCGCTCTATTCCTATCCCGGCGGCTGGCTGACCGAACGGCTCGGCTACAAGCGGGCGCTCGCCGTGTTCAATCTCATCGCGATGGGCGGCTATCTCATCGTCATCGCGGTACCGCACTGGATCGCGGTCGTGGTCGGGTCGGTGTTCTTCCTGTCGTGGACGGCGCTGTCGCTTCCCGCGACGATGGAACTGGTATCGGCGGTACTGCCCAAGAACAAGCGGACGATGGGGGTATCGGTCCATTCGCTGGTCCGTCGCATTCCGATGGCGCTCGGGCCGGTCATCGGCGGGGTGCTCATCGACCTCTACGGCGTGACGACCGGTATCCGGCTGTCGTTCACCGTCGCGTTCATCCTCGGGGCGGTGTCGCTCCTGATCCAGCAGGGTATGATCGAGGAGCGGCCGGAGAAGAAAGAGCCGTCGGTGGGCGGTCTGCGGGTGCTCATCGCACTGATGCCGAAAGAACTGAAGGCGCTCCTCGCCTCCGATATACTCATCCGTTTCTGTGAGCAGATGCCCTACGCCTATCTCGCCATCTGGGCGATGCAGAGTCCGCAGGGTGCCCGGATCAGCGGCACCGAGTTCGGCATCCTCACGGCGATAGAGATGGTGGTGGCGCTCCTCATCTATGTGCCGGTCGCCTACCTCGCCGACAAGGGATCGAAAAAGCCGTTCGTCCTCATCACCTTCTTTAACTTCACGATATTCCCGGTCGTCCTGTTGTTCTCGACTGGCTTCGGGATGCTCGTCGTCGCGTTCATAGTGCGCGGTCTCAAGGAGTTCGGCGAGCCGACCCGCAAGGCGCTCATCATGGACCTCGCTCCCGAGGGGAAGAAGGCATCGACCTTCGGCGGTTACTACCTCGTCCGCGACACCATCGTGTCGCTTGCCGCCTTCGCCGGTGCGTGGCTGTGGCAACTCTCGCCGGGGGTCAACCTCGGCGTCGCGGCCGCCTGCGGTGCGCTGGGGACGCTGCTCTTTGCGGTGACGGGGAAAGAAAGGGCTTGATCGCTACCGTATGAACGGCTCCTGAACCAGCCAGCGGCCGTCACGGTTCTCGCGTGCCGCTCGGACGGCATCCAGCGGTCTGCCTTTGTCGATGAAAAGGCGTAGGCCGGTGGTATCTTCAAGAAAACTGATATCGCCGTCGGAGTCGCCCGCGCCGAAGCGGGGCCTTTTTTTCGGGTCGGGGTTGGGCTGGAAGGGATCGCCGTTCTCCATGCCGAAGATCACCGTGTTTATCCAGCACCGCTTGCCGTCGCGGTAGGTGATCATCCGGTTCTCGCCGTCACGCACCGGGCCGCAGCCGACCAGATCGTAGGTGAGTTTCCCGTCGGGGCCGACGACATTCTCGATGCCGATGACCCGCTCCGGCGGGAGGCCGACCTTCTCGGCGCAAACCTCGATGATGTATTTCGGCGTCGCCGAGACGACCCATACCTCCAAACCGCTCTGTTCGAGCGCTTTGATGAGATCGGCGATCTGCGGATAGATGCGGATATAATCGGCGATGGTATCGTTCCCGATGCGGCGGGTCGCGCCGACCGGGTTGGCAAGTTGCCGTTCGAATATCTCGCGGGATGCCCGCCGTATCTGGTCGGGGGTGTTCCCGGCAAGGAGGTGTCCGAGCCACGCGTAGGCCGCCTCGGTCATCTTCGGGTCGTGTCCCGCGAAGGCAGGAGCGCCGTCGGGGGTCTTCATCGAGTTGTAGATCGTGAAGATGAGTTCGGGGGTCGCCCCTTTCCCGAGCGCTTGCACCGCCGCGTCGGTGAGATAGGGGCTCGTCCGGCGCCAGTCGCCGGGGGTCGCGACCATGCCGCGGTCGAGCAGGCCGATGAAAGCGGCGTCGCCGATGTCGTTCTTGATGACGGTGTTGTCCCAGTCGAACACCGCCACCTTGCGGCCGGGCCGCTTCTTTTCTTCAGCAAGGAACGCGACGAGCGCCGCGTGATTTTTCTGGTTCCAGCCGTCGGGTGTCAGCATGACGGTGTCTCCGAATGATCAGCGGTATATCCAGATCGGTGCGGTGACGACCACCTGCTCCGGCCCGTCGTCGTCCAGAAGGTCTTCTGAAATGACCTTGAGGAAGAAGTAGGCGCTCTGGGGCACCGTCACCTCGGGGAACCAGCGCATGAGGGTCGTACCGCTTTCCTCCGGCGTTGTTTCCGCGACGACGGTCCCGCTGTGCGATATCAGTTGCAGTTTCACTATCGGTTCGTTGTCCTCCACCTTGACGGCGAAGCGGACCGGATCGACCGCGTCCGTCACATGAGACCCCATCCAGAGATCTTCGTGCTTGAACACGACCCGGATGTCGGGATCGTCGCTTGAATAGAACCGACGCGCAGACATCGCCTCGACGAGCGTTTCCCTGCTGAGTTCCTCCGCCACGAACACCGACCGGTGCGAGGTGAGCGACATCGAATGGTTGTCCTGATTACTGGTGGGGGCTATCTGCCAGCCGTTGTCGAGCGCCTGTATGTAATAGGAGATGAACTCGCCGTCGTTGTTGCCGGTGCTCTTGTTCCCGGTCTCCATGGCGAACATGTTGTCGACCACCTTCGATTCGAGTTTCAGGTCGTTGAAGACGCCATCCTCGCGGCCGGGGTGGTTGAACTGCGCCAGCGCGGGGCGTTCGTCGATCCAGTCGTAGATGTAACTGATCCACAGTTCGTTGTAGGCGCTGGTGAAGTCGTCGGTCAGATAGATGCAGATATGGCCGTTCCACGGGTGGCTCCACTCGAACCCGCGCATGGCGGCGAACACGCCCGGCTCGTTGAACAGGTCGGTCTGCGTCTTCACCTCCTCCCACTCGTTGCCGAATATCTGTTCGGCATGATCGGTCATGACATAGAAATCGAGTTGCTCGTCGAACTTCGCCCAATTCATGATCTCGGTGGGGGTTCCCTCGCCGTCCGATATCCCGCTGTGGCTGTGAAGATTGCCGTAGTAGAAATGCATCTGCCCTTCAAGCGGCTGTACCGTGAGGAGCAGGGTGTCTCCGGCCGTCTTTTCCTCCGCGTCGGTCACGGTCAGCGATATCGTGAAGTCGCCCGCATCGGGGAACAGGACCGGCTCCGGCTGTTCCTGCTGACTGTCGGGCGCGGCGCCGTCGAAGGTCCACGCAAAGGTATAGGGGGGCGTCCCGCCGCTTATCTGCGCGGTAAAGGTCGCGGTCCCGTTCTCGGTCACGGTCGCCGGATCGGCAAGGATGATCGCCTCGAACGGTATCAGCGTATCTTCGTCGGGAAGGTTCACGATCTCATCGGTCGACTCATCGGGCGGAAAGGTGTCGGTGACCATGTCGTCCGTTTCGGTCGTCACTTGGTCGTCTTTTATCTCTTCGTCCGTTATGTCGCTTATCTCCTTTTCATTTGAGATGTCGCTGTCTGTCACCGGGTTGCCGGTGTCCGTGGCACATCCCGCGAAACAAAGCATCAGCCCGACAAAGGCGACAACCATTGCGCGCATCGCATACCTCCCGCGAAGTGATGGCACAGTATCTTCCACAATCGCCGCTCCGTCCAGTTTTTTCGCAAGAACAAGATTTGACAAACGGCACACCAACCATTAACGATACCTTAACATGCGCCGGGTATCCATCGGACCGTGAACGATGGATCTTAAAATGGAGGACCGTATGAAACGGATCGCAGTGACGATGATCATGGCCGCCGTGTTGGCGATGAGTTTTACGCTGATGGGTGCCGAGGAGCCGAAGAAAGAAGAGGCGGTCAAGGAAGAGGTAAAAAAGGTTGAACCGAAGAAGGAAGAGTCGTCGGTGCCCGACTGGATCAAGAACATCAAGCTCAAGGGCGACTTCCGGTTCCGTTATCAGTACCAGAATTTCGAGGATGCGGTGAAGGACGACACGCTGGAGCGCAACCGGCTCCGCTACCGGGCGCGCATCGGTTTGGAGGCGAAGGTCAACGACTGGGCGAAGGTCCACTTCGGTATCGCGTCGGGTTCCTATGAGAGTAAGATAACGGCCGACCAGTTGGCCGCCGGCGACGACATCAAGGCGTCGCTCGGGCAGGATATGCGGTCGACCAACCAGACCTTCGACGATTTCTTCAGCCACAAGCCGGTCTGGATAGACTACGCCTACGCCGAATTCACGCCGTGGTCGTGGCTGACGCTTTCGGGCGGCAAGATGAAGAACCCGTTCCACACCACCTCCGAACTCATCTGGGACGGCGACATCACCCCCGAGGGGGCGGCGCTTCAGTTCAAGTACGCGGTGATCGACGAACTGTCGCTTATCGCCAACGCCGGCATCTTCATACTCGACGAAATAAAGGCGCTCGACGACCCGATGATGGCGGTGCTCCAGATCGGCGCTGCGGTCAAGGTGGCCGACTTCGACGCGACGGCGACCCTTTCCTACTACGATCCGATGAATCTGATGAACGCCGAATCGAACACCAACGAAGGGTCGAAGATGCGCGGCTATGTGGCGCAGGGCTACTACTGGAAGAATATCGCCGCTGCGCTCGACGCCTCCTATACCATCGCTGAGAAGTATCAGGTGGGGCTCATGGGCGAGGTGACGGCGAACCTCTACGATCTCAACAAAACGGCGCTCGGCGACAAGGCCGACGACAATCTCGCCTTCTTCGTCGGGGTGAAGGGCGGCACCAAGGCGCTTAAGGATCTCGGCGATTTCCAGAGCTCGTTTTCCTACCGGCAACTCGGCATCGCGTCGTGGATACCGTTCCTCATCGACGCCGATCCGCTTGATGGCAATGTGAACGCCGAAGGGATCAAGTTCGACATCAAGGCGGGGCTTTACAAGAACTTCTCGGCTGCCGCGACGCTGAACTACTTCTGGACGCTCAACAAGGATTTCAACAAGGACAAGACCAACAAAGACCTCATCCTCCAGCTCGATCTCAACTACAAGTTCTGACCTCTTAACCGAAAACTAACCGACATACTGGAAAAATCCTAACGCTTCTCATATACTTTCCCCGCAGTGAGTGAACCTTTGGGAGGTGACCATGGCACGGGAAAGAATTCTGGTGGTTGACGACGAGCAGGACATTCTCGAACTCATCCGCTACAACCTGTCGCGCGAGGGGTATCAGCTCGACACGGTGTTGAGCGGTGAAGAGGCGCTCAAGATCGCCCGCGACCGCCACCCCGACCTCATCATCCTCGACCTCATGCTCCCCGGCATCGACGGACTGGATGTCTGCCGCCTGCTCAAAGGCGAGACGCGCACCGCCGGCATCCCCATCATCATGCTGACGGCGAAAGGGGAGGACAGCGATGTGGTGACCGGGCTCGAACTCGGCGCCGAGGACTACATGACCAAGCCCTTCAGCCCCAAGGTGCTCATCGCGCGGGTCCGCAACATCCTGCGGCGCAAGACGCGGACGGCCGAGGAGAAAGAGGTCAAGATGGTCGTCATCGAGGATATGAAGATAGATCCGTCGAAGCATAAGGTGACGGTGGGGAAGGAGGATATCGACCTCACGGCGACCGAATTCGCCCTCCTCATGTTCCTCGCCAAGCGGCCCGGCTGGGTCTTCACCCGCAGTCAGATCATCAACGGCGTCAAGGGGGACGACTACCCGGTGACCGACCGTTCGGTCGATGTGCAGATACTCAACCTGCGCAAGAAACTGGGGACGATGGGCGAGTACATCGAAACGGTGCGCGGCGTCGGCTACCGATTCAAGGAACTTGCCTGACCCCGGCGCGATTTTCTTTCAATAATATCTCTCTTCATGGTATACCAAAGGGGCGGTTGTTCCCTGATAGAGCGATGGAGGTTGCTGTGAAAAAGATCGCAATGTTCGCTATGGCTCTGTTTTCCTTCGGTATTTTATCTGCCAACTGCGCCGCGCCGATCAATTTGTCAGTGGGCAATACTACCGAGGCGCCGCAAACGGTTTATTTGAAATACGAATATGGGAGCACTCATATTGGCACCAATCAAATAGGGACAGACGACACGGTAGCCTACCGTGCCCGCAATGACGGTGGGCAGTGGGTCGACATCAGCCAGATAACGATAAACGGTATTTTCAGAACGGATATTGGTATTGATCCGTGTGTTCCGGCCGGAACATGGACCTATGTCATCCCGTTCAGTTGCAACTATGTAGCCTGTGGCTGTCGTAATTATGATGACATAACAGTACCTGACCACGAAGCCGATTGCATTGACACCGCTGAGCCGACGATGCTTACTTCTGCTCAATTCGATGATAAGTTGCGGAGCGAATCGTGGTACGAGTCACCCGACTATTCATCTCGTGACGAAGCGACCGTGGTCGCCGACGATACCGTAATACCCGATGAAGAGGCGGTTGTCGATAACACCATGCAATCGGCTGATACGGATACCGTGGTTGCCGACGAGGAAAAAGATTCAGGCGGTTGTTCTCTAGTCATCCTTTGACATTCTCCTCCGGACAGAGTACCTTCTCTCCGATGCACTAGCGGAGGTTCATCCATGCAACGATTCGACGGCTTTTCAAAAGAGACGCTCGCCTTTTTCGCGGGACTCAAAAAGAATAATTCCAGCGGCTGGTTCAATGAGCATCGCGCCGAGTACGAACGGTTCGTGAAAAAGCCGACGCAGCTCTTCGTGCAGGCGATGGAAGAACCGCTGATGCTCCTTGACAGCGGCATCAACGCGGTGCCGAAGGTCAACCACAGCATCTTCCGGCTCAACCGCGACACCCGCTTCTCTAATGACAAGACACCCTACAAGACCAACCTCGGCGTCTGGTTCTGGAGCGGCGTCCGGCCGCGGATGGAGTGCAGCGGCTTTTACTTGCAGGTCGAGAACGGCGAGGTGATGCTCGGGACCGGGATGTATATGTTCCCGCGTCAACTCATCGGCGCCTACCGCGATGCGGTCGCCGATACGAAGAAGGGATCAGTTCTCGCGAAGATCGCCGCGAAACTGGAGAAGGATGGTTATGGCATCGGCGGCGAATACTACAAGAAAGTGCCGACCGGCTACGATAAGGATTCACCGCAGGCGCGGTTCCTGCGCTACAACGGTCTCTATGCCGGGTTCGAGACGAAGGTGCCCAAGGAATTCCACAGCGGTGCGTTCATCGACTGGTGCTTCCTCCACTTCCGGAAGACGCTGCCGCTTCACCAGTGGCTCAAGGATACGCTGGGGTAGCTGCTTTTCTTCCCTTTTTCTTTCTATCCGTTACAATGACCCCGATATTTGAGGTGGAGCTATGTCCGACAGGAAACAGCCCGGATCCGAGATCGTCTTTTACCAAGCGCCCGATGGTAGCACACGGCTTGAGGTGCGACTAGAGAGCGAGACCGTCTGGTTAACGCAAGCACTCATGGCGGAGTTGTTCCAGACTACAAAACAGAATATCGGACAGCATCTGAAAAGCATATTTGAAGAAGGTGAACTTGACCAGAATTCAGTTGTAAAGAAATTCTTTACAACTGCCGCCGACGGCAAGAAATACGGCACCTTATTCTACAATCTCGATGCGATCATAGCCGTCGGTTACCGGGTGAAAAGCCATGTTGCCACCCAGTTCCGTATTTGGGCGACCGAAAGGTTGCGCGAATACATCGTCAAGGGCTTTGCGCTTGATGATGAGCGATTGAAACGGTTGGGCGGCGGCACCTATTTTGAGGAATTGCTGGCCCGTATCCGCGATATTCGTTCGTCGGAAAAAGTTTTCTGGCGCAAGGTGCTCGATATCTACGCGACCAGCATCGATTATGACCCACGGGTGGAATCATCCCAATTGTTCTTTGCCACGATCCAGAACAAGATGCACTGGGCGGCGCACGGCCACACGGCGGCGGAAATCATACATGAGCGTGCCGACGCGGCGAAACCGAACATGGGATTGACGAGTTGGCAGGGAACGCGGCCGGTGAAAGAGGATATCACCATTGCCAAGAACTATCTGAGTGAGGCCGAATTGAATGTGCTGAATAGGATGGTGACTGCTTATCTCGAATTCGCGGAGTTGCAGGCGCTCAATCGGAAACCGATGCATATGCGTGACTGGATAGTCAAGATGAACGATTTCCTCCGGATGAGCGACCGCGAGATACTGGAACACGCAGGAACCGTGTCGCATGAAGAGGCTCTCCGAAAGGCGGAGTTGGAGTTCGAAAAGTACCGCCAACAGCAATCGGCATTGCCGTCGCCGGTGGAAAAGGATTTCGAGGCGGCGATAAAGAAACTTCCCAAACCACGGAAGAAGAGCTAGGAAGATATCTCCACCTTACATCCTGCGACATGTTCTGCTCTATTGAAAAAATAGGGGCAAAAACGGCTCAAAATTCTGGCCAGCCTGTTCGATAGCCGGTCGATAAAACGAATAAACGACAGCGTTTCAGCAGGTTAGCTATTTGACAGTCTTTTGCCCAAACCGATGCTTTTTTGATAGCCTTTTTAATTAGACCCACCTGCACGGGGATGCTGCCGCTCCACCAGTGGCTCAAGGATACGCTGGGGTAAAAACTTTTCTTTCCTTTTTTCTTTTGTGCCATAAAATGAAAGAGTTCTGTCGTTACAAAGGGGGTCTTAAAATGCGCGAATACGCGATTGTTTTTCTCTTGGCGGCGGCAACATCCCTTTTCATAATGGCTTGTGACAAAGACAGCAAACCAGCCAATGATAAATTTGATATCTTTTCAGATGTTGAAAACAAGAATGACTTCGACTCCGAAGATGTATTGGACTCAGAGCAGACAGATGAGACCGAGCCAGAGGGTGATGTAGAAAAAGAGGGGGACATTGCTCGGGCTGACCCCCAAAAAACTGGACAGGAGAAAAGTTAGTATGGAGAAAGAGAT
>CALMRE010000097.1 GCA_937871295.1 uncultured bacterium | reverse complement strand
CCGTCGGCGGTCAGAATGTCGCCGCGCGCCGGGAATATCTTTTCGCGCAGAAGGAAGTTGCCGCGCGATCTCTGAAGGTTCTCGCGACCCTTGAATATCTGCAGATAGGAGAGCCGCGCGCCGATGAGCAGGAAGGTCAGCAGTATCGCGCCGAGGATGAGGCGCGACCTGATGGTGATGCTGCGGACCTCTTCCTGCTGGTTGAGGATCCTCATAACCAACTGTCCCGCGTGTAGAGGGTGTCTATGAAACCCTTCCGGAAGAGAAAGACAGCGATGATCGCCGCCAGATTGGCAAGCACCGACAGGAGCAGGTCGAACAGGCGGAGATCGCCGGTGAAGGCGAACCGGTAGAGGGCGATATCGGTGCTTACGATGACGCTGGAGATGAAGGTCATGAAGATCAGTACGATCGAAAGATCGAAGGTGGTCACCTCGAGGGCGGTCAGGCTGAACAGATAAAGTTGCGCGAAAAGCAGAAGGACGAAGAGAAACGGGAGTTCATGCGCCAGCAGGGAGAAGAGGATCGCGTTGAGAAGCACCGCCGCCAGCCGCCGCGCGGGTCGTTTCTCGTAGCCGACCACCGCGAAAAAGAAGGGAAGATGGGGAAAGTAGTGGAACGGTATGTCGAAGAGATAGAGGAGAAGCGAGAGCCCCGTGAATAGTGCGGTGAGGGCGGCGTAGAATTCAAGGGTGAAGCTTTTCATCGGCGAATGATCCCCCCGCGATGATGAAAAGGTGGTTCAGTTTTCCCTTCTTGAAAAGAGGCACCGCCTCGCCGCGGTAGAAAAGTATGTTGGTCTCGTCGTCGTCGAGCGTCCCGATGACGCCGATGGGTATGTAGGGGAGACTGTAGTTCTCGCTGAGGTTGGCCGAAAGCATCTTGCGACCGGTGGCGGGCGGCGTGTTGCAGACCTTTTCGAGGAACTGTATCGAAAGCGTCTGTCCGTTGCCGCGCAGTATCGCGGTGCATTCCTCGCGCGATTCGAGCACCGCCGGCAGACTGAAATTGCGCGAGGTGATGAGTTCCACCTCGGCATGGTTGCGGCCGAACGACTTGACCAGTCCTACCAGCCCCATCGAGGATACGGCGGGCGCGTTCTGCGCCAGATGCTTGGCGTACTGTTCATCGAAGTGGATCGTGATGCGGTTCGGATTGACGGCCGAATAATGGAGTATGCGCGCCGGAATGATGGCGTAGCGGCTGTAGGTGTCCTTTATCTTGAGCAGTTTGGAGAGTTCTTCGTTCTCGCGCTTGATACCGTCGTTGAGGACCAGTTGAAGCCGCAGCCGGGCGTTCTCCTCCTCCAGCGCGAGGTTGCGTTCGCCCACCGAGCGGAGGTCGCGCAGGATGGAAAAGGTACGGGCGGCGCCCGAAAGCCTTTCCGCCACCGCTATGCGGGCGTCGCGGACCGGCGCAAGACGCCGGAGCCATTCGCTTGCCGCACTGGGCAGAAGAAAAGGTGCCGCCGCGAGTAGCGCGAGCGACAGGATGAAAAGGCGTTTCTTAAGCAAATCAGGTCAGCGAAACGGTCCGTAAGAGATCTATGTCCTCGAGGATCCGACCGATCCCGACGACGACCGATTTGAGCGGGTCCTCCGCGATGATGACGGGCAGATTGGTCTCTTCGCGCAGGAGGATGTCGAGGTTCTTGAGCAGTGCGCCGCCGCCGGCGAGCACGATACCCTTGTCGACGATATCGGCCGCAAGTTGGGGGGGGGTCTTTTCCAGCACCGCTTTAACCGCCTGCACGATGCCGCCGACGCATTCGGAGAGGCTCTCGCGGATCTCTTCCGAATTCATCTCGATGGTCTTCGGGATGCCGGCGACCAGATCGAGTCCCTTGACCTCGGTGAACTCCTTTTTCTCTCCCGGAAAGGCGTTCCCGATGGTGCATTTTATCTGTTCGGCCGACTTGAAGCCGATCTGCAGGTTGTACTTTTTCTTGATGTAGTTCGTGATCGCTTCGTCCATCTTGTCGCCCGCGATCTTGACCGATTGGCTGCAAACGATGCCGGCAAGCGATATGACCGCCACCTCGGTGGTGCCGCCGCCGATGTCGACGATCATGTTGCCGGTCGGTTCGGTGACCGGCAGGTGGGCGCCGACCGCCGCCGCCATGGGCTGTTCGACGAGGAAGACCTCGCGGGCGCCGGCCGATGCGGCCGCCTCTTTGACGGTCCGCTTTTCGACCTCGGTGATACCGTAGGGAACGCCGATGGCGATGCGCGGTTTGATGAACGATCCCTTCTTGTAGGCGTGTTTGATGAAGTAACGGATCATCTGCTGGGCCACATCGAAGTCGGCGATGACGCCGTCCTTGAGCGGCCGGATCACCTCGATATTGATGGGCGCTTTGCCGATCATCTCCTTGGCCGCCTTGCCGACGGCGAGGACCGATTTCGCCCCGCGGGTGTCCTTCTGCACCGCGACGACGCTCGGTTCATTGGCCACGATCCCTTCGCCCTTGACGTAGATGAGGGTGTTGGCGGTCCCGAGATCTATGGCGATATCACTGGTGAAAAAGGAGAACATCCGATCTATCCACATAACACTACCAATGCGGAAAAGTTGACAAAAAACTCGCAGATTATACCGGTGATAAGGCTCAAGTCAACAATAAACCTTAATATTTTAAGTCAAGCAATAATCTTGCCGAAGCGGTCTGTTTGCACTATACTGACCCGGCATATACGGAGGCCCGCGGCATGGCCGGACCACAGAGACTGGAGCTATCGCTCAAACAGACACAGACGCTCAATATAACGCAGGAGATGCGTCTGCGCATCGAACTGCTTCAGAAGAACATGCTCGACCTGCGCGAGATGCTCATGCAGGAGACAGAGGAAAATCCCTTTCTCGAAATAGAGGACTGGGGCGACGACGCCGACGGCGCGGAAGAGGTGCGCACTCCCGCCGAGGTCGCCGCCGATCAGGGGACGGTCGAAGGGGGAGTCCCGGAGGCGGAGCGACAGGCGCCCCTTGAGGGCGATGACCGCGCGGCGACGATGTCGGATATCCTTGCCGAATTCGACTGGCGTACCTATCAGGAGCACAGCGGCAACAACTTCGGCGACACGCGGGTGCGCCGCCGCAACGACGAGAGCGAGGATTTCTCGTTCGAAGACACGCTGTCTGCCGAGGAACCGGTCACGCGCCGGCTCGATATGCAGGTGGCGGCGGCGGAGTATCCCGAACGGACCAAGGAGATCATGACCTATATCATCTACAACCTTGACGGCCGCGGCTTTCTGCGCGAGTCGGATGAGGAGGTGGCGGCCGACCTCGGCGTCGCGGTCGAGGAGGTGCGCTACGCCCGGCAGGAATTGCAGACCGCCGATCCCGAAGGCACCGGTTCGCGCGATCTTCCCGATTATCTGCGTTTCATGTTCACCGCCTCCTCGCTCGCCCTGACCGAACCCGAACAGTACGATCTCATCGGCCGCATCGTCGGGTCTCCCGATCTGCTCGATGTCCTCATGAAAAAGGATTTCGACCGGCTCTGCCGCGAACTGGCCATCGGCAAACAGGACCTCGGCGCGCTGCTCGCGGTCATGAAGCGGATCGCACCGTATCCCTTTTTCGGCTACGAGCAATTCCGTCCCGAACATGTGGTCCCCGATCTGCGGGTCCACCTGCTCGACGGGGAGGTGGTCATCGAGATCGAGAAGAAATTCATCCCCTCGATACGGCTCAACCGCGAACTGTACGAGCAGGAGATCAAGGGGATGGCAGATAAAAAGAAGAAGGAATTCATGAAGGAACGCTTCCGCGCCGCCGAATGGCTGGTCAAAAGTCTTTCGGAACGCAACAAGACGCTCTATGAGGTGGCGGCGAGTCTGTTCAACTTCCAGAAGGCGTTCCTCGAGAACGGCGAAGAGTTCCTCAAGTCGCTCACCCTCAAGGATATCTCCGAGGACATCGGACGGCATCAGTCGACCGTATCGCGGCTCACCAGCGGCAAATACGCGGTGACGCCCCACGGTATCTTCGAACTCAAGGCGTTCTTCGTCAAAAAGGTCAACGACGAATCGGTGGCGACCACCAACCGTCACCTCGAAGCGCGGATAAGGGAACTGGTCGAGGCCGAAGAGCGGGTGAGCCCGCTGTCGGACGAAGATATCACGCGCCTTCTTTCCCGCGAGGGGATAGAGGTGGCGCGGCGCACCATCGCGAAGTACCGCGCGAAACTACGCATCCCGTCGGCCCGCGAGCGGCGGCGCGATTTTGAATTCTCGGCGGGGGGCTGACATGCGGCGCATCGACGAATATCTGCTCCCCGGACTCATCGTCTGCCGCTCGTCGGCGGTCGATCGATCCGCGCTCATCGCCGAACTTGCCCGACTGATCGCGGTGGCGACGGGCGTTCCGGCGTCGGTGGTCGCGGAGGCGGTCCGCGAGAGGGAACGGTACGGCACGACCGCCGTCGGGAACGGCGTGGCCATCCCGCACTGTCGTCTCAAGGGTATCAAGGATATCACGCTGGCGGTCGCGACCCTCGAATGTCCGGTGGAGTACGACGCCCCGGACGGCGCCGGCGTCGGGCTGGTGTTCCTTATCGTGGTCCCCGAAGGGAATAATCTCGCCTATTTGAAGCTGCTTTCGCGCATATCGGTGCTCGCCAATGACCGGACGATGCGCCAGCGGCTTATGGCGGCGGTCGACGCCGCGGATATCATGCACATCGTAAGGGAGGCTCCGTGATGCCGTCGACGGGGAATATCAGCCTGAAGCGCCTGCTTGACAATCCCGATCTGTCGCTCTTCGCCGAGAATCTCGACGAGGCGACGCTGGAACAGCGGGAGCTCAAGGACAACCGCGTGCAGGTGGTCGGCCTGTCGATAGCGGGCTTCACCGACCATCTCTACCGCGAGCGGGTCCAGTTATTCGGCAAGAGCGAGATGGACTACCTCAACACCCTTACCGATGACGAGCGCCGCGCCAAGATAGCATCGTTCCTTGAGCGGCGTCCGGTCGCCGTGATCTTCACCGATCCGGTGCGGCCGACCGACCTGTTCCGTGAGATAGCGGGACAGTTCGAGGTGCCGCTTCTTTCTACGCGGATGACCTCCTCCATTTTCATCGATTTCATCAAGGATCACCTCAATCGTCTGCTGGCCGCGACATCCACGCTCCACGCCCAACTCATCGATGTGTTCGGCGTCGGCATGCTCATCATGGGGGAAAGCGGCGTCGGCAAGTCGGAGACCTCGCTGGATCTGGTCATGCGGGGGCACAAACTCGTCGCCGACGATGTGGTCGAAGTGCGCTATATACCGCCCGACCATCTGGTGGGCGCCTGCAACGAGATGATGCGCGACCTCATCGAGATACGCGGCATCGGTCTGATCAATGTCCAGCGGATGTTCGGCGTCACCGCGGTCGGCCGCGAGAAACAGATAGACTGCGTCATCAATCTGGTCCTGTGGGACCAGTCGAGCACCTTCGAATACGAACGGATCGGTTCGACGGTCCGCTATTACGAGATACTCGGTGTGAAGCGACCGTACTATATCATCCCCGTCCGCCACGGCAGCAACCTGAGTTCGCTCATGGAGGTCATCGCGCGCGACCACATGCTCAAGTCGCAGGGGATCAACATCGCCGAGGATTTCGAGAAGAAACTGGAAAAGAAACTCAGTGAAATGGGAGGAAAGTGATGTTCTCGTTCATTTTCGTTACGCATGCCGATCTGGGGGCGTCGCTGGTGCGGACCGCGGAGTTCATCATGCAGGAGGATTTCAAGGAGCGGTGCGAGGTCTTTTCGATAGACTACTCGATGCTCGCCGACATGAACCGCATCAAGGAGATGCTCGAGCAGGCGGTCGATCGTTTCGCCGGCAAGGGGCACAAGGTGGTCATCTTCGTCGACATCTTCGGCGGCAGTCCCTCGAATGTCGCCTTCACCTTCGTCAAGCGCGAGGGGGTCGATGTCATCACCGGGGTCAGTCTGCCGATGGTCATCTATGCCTTTGAGCACCGTGAGCACGATATGACCATCGCCCAGATGGCGGCGGGCATCATACAGGCCGGCGAGGACAATCTTATCGGCGCGAAAAAACTATTGGAAAAGGAAGGCAGGTGATGATGATGGCTGAAAGAACGGTGACGATACGCAACAAACTGGGACTCCATGCCCGCGCCGCTTCCATGTTCGTCAAGGAGGCGGAACGCTACGCCTGCGAAGTAGAGATGGAGAAGAGCGGCGTTCGCGTGAACGCCAAGAGCATCATGGGGATACTCATGCTCGCAGCCCCTTTCGGCAGTACGCTGAAACTTATAGCGAAGGGACCGGGCGAGGAGGAATGCGTCGCCGCGCTTGCGCGGCTGGTCGAGGTGGGTTTTGAGGAGGAGTCGTGACCGCCGAGAGGAACATGACCCGCCTGTCGGGCGAAAAGATCGTTGAGGGGATCGGACTCGGGAAGGTCTTCTTCATCGACAAGGATTTCGCCCTCATTCCCCATCTGACGCTCCGCGGCGGCCAGAAGGTCCGCGAAAAGGAGAGGCGTCGCCTCCTCAACGCGGTCAAGAAATGCGAGAAGGAACTCATCGCCATCATGGAGGAGCGCGAACTGCCGCCGGAGGCGCTTTCGATCCTTGAGGCGCACCGGATGATGCTGGTCGATCCGACGCTGACCGGCGGTATCGGCGACGCCATCATCGAAAAGGGTATAAACGCCGAATGGGCCGTCCTGTCGGTCTTTGAGGAGATGGCGGAGCATCTCGCGGGGAGCGGC
>CALMRE010000096.1 GCA_937871295.1 uncultured bacterium | reverse complement strand
TGTTCGACGATGGATACCGGCATCCCCTGATGGAGGTCCTTCATCCCCTCCACTACGAGTTTCTCGCCCGGCGTGAGGCCGGTGACCTCGACCGCCGTCCCCTCGATGGCCCCGAGCGTCACGGTGCGCCGCCGCGCATGACCGTTCTCCACGACATAGACATATTCGAGCCCGTCGTTCTGTATCGCCTGCACCGGCGCCCAGACCGCCTCCTTCTCCCCCACCTCGAACCACACCTTGGTGATGGATCCGAGATAGAAATCGGAGCGGGCCAGTTTGTCGGCCAGTTCTATCTCCACGGTGTAGGTGCGGCTCTGGAGATCGGGGATCTGCGCGATGTTCGAAATGAGCCCCGTCCCCTCGACCCCGTCGACCGACAGAAGCGCCTTCATCCCGATCGAAAGCCGTTTGACATCCTTCTGCGAAACGCCGACGCTCACGATCTGGCGGTCGTTGCGCACCACCACCACCGGATAGCCGGCCCCCGTTATCTCGCCCGGTTTGTTGAGCAGTTCGATGACGTACCCTTCCACCTCCGAATACATCCGCAGATCGGCGGCGAGATTCTTTTTGTAGTCCACATCGACCTGCGCGCGGCGGTAGTCGGCCTCGCGTACATCGCGGTTGAGTTTCGCCTTGTCGTGATCGTCGCCGGTGACCGACCCCTTTTCGTGCAGTCCCCGTATCCGCTGGTAGAACGATTCGGCCTCGTCGAAGGCCTCCTTCGCCTTGCGGAGCGTGTGTTCCGCGTCGGAGACCGCGAAGCCCACATCGGTCGGATCGAGTTGCGCCAGCAGAGTCCCCCGCTTCACCTTCTGCCCCTTCTCGACGCGGATGGCCGCTATCTTGCCCGGCATCTTGAACGAATACTTCTTGATGTCCTGCGAACTGAGCGTCCCGATGTAGGGAAGCCGCACCGGCCGTTTCTCCTTCTGGATCGTCACCGCCCGGACCGGCCGCGCCTTCTCCCCCTCCCCGGCCTGTTTCGCGCCGCACCCGGCCGCCATGACCGCTATCAGGAGAATGAAGGCCGCGACGCACGCTGTTGATCGTATCATGCCGTTACCTCACCGTATACTGCTACACCAATAGACGAGATAGGGGCGGATTGCAACTTTTTGAGCAATTTATTTAAGCATATCAAATGGTTGTATTGTTTTTTGACGTGCGCTTCCGAACATTCCGTGCGATAGCGCACATTTTCGAGCAAGGGCTATTTTCTTGACGGTACAAGCCGTTTCAGGATATAGTCACGCCGGTGTTAGCGAAATGAAACCGGGAGTTCGACATGAGAACCCTTTTTGCCGCGTTGGCGATGGCCCTGTTGCCGCTCCTCCTTTCGGCCGAGGCGCGCCAGCCCAAGATCGCCGTCATGGAGATAGAGGACACCGCGCAACGATTCGACGCTTCGGTCATCGAGAACGCCACCGAGATGCTCCGGTCGAAACTGACCGCGACCGGCCGTTTCGTGGTCATCGACAAATCGCGCCAGCAGGAAAAACTCAAGAGCCTCATCAAGGAGGAGAAGCGCGAATCCTACAAGGAGTGTTACGACCAGAAGTGCCAGATACCGCTCGGGCAGGCGCTCGCCGCCGACACCATACTCCGCTCCTCCATCTCCTGCATCAGCCAGAACTGCGTCCTGTCGGCCGAACTGGTGGACCTCGCCAAGGAGGCGACCGTCCGCGGCGGCAGCGTCGAATTCCTCTATAATCCCGATTCGCCCGAAGCGCTCTTCCCCGCCATCGTCGAGGTGATCCGCCAACTCGCCCCCGAACCGCCCAAACCGGCCGAACCGCCGCCGGTCCTGTCGCCCAAACCGATCGAGACTCCCACGGAACCGGTCATGGAGCGGAAACATCCCTATCTCTGGTGGGGACTCGGCACCTTCCTCGCGGGTGCCGGTCTCCTCGGCGGGGCGATCGCCTGCGATGTGCAGGCGGCCGACTGGTACGACCGCTACCGCGAACTGACCTCCAACGACGGCATCTCAGACTGGGTGGCGGGCGGCGGCACGCAGGAGAGTTTCGTCCGGAAAGCGAACGACATGATCGAGAACGGGGACGACCTGCGGACCATGAGCATCGCCTTCTACATCACCGGCGCGGCGGCGGCGGTGACCGGCCTGACGCTCATGATCTGGTGGAAGGATATGCCGGTCGAACAGTTGGCGATCCTCCCGACGCCGGGCGGCGCGATGCTCTCCTTCAGCGGCGAATTTTAGGGAGGCGGCCATGAGATATATACCGATACTCATCATCGCTTTTGTCGCGTTCGCCTGCGCGCAGCGGCCCGACGACACCAACGCCGATCAGGCCTACAGCAGTTGGGTCGCCCAGCATTCTCCCGACGAGGACGAGGACACCGACGAGCCGGGCGAATTCGACGGAGACATCGACGACTCCTACGAGATCGAAAAGGATATCGACGATTACGATCCGCCCAACGACCCCGATGTGCACGAAGAGGATATCGACCTTGTCGACGACGACATCACCGATGATGACCTGATCGACGACGATCTGGTCGACGAGGATCTCATCATCGATCCGATGACCTGCACCGACGACACCTGCGACGACAAATATTCGGGGCTCACGTGGCAGAAGGATTCCTCCTACACCGGGGCGCAGGGCAATTCGGCCTCTTTCTGCGCGGCGCTCACCGATTTCGGCGGACTGACCGGCTGGCGTCTGCCGACCATCGACGAACTCAAATCTCTGCGGCGCGACTGCGACAACGACGCGGGCTGCACCGACGCGGCGGTCTGCTACTGGGATGTGGCGCTCGGCGGCCCCTGCGACAAACCGCACTGGTCTTCGACGCTCGCCGGCGGCGCGCAGTATTCCACCCTCAACTTCAAGACCGGCGCGGTCGCGGCGGTCGAGGGAAGCACCAACCAATACGCCCGCTGTGTCACCGATACCACCAAGTAAAGCCAGCCGAACACACCATCGCGATTGCAATCGGGCACGGAATATGCTATTGTATGGCGTTCATTTTCTACCTGCGGGGTGATGTGATGAAGTTGTTTGTAACGATCGGCGTTCTGTGCGGTGCGCTGCTCTTCTCCTGTTCCGAAGGGAGCACGACCGGCACCGACGACCTGAGCGTCACCGATATCGAGACGGGCGACAGCGACAAGAGCGCCCTGCCGGAGCAGGATGTCGCCGGCGACACCGACCAGCCGGGCCTCCCCGACGACGAGGAGGGCGACTCGGTCCTTCCCGACGCCGACAGCGACGCGTGGGTCGATCAGGACGAGGACGGCGACGGGATATCCAACGGCACCGAGGCGCCCGGCGGGGTGAAGGTCGACACCGATTCCGACGGCACCCCCGACTATCAGGACACCGACTCCGACGGCGACGGCATCCCCGACGCCGACGAGGGGGTGTCCGATACCGACGGCGACGGCCCCCCCGACTACCGGGGGCTGGCCTATTCCTTCGACTACGGCGACGGCACCCCCGACTACCGCGACTCCGACTCCGACGGCGACAATATCCCCGACGGCATCGAGGGAGCAGATGATACCGACGGCGACGGCATCCCCGATTACCGCGACGACGATTCCGACGGCGACGGGCTCGACGATCTCTACGAAGGGGTCAAGGATAGCGACGGCGACGGCGCGCCGAACTACCTCGACGACGACTCCGACGATGACGGGATACTCGACAAGGATGAAGGGGCGGCGGAGGGCGTTCCGACCGACAGCGACGACGACGGGCACCCCAACTACCTCGACACCGACAGCGACAACGACGGCCTCTCCGACGCGGCGGAGAAGGGACTGGGCACCGACCACACGCTGGCCGACACCGACGGCGACACCTACGACGACAATACCGAAGTGGCGGCCGGATCGGACCCGCTCGTTTCCGACCCCGAATTCTACGAAGGGCAGTTCTATGTGATACTCCCCTATCAGGACCCGGAGAAGGATGATGCGCTCAAATTCAGCACCCAGATAAAGATGGTCGATCTGGTCATCACGCTTGATCTGTCGGGTTCGATGAGCTATGCCCGCGACAACCTCAAGACCGGCATCAACACCACCATCGTCCCCGGCGTGGGGGCCGCGGTCCCCGATCCCGCCTTCGGGCTCTCATCGTTCGCCGGCATCGAGGATGCCGCCTTCTTCCTGAACCAGCCGGTCACCAAGGACGCGGCGGCGATGACCACAGCGGTCGACAATCTCGGCGGCGCGGGGGGCGGCAAGGTCGAGGCGCAGTACGAGAATCTCTATCAGATAGCGTCGGGCGAAGGGCTCAACGGCGAACTGCTCGAGGTGTCGCTCGACTTCAGCGAATGGGTCGAGGACTGGTACGAACACTATGCCGATGTCGTCATCCCGGCGGTCGACTGCACCGGGCAGTTGGGCTCCATCGGCGGCGCCTGTTTCCGTCCGGCGGCGCTCCCGATCGTCATGATGATCACCGACGAGAACCTCTACGACATCAACGACGACTGGGTCAGCGACGGCGGCGTCCTCCGTGTGCGCTACAAATGGCGCGACAGTAAGGACGAAGGGCACTACGCCAATGAGGTCATCGCCGCGATGAACGCGAAGAAGGCGAAATTCATCGGCGTGGTGGGCGAAGGGGTGGGCGAACTGCTGTTCGACATCACTGAACAGTACGAAGAGATCGCCGACGGCACCAATTCGAAGGGGACCAACGGTCAGTACTTCATCTTCCAGACCGGCTATTCGGGCAACGGGCTCTCATCCGAGATCGTCACGGCGGTTAAAGACCTCGTCGAGAATATCGCGATGGATGTCACCACCACCCGCGCCTCGGTCGCCAATCCCTACAGCATCGACACGACGCAGTTCATCGTCGACATCATCCCCGCCTACAGCGATCCGGCCGACAGTTATGTGAGCAAAGATCAGACGACCTTCTATCAGGCCAAACCGGGGGTGAACATCTTCTTCGATGTCACCTTCAAGAACGATATCTTCGAGCCCACCACCACCGCCAACACCCTTTTCCGCGCCACCATTCAGGTGCTCGGCGAAGGGGCGTTGCTCGACGAACGCGATGTCTTCATCATCGTGCCGGGCATCAAGGATAACGGCGGCATCGAGTCGTAGAAAACCCAGACCAATTCATATTTCTTCTTGATTCTGGACACCGATCGGCATAAAATAAATTTCAAGATAGGGATTCTCGGGAGGTAAAGTCATGAAGCGGTTCTACTCCGTACTGTTTGCGGTCATCGGGCTCCTGTTGCTCTCCTGCGAAGACGGCAGGGTTCGCTTTCCCGCAGACCAAGATGCCAGCGGACAGGTGGACGACGAAGGTGATATGACCGAGAACGCCGAGAACGATATCGATGTCTCGACCAACACCGACAACGGAACCGATCTTGAAGAAATAGGCGACGACCAAGATGGCGATGGCGTGGAATCCGAGGAACCGGTGTCCGATACGGACATTTTCCTACCCTCCTGCAAGGGGCATGCCAACCTCGTACAGTGTGACGACAACAACGACCTGTCCTTTGATGATCTGTGTTTCGACGAGGCCTGTGTGGGGCAGGATTGGCGGCTCGGCGAAACATGCGCCGACGACGAGGACTGCAACGGCGAAACCTACTGCGCCATCCGCAGAGAGGATACCTCGGGCAGCTGTCGTCTCATGCGGTCGATGGGTTTCAGCAGAGACAGTGACCTCAACCATCCTCACCAAACCTCTTTCACAACGGACGGAACACTCCTTGCGGTGAGCGACGGCCGGTTCGTGCGCGTGTTCGACACGGCCCGATGGGAAACGATCCGTACTTTCTCGGGACATGACGAATGGGGAGTGAATGGTCTCGCTTTTTCTCACGACGGCAGGATGATGGCTGTCGCGAACGGAGCATCGCTGAAGATATGGCGCATCTCCGACGGCAAGAAAATCTTTGATCGGCAAGGATCGGACGGAACATACCTGACGGTCGCCTTCTCTCCCGACGATGCATTCCTCGCTGCGGGGAACACCGGAAAGATCGTTAAATTGATATTCATACCGACCGGCGACGAATCGACGCTGTCGGGCCATGCCGCACCGGTGACCGGCGTCGCCTTTTCTCCTGATGGAAAGCTCATCGCGAGCGGAAGCCGCGATGGCGACGTCAAACTGTGGGACATGGCGACCGGCACGGAGGCGCATGCGCTGGCCGGACATACGCTTGCGGTCACCGCCGTGGCCTTTTCCCCCGATGGGACGATGGTCGCGAGTGCGGCATGTGCCGAAGAGGCCCTGCCCTGTTTGAGAGGTGAATGGCGTCTCTGGAGCGTCGCTTCCGGCGCTGAACAGAACAGTTTCACCGATACCTCCGGCAGCATGAACGCCATTGCTTTCGCCCCCACATCCGATGATGTCCTGCTTGCGTGGGCCGGATGTTCCCAGTGGTCTTTGGGGGGAACCTGTCAGGGATCGGAGGTGCGCTACCTGACACTGAACGGAGGTTCCTTGGGGCTCCTCGCCTCCGGACATACCGACGCGATATTCTCCTTCGCCTTCAGCGCCGAGGGCGCGCTCTTGGCGACCGCGAGCAACGACGGAACGCTTCGACTCTGGGACGCGGAGAGCCATCAGGAAATACGACACTCGGCGGGGCATCTCGGTTCTGCAAACGGGGTGGCGGTCTCACCCGACTCAACGACGATCGCGACGGCGGGCGATGATGGTTTAGTAAAATTATGGAAAAGCACCGACGGCACCCTGCTCCGGTCTCTTGCAGGACACACCGACACCGTCTCGACGGTCGCCTTTTCGCCCGATGGAACGATGCTGGCAAGCGGAGGCGCCGACTGGGATATCAAACTATGGAGATATGCCGACGGCGGGGAACTCCGGACACTGTCACGCCACACGGGCCGGGTGTCAACTGTCGTGTTTTCGCCCGACGGAACGACACTTGCGAGCGGCGGTTCCGATAACATGATCCGCCTATGGCGTCTATCGGACGGCACCGAAACGCGGATACTCTCCGATCCTAATATGACAGATGTCGCGGAACTCTTTTTCTCCCCCGATGGAGCGGTTCTTGCCAGTATGAGCGGGGATGGTTTTCCGCGCTTGTGGAAAGTTGCCGACGGAACACTGATCGGTACTATATCGTATGGAGACGGCTCAGCCTTTTCACACGATCTTTCTCTCTATGCACGGCTAGAGAACGAACACACGATAAGCATTCATCGTGCATCGAACGATCTTCAGATGGGAACTCTTTACAGCGCAGGAACTGTCGGCAGACCGATAGCGTTCTCGCACGACGACCGTTTCCTTGTCAGCTTGGACGTGGATACAATTCGCGTATGGCGTTTCAGCGATGGTCAAGAGGTACGTTCCATTCAGCGGGCGGCCTATCTTTTTTCGTCCCTGATCTTTTCGCCGGATGACAAAAAACTGGTAGGCACCGACCTTGATTCGCATATCTACTGGTGGGATGTCAGCGACCTGACACAATAAAGGATAACGGCGGCATCAAGTCGTAGAACGGCCGGGACCGGCCTTTTCAGCTAGTTGTCGTACTCTTTGGCGGCATCCACCAGCGTCACGAACTCGGCCCGCAGGCCCCACTCATCGGTACCCAGCGCCGCCTCGGCGCGCGCCTTTGCGTTGTCGTAGGAGGCGTCGAATTTGTAGTAGGAATCGCGCAGGAGCAGGCCCCATTCGGTCACGGCGCTCGCGAAGGCGAAGTTCTCCGACGGCTCGGAGAGGTAGTGAGCCGCCGTCACTTTGGTGTCGAACATCGTGCTCTCGGTCGATTCGGGCGGTTTGTAGCGGAGCCGCACCTCGACGAAATCGTCGGCCCCCGGCGCGAACAGATAGGGGCTCATCCCGGATACATACTCGATCTGGTAGAACGCGGTGACGGTGTGGCCCGCCCCCAGTTCGCCCGCGTCGACCGCGTCGTTGTTGAAATCCTCGTTCTCCAGCACCTTCTTGTCGTAGCCGATGAGCCGGTACTTGAGCACCTTCGACGGATTGAACTCGACCTGCACCTTGACATCCTTCGCGATGGCGAAGATGGTCCCCAGTACTTTGCGGTTGAGGACGCGGTCGGCCTCCTTCTCGTTGTCGATGTAGAAGTAGTTGCCGTTGCCGTTCTCGGCCATCGTCTGGAGATTGGTGTCGTTCAGTTCGGCCGGTTCGCCGAACCCGAGCACCGTCAGGTAGATGAAGGCGTTGCGGTTGGTCACGATCAGGTCCTTCAACTGGGTCGCCGTCAGCGTCGCGCCGACATTGAACGCGCCGTCGGTGGCGAGGATGATGCGGTTGTTGCCGTCGTTATTCTTGTTGATCGCGGCCCAGTCGTAGGCCATCTGTATCGCCGCGCCGCCGTCGGTCGAACCGTTGGCGGTCAACGAATCGATCGCCGCCTTCATCAGCGTCTTGCCCGATGTGGTGGCCAGCGTCGGATCGAGCATGACATGCGCCTCATCGTTGAACCGGATGATGCCGACGCGGTCGACGGCGGTGAGGTTGTCCACCAGTTTCTTGAGCGCCGTCTTGAGGAGCGGCAGTCGCGCCGCCGGCAGCATCGAACCGGAACCGTCGATGAGGAACACGAGATTCGAGGGTTTGCGCTCCTCCGGCAGGAGATCGTGCCCCTTGAGGCCGATCATCAGCAGATCGTGCTGATCGTACCACGGGCACGGCCCCATCTCGACGGTCACCGAGAAGGGATGCAGCGCACCCGCCTCCGGCACCGGATAGTCGTAGTCGTGGTAGTTGATGAGTTCCTCGATACGGACCTTTTCGATCGGCGGCATATATTTATTATAGGTAAGGTAGCGACGGACGAGGGAATAACTGGCGCCGTCCACGTCGATGCCGAAGGTCGATTCGGGCTCTACCGCCGTGAATATGAAGGGATTCTCGTCCTCCGGGAGTTCCTCGTCGGCGTCGGGCGATTCATCGATGAGATCGTCGGGTTCGGGGACATCGGAGTCGGAATCGCTCTCCACATCGACCTCCTCTTCCGGCATGTCGGGATCGGTGGCGGGGTCGTCGTCGACCACGGTGGAGTCGTCGACCGGCACATCATCCTCGCTCACCGCGGTATCCTCTTCGACCGACTCATCCGTATCGGAGTCCTCGCCGTCGTCGT
>CALMRE010000095.1 GCA_937871295.1 uncultured bacterium | reverse complement strand
GGGCCCGAATTGAATGGAGTGGACGATGCCACGCAACGAGACCTTCGGAACGGTACTGCTTCTCGATATCATGAACTACTCCGAGTACGCCAATGTCCTCTCGGTGAAGGACTACTACGAAACCTTCCTGCGCGAATTCAACGAAACGGTCCTGCGCGCCGCCGATATGTATTTCAAGAACTATCCCGGCGACTTCTACGATTCCTCGAACTACTATGTCGAGGTGGTGGGGGACGAGGGGCGGGTGTTCCTCTTCTCCGACAACCCGGGGCGCGATGTCCAGACGGCGCTCGATCTGGCGGTGCTCATCAAGATCGCGTGGATAAACGGCAGTTTCAACCGGTCGCGCATCTTCCAGAACAAGGCGCCCGAAGATCTCGGCGCCGGTATCAATTCGGGCTATCTCTACATCAAGGAGAACGGCCAGCTCGAAGGGTTCAGCATCAACCTGACCAAGCGGATAGAGAGCCACACCCGGTTCGGTTCGGTCAGCAAGATCATGATGCACAAGACCAGCCGCGCCATCCTCGACCGCTATGTCACCGAGAACCGCATCGCGATGCGTCTGCCGGTGAACGGCCGCGAGATACTCCTCCCCCAGCACTACTTCTTCCGGTTTGCCGGGAACATCGAACTGAAAGGTATCGCCCAGCCGGTGCCGATATACGAACTCCAGTACATCAACTGGGGGACGCGGCCGTTCTTCATGGAGAGCGCGTTCGTCGAGGCGCTGACCAAACGGTCGCTCGCCGATTTCACCAATATCCTCGAAACGGCGCTGTCGCTGTCGGTGCTCGACACGACGATCAACAACCTCCTCCTGTTCCTCGCCATCATGAACGGCAACTGGGAAGGGGCGGCGCGCGTCTCCAAGACGCTCTACGAGGAACTCGGCGGCATCATGGAGATACCGCTGGTGGCGGCGATAGCCAACATCAACCTCGCCCACGGTCAGCCGAAGGATCAGTCGCGCCGGTGCCTGCTCTACGGGCGCCGCTGGCTTGAGATAGCGCGCACCATCCGGCCGCACGCCGAACAGATAGACGAACTCGAAGCGGTCCTCGCGGCAGAAAAATAAAAAAGCTGGCGATACCTCTCCGTCTTGTTATAATGCGCGAGGTTATTTAGGGAAAAAAGGAGGCGCATGATGCGGTTGGTGTTGGTCATCGCTCTGGCGGTTCTCTGCTTTTTCTCCTGTTCCCGCGCCACGACAAAATCAGACAATGATGTGACGCCGAATGACGGTGATGAGGTCGCCGTCGATACCATCTTGGCGAATGACGATGCCCTCGTCACCGACGAGATACTTGCCGACGACCCTGCGTCGCCCGACAGCGATATGGTGGGCAGCGATGTTGCCTTCCCCGACGAGGAACCGCTCTGGGATGACAGCGATTTTGTTCCCTATACCGACCTGCGGTTCGTATGGGAACTGGTACGCGAGGCGTTGCCTGCCGAGGATACGACGCTTTTCCCGTCGCGCGCCAATGCGGCGGCCGTTTCGTTTGACGGCCATATCTGGCTACTCGGCGGCACCGATCATCACGATGTCTGGCGTTCTGCGGATGGAAAGGTCTGGACCGAGGTCGCCGATGCCATCGAGCCGTCGATAGTCGGCAACGGTACTGTCGTGATCCACGATGGGAAACTGTGGGCCGTCACCGACGAAGGGGTCTGGAACAGCGCCGATGGCATTGCGTGGACCTTGCTCACGGCCGAGCCGGACTTCTGCAAGAGGACCGGATTTTCGCTTATCTCGTGGCAGGATGCGTTGTGGCTGGTCGGTGGCCGTTCGGAGTGTGCCGATGGGGGAGATCTATGGCGTTCAACCGACGGCGTTGCATGGGAACGGAAGGGGCATTTCACTATTGAGCCGACCTTGCCGGAGGGTGATTGCACGATGTCTGCTACCGGTATCGTGGGGGCGGCGATATTCGCTCAAGGCGATGAGATTCATGTGCTTGGCGGCCACTTTACAGGGGGGTGTTATTTGGAGCAGTCTCCGCCGTCGGGTTCACCGTACGGCTCTTGCTTTCAGACACTTTACCTCTATCACGACGAGGAACGCTCGTTCGGCGCCGACGGGAGTGAGGTAGGGGTAATTGGGATGCCGATCCCCGAAACGCTCTCGATGAGCGCCGCGCTTCCCTACAAAGGAAAATACTGGCTGTTCGGCGGAAAACGGTATCTGGATGACAGTGTCACTTTTTGGCCGTCTGGGGGAGGCGGATCATACTATGAATGCCAAGAATGGCCCGCCGAACCCAAGCCGCACATCTACTCCTCGTCCGACGGCCTCGTATGGGAGCACAACGGTACGCCGATACCGGTAAGCGTGATGGCCGACCCAGTGATCATCGGGCATGGCGATGCCGTCTGGATAATAGGTTCCTTCGGGACGAACGAGGTGTGGCGCGGGGCGGAAAAAGAGGTGACCGTCACCACTCCTTTCGAGGCGGAATGCGACAAAGGGGTCTATCCGATACCGGGCGAGATCAAGGTGGCGACCGCCGAGGATTTGGAGGCGTTGCATGGCTTTACATCGATCGGGTCATTAGTGATCGTCTCAGGGATCCCGGATATTCTGGCGTTACGCTGTCTACAGGAAATAGATTCTCTGACAATACGCGATTCGTCTCTTCATTACTTGAGGGGACTGAACAGTCTGACCACGGTCAACGGATCAATCTATATACGCGAGAATGAATTTTTGAGAACTACCGATTCCCTAGTCGCTCTTCGCACGGTGAAAGGCGATATGAATATTTCCCAGAATCCATATCTGACGCGGATATCCCTGCCCGCGCTGACCGCCATCTCCGACGTGAACATATCATCCTGCCTCGCGTTGAAGAGCATCATGGGCATTCCCGGTATCGATGCGCTGACCTCACTTAATGTCAATCTTTCAAAACTTCCCGAACTGGTGTATTGGGAGCCGTTCGGGCGTCTTGTCAAGGCCGGCTCGATACGGTTCGATGAAGTGAGAGACATGGGGAATTTCCCCTATCTTGAAGAGGTTGAAGCACTCTCTCTGATCGATATCTCCTCGCCGAGCACACATGCTTTTCCTAAACTGCGGTGGGTGAACGACTCTCTGGCGATAAGTGGCGCCAAGGACCTGCCGACATCCTTCCCGCTTCTTGAGCATGTCGGCGGCTCCGTCAGCATTTATAATTGCTCAGGATTTGACGGGGTGGAGATATTCCCGCTGTTGTCGGAAGCCGAAAGCGTCAACATGGGGGAGAACAGTGTCGAGACACTGGCGGGCTTTGCCTCCCTGAAAGGTCTGACGGGCCAATTGCGCATATCGAGCCATCCGACGGTGAAGCAGGTCACCGCGTTCTCTTCCCTGATCTCGGTATGGTCGCTCGATTTTGCGAACGACATACCTTCCTTCAGCGGGCTGGGCGCGCTCAAGCATGTTGACTACTTTGTCTTATGGGGCAATGCCAACATCGTTTCATTGAACAGTTTTGCCTCCTTGAGAGAACTGGGGAAGAATTTCAGAATAGATGAAAATGCATCTCTGAGTGATATTTCTCTTCTGAAACAGATAGAGAGCTTCGAAGGGGGCTCGATCACCATAGCCAACAATCCATCGCTTGCCACCTGCGCCGCCGAAGAGGTGGCCGACCATTTTATCAATGACCTTGGCGCAGATCCGGCAAAGATTACCATTGAAGGCAACAACGATGAACTGACCTGCGAGTGAGGCGGGTTATTTATTGAACGATGCGGCGTAAGCCTGCGCGATGCCGCAGGCGAGCGTCCGGATGCGGGCGATGTAGCGCTGGCGTTCGGTGACCGATATGGCGCCGCGCGCGTCGAGCAGGTTGAACGAATGACTCGCCTTGATGCAGAATTCGTAGGCGGGACGCGGCAGACCATTGGCGAGCAGTTCGGCGCTGATGCGCTCGTAGGTGTCGAAGAAACGGAACATATCTTCGACCGGCGCCTCCTTGAAGTTGAAGGTCGAGAACTCCACCTCGTCCTGCTTGTGGATATCGCCGTATTTCACCTTGTCGTTCCACTGGAGATCGTAGATATTGTCGACATCCTGCAGATACATGCAGATGCGCTCGAGGCCGTAGGTCAGTTCGAGCGGTACCGGTTTGAGGTCGACGCCGCCGATCTGCTGGAAGTAGGTGAACTGGCTGATCTCCATCCCGTCCAGCCACACCTCCCAGCCGAGTCCCCACGCGCCGAGCGTCGGGCTCTCCCAGTCGTCCTCGACAAAGCGGATATCGTGGTCCTTCGGATCGATGCCGATGGCCTTGAGACTTTCGAGATAGAGCCCCTGTGCGTCGGCGGGACTGGGCTTGATGAGCACCTGCAACTGGTAGAAGCGCTGCATCCGGTTGGGGCTTTCGCCGTAGCGGCCGTCGGTAGGGCGGCGCGACGGCTGGACATAGACGGTGTTGATGCACCGCGGGTCGAGCGCATAGAGGAAGGTGGCGGGGTGGAAGGTGCCGGCGCCCATTTCCAAGTCGTAGGGCTGCATCAGGACACAGCCGCGTTCGGTGTAGAATTTCTGGAGCCGGAAGATCAGGTCCTGAAAGTTCAGTTTTTCCATGCGATACCTCGTCGCGCAGTGACCCGCCGATAGTAGCACAAAGCGCCGGCAAGTCAAAAAGAAAGAAAGCGGCAAAAAAATTGAAAAAAAACGGCCGCGCGGTACTCTTGCGGGATGGGTGCGGAGAATCGACGCCAACGAGGAAGATACAAGGAGATATCACCGGAATGAAAAGACATTTCTTTTTCATGCAGGTCATCCTGCCGCTGTTGCTGTGTGCCCTGTGTTCGCCCTGTGCGGCGGCCGACAATTCCGAATCCATCGTGGTGTGGCGCGTCGAGCCGAAGACCGGCGTCACCGATAAGGACGCCGATGTGGTGAGCGCGATGGTCGCCATGGAGGTCGGACGGATATCGGGCAAGCAGATCATCGGCGAGACCGAGATGAAGTCGCTCATGGTGGGGGAGGAGAAGAAACTCTCCTGCGGCGCGGATGACACCGCCTGTTACGCGGAGATCGGCGCGGCGCTGGGCGCCCCCGAATCGGTCATCGGGACGCTCGCCAAGATGGGCGACTATTGGATACTGTACCTGCAACGCCTCAATGTCCGTACCGCTACGGTGCTGGGACGCGCCGAGTTCAAGGCGAAAGGCGATATCAATCTGCTGGTCGAGGGGATCCCGCCGGCGGTCGCCGACCTGTTCGACAAGGTGGTCGCGAAGACGGCCCCGCCATCCGTTCCCGAGCCGCAGCCGGCGGCCCCGGCGACGACACCCATCCCGCAGGCCCCGGCGATGCTGCCGGAACCGGCACCCGCGCCGCGCACTCTCACGGCGCTCGGCTGGAGCGGTGTCGGCCTTCTGGCGGGCGGCGGCGCCTTCATGGCGCTGGCGGGCGTCGCCCACTGGCAGACCAATGAGGCGAAGAAGGCATACGACGCCGGGAAGACCAATGGCGACCGAAGCGACTACGATACCTGGAGCGGCACGATGATCGCCTCGTATGTGATCGGCGGGGCGGCGCTGGGTACCGGCGCGGCGCTCCTGATATGGGATCTGGTGGCCGAAAAGCCGGTGCAGGCGGCGGTGGTGCCGATGCCGGGCGGCGCGATGATCACCCTTGCGGGGAGATGGTGAAGAGTGAAGAGTGAACGGTGAGGAGTGAACGGTGAACGGGGTAACGATATGAGAAAGGTTCTTTTTTTCCTTGCGGTGCTTTCGCTGTTTTCCGCGTGTGATGTGCTCAAATTCAAGGATCGGGGCGGCGAAGGCGAGGCCTGCTTCACCGACAATACCTGCAAGGAACCGTATGAATGCGTGGACGGGAAATGCGTCAAGCCGTCGGCCGATACCGATGCCGTCGGCGAGACCGACGACGAGTTAGTGGTCGGCGACGAAGATGAAGAAAAGGACGAAAAGGACATAAGCGACATAAAGGACGGGGATGAGGAACAGGACGATGTGGTCGCCGACGATGCGGCCATTGAAAGCGACGATACGCCCGAAACGACCGACGATATGGTCGTCGTTACCGATGAGGATTCCGCTGACGATCAGACCGATCAGTCGGATCAGTCGGATGTTGACGATTCCGTGCTACCGACCGACGACACGGTCATTATCGCTGACGATGCGCTGGTCGATGAAGAGATAACGGACATCGATATCGCAAACTGCGCCAACCCACACGGCGTTATTTGTTGGTCAAACAGATCTGCCACGACTATGACGCAGTATGAGGCGATGTCCTACTGTGAGACTATTACGGAAGAAGGTCATTCTGATTGGCGCCTGCCGACGATATCAGAGTTGAGGACACTGATATCCAACTGCCCCACTACCGAACCGCAAGGTGATTGCGGGGTTACTGATGATTGTGTGATCGCTAGTTGCTGGCAATCATCATGTCTTGGTTGTACGCCCTATGCTGACACTTATTCGGTTTTTGGCGAAACATCCGGTCTTTTATGGAGTTCTTCGGTATACAACAGCCTTTATGTCTGGAGTGTTGATTTTGGTAATGCCAGTGTTAATAACGAACATCTTCGTGACGCCACCAATGGCCCTCCGGTTCATGTGCGTTGCGTGAAGGGTGAGGCCAGCAACGATGACGATGATATCGTTCTACCCGATGACGACACGATTTTAGTCAACGAATGCGTGACGCAGTCCAATCCGTGCGACGAGGGTGGCGACGGCGACGCGGCCTGCGTTGATGAGACGGTCGGTTACTCCTGCAACTGCTCGCTCAACTACAGCGACGACGGCACCACCTGCGCCGCCGACACGCAGACCTTCACCTGCGCCGCAAAACCCGACAACACCGTCTGGAACACCGTGGACGGTTACCAGCAGACATGGACCGGCAGTGCGTGGGATCCCGCCGACAGCGCGACTTTTTATAATGAGACCGCCAGCGCTACCGCCTGCCGCTTCAAGTGCGCCGCCGACTATTACTGGGATGGCGAGAGCTGCACCAACACGCGAGTCGAGGCCTGCACCGGCATCATCGCCAACGCTATCTACTACGGTGGCGAGACCACGTACTCCATAACGCAATACTATACCGAAGCCGACGGCTGGGGGCCCGACACCGACGCCTACCACGGCGACGAGATAGCCGACCAGAACACCTGCGAGTACGAATGCAACACCAACTATTCATGGGACGGCGACTCATGCGAACCCGGCACGCGGACCTTCACCTGCGCCGCGAAGCCCGACTATTCGCAGTGGAACACCGTGTCGAGTTATCAGCAGACATGGATCGATGGCTCGACGTGGGACCCGGCCGACAGCGTGACCGCGCATGATCCGACGCCCAGTTCGACCGCCTGCCGGTTCGTCTGCCTGACCAACTACATCTGGAACGGCACCGACTGCGAAGCCGACACGCGGACCTATACCTGTGCCGCGAAGCCGCTCCACACCGACTGGAACACGGTGTCGGGGTATCTTCAGGTATGGAACGGCAGCGTGTGGACACCCGCCGACGATGCGACGACCAATTACGATCCGGCCGCCAGCACCGCCTCCTGCCGCTTCAAATGCGCGGCGGGCTACTACTGGAACGGCTCTTACTGCGTGAATAACAAGGTGACCTGCACCGGGCAGACGCTCTGTTACGACAACACGACGACGATGACCTGTCCTTCGTGGGACGAGGCGTTCACCGGGCAGGATGCCCAGTATCTGGTGCAGTGCGAGGCGCGCGACTACACGGTGAGCGGAGCCGCCAACAACGATGTGGTCACCGACAACAACACCGGCCTTATCTGGCAGAGGACGCTTCCGGCGACCTACGCGGGATGCACCGGCGAAAGCGGTACGAAATGCACATGGCAAGAGGCGATAGATTATTGCGCCGATCTCTCATATGGTGGTTCTGATGACTGGCGCCTGCCTTCTCGCAAGGAACTGGCGACCCTGCCCGACTACGGCAAAAGCAACCCTGCCATAGACACGACGATATTCTCCGATACGCAATCAAGTTATTACTGGACCTCGTCGGTGAAGGAGGGTGCTTCGGCCAGCGCGTGGTTCGTCTATTTTTATCACGGATACATCGATACGACGGCCAAGACCAACCCCTACTATGTTCGCTGTGTGCGGGGTGGCGCATTGCCCGACAGTGCCTTCACGGAGACGACGGTGTCGGGCAAGGTGATCGTGACCGATACGGCGTCGGGATTGCAGTGGACTAAAGAAAAAAGCGCGTCGACATTGAACTGGCAGGCGGCGCTCAACCACTGTGAGACGCTGAACTACGGCGATGCCAGCGATTGGCGGCTTCCCAATATCAACGAACTGGCGACGCTCGTGGATGACGCGGCAAGCGGTCCTGCCAGCGCGTTCCCCGGTATCGCCGCCTCGATATTCTGGGCCTCTTCCACCAGTGCTTTCGCCAATGACGATGCGTGGTATGTGAATTTCGACGCCGGGCTCATGAGTTACGACGCCAAGAGCGCCGCGCGGTACGCTCTCTGCGTCCGTTCGCCGGTAGACGAGTGCATGAAGTGGTCCAACCCCTGCAACGATACCGGCGACGCCGCCGGAACCTGCACCGACACGCCGACCGGCTATACCTGCGACTGCACCGACTACTACTTCGATTTCTTCAACGGCAGTTGCCGCGACATCGACGAATGCCTTTCGATCCAGTTCTGCAACGACAATGACGACACCTCGGCCACCTGCACCAACATCTCGCCCGGGTACGACTGCGGCTGTTCCGAGGGCTTCGAGATATCCTATACCGCTCCGGCGAGCCCCGAATATCCGACCTGCGTAGATATTCCTCCTCCGACCGGCGTCCTCTGCACCGGTCAGACGCTGTGCTACGACGAGACCACAACCATGACCTGCCCGACCGAGGGCAATGCCTTCTACGGGCAGGATGCGCAGTACGCTCTGCTGGGAGAATGTGTGCCGCGCGATTACACCGTGAGCGGTGATACGGGCGATGATATCATCACCGACAATGTGACGGGCCTTATCTGGCAGAGAACCCTTCCGGCGACCTATGCGGGATGCACCGGAGTAAGTGGTACAAAATGCGCATGGCAGGAAGCGATAGATTATTGTGGCAACCTGATCTACGCAGGCCAAGACGACTGGTGGCTACCCACCGATCGTGAATTGGTGAGTATCGTTGATTATGGTCGTTATAATCCTCCCGTGGATACCGCCATTTTCCTTGGAACCTCAACCGAGTATTTTTGGACATCATCATCTAGATTTTATTACACGGAATATGCGTGGGCTGTGAAATTCGATGATAATGGTATCCTACACTACGAAAATAAGACCAATCCCCACCCTGTGCGTTGTGTAAGAGGCGCTGGGGGTGTTCCGGAAAGCACTTTCACCGAGGAAACGGTGGAAGGCAAGGTGATTGTGACCGATACGGTGAGAAATTTGATGTGGACCAAGGAATACGCCGCTTCTGTAACTTGGCAGACTGCCCTTGATCACTGCGAAGACCTATCGTACGGAGGGTACGAAGATTGGCGCGTGCCCAACATCGAGG
>CALMRE010000094.1 GCA_937871295.1 uncultured bacterium | reverse complement strand
GGGGAGATGTCGCCGGTTCAGGCCGCAACGATACCTGGGAATGGGATGGCACGAACTGGACCCAGATGGATCCGACGACAAAGCCGTCGGCATGTTCTTGGCACGCGATGACCTACGACAGCGCCCGCGGGAAGGTGGTCCTCTTCGGGGGATTGTATTTTGATGGTTCATACCATTATTTCAACGAGACCTGGGAATGGGACGGAACGAACTGGACGCAGCATAACCCGGCGATAAAGCCGTTGCCGCTTTCCTTTCACGCGATGGCCTACGACAGCGCGCGCGGGAAGGTGGTTCTGTTCGGAGGTTCTGATGGCGGTTCATTCAACAACGAAACTTGGGAATGGGACGGCGGAGGCAATGACCGCGCCGGTCAGATCATGAATGTTTCATGGGAAAATTCCGACATCACTGACGACACAAGCATTCAATCGTTTTCCGTCTCTTTCAACGCCGGCGGCCTCGGCGATTATTCCGGGACTCCGTATGAGGGTGTTGACCTCCTGACATGGAAACACGACCGCTGGGTCACAGTGGCATCAAATACCGCTGGCCCCGACAACCTCGCCCCTGTCACATGGGAAACGACCGACCCGGTCGAGATACAGACACTCCTCAACAGCGGCCTGCGCAAATTCAACTTCACCGTCGTCCCGACCGCCCCCAACGGCTTCCTGGCCGACATGGGCTCCATCGCTACCGACTATGCCGAGGTTATTGTGAGATACACCATTACAGAATAACCATACCGGAGGTAACCGAACCATGAGAAACATCATTGCCGCGCTTTTGATCGTTGCGCTCTTTAACGGCCAACTCTTCGCCGCCGGTGCAACGCCGGTAAAGGCGGAACAAAAACCGGCAAAGGTCGAGAAGAAGATCGACCTTGAGGCCGACGACGAGGATGCCGACGAGGAAGAGGCCGTCAAACCGACCGCTCCGGCCGTAAAAGAGGAAGCGAAACCTGCCGCTCCGGCCCTTGTCGCCGCCCCTGCTCCTGCGGGCGAGCCGAAGAAACTGCTGGTCCAGCGGATCACCGGCGTCGAGGTCGACGAGGCGTTGACCCGGACGGTCGAAGAGACCATCGTCCTCAACATCGGCAACCGTGCCGGCTATTCGGTGGTGACGGCGGCCGAGATGGAGACCGCCATCCAGTTCACCGGCCAGCAGGCCGAGATGCAGTGTGAATCCTCCACCGAATGTCTTGTCGAGATCCAGAAGAAACTCGACTGCGACACCCTCATCGCGGGCAAGGTGGCGAAACTGGGCGACGAACTGATCCTGTCGCTCAACACCATCAATGTGGGCGACGGTTCGGTGGGCCTGCGCACCACGGCGCAGGCAAAAGATATCGCCGACCTCAAGACCAAACTGCCGCTGGCGCTCGACGAGATACTCGGGCTTGCGCAGATAAAGCAGATGTTCCAGTTGAAACCGGGCGAAACGCTGAAGCTCGCCGTCATGCCGCTGGCGGCGCGCGGCGTGGAACAGGCGACCTCCGACGCCCTCACTGCCATCCTCTCCTCGGAACTCAACTCCATTCAGGGGGTCAATGTCATCGGACAGGACGACATCAACGCGATGCTCGCCAAGGTCCAGACCGACGCCGAGATGCAGTGCACCGACAGCCTTGAGTGCGTGATCGAGATCGGCGCATCGCTGGGTCTGTCCAAGCTCATCAGCGGATCGGTGGGCAAGGTGAAGGACACGTGGGTCATCTCGATACAACTTATCGATACGCGGCGCGGCGAGGTCGAGAACCGGGTACTGGAAAGCTTCGACGGCGAAAAGGACGAACTGCGCAACGCGGTGAAACTGGCCGCCTACCAGATCGCAGGTATCGACTACACCGCCAAGAAAGGCGGCGTGGAACTGACCTTCAATGTCAAGGAGGCGACCCTGCAACTCGGCGCCGAAAAAGGCGATGTCAAAGAGAGTCAATACAAACAGACCGAACTGGTCCCCGGACGCTACAGCCTGCGGGTCCTTGCCGACCCCGAGGATTATCTCCCGCTCCAGACCGACATCTATATCGCTCCCGGCGCCAACAATGTGAAGAACCTTGCGGTGCCCGAACAGCCGACACCGTGGTACAAGACCTGGTGGTTCTGGACCGTGACCGGCGTGGTCATCGCCGGGGCCGCCGCCGCGACCACCACCGTCCTGCTCCTTGAACAGAAGAATGACGGCTGGCTTACTGCGCAGGAAGCAAAGTAGGGGCGAACCGATGTGTTCGCCCGGTTGAGCAGGAGTTGAGCGGGAGTTGAAATGTTGAAAGAATATAACGGGGACAGACCATGAAGAACCGTGTCGTTTGGTCATTCATACTGCTCATCGCCTTCGCCGCCTGCTCCTCGAACGAGGCGGGCGGCATCCGGCTCCACTACGCATGGACCGACGCGGAGGGGAACACGGTGACGCCGCCCAAGATGGCGCAACTCTACGCATGGGCGGAACTGACCTACGC
>CALMRE010000093.1 GCA_937871295.1 uncultured bacterium | reverse complement strand
GGTGATGTTCCAGACGGGCACTGTAGTCGGGCACCTTCAGTTCCTCGGGGAGGATCGGCTCGAGTTCGAGCCCGAGCGGGGTAGGGATATAGGTCTGCTTCTTCTTCTCGATGTAGCCGCGCTGTATGAGCGTCGGGATGAATCCGGCGCGGGTCGCCGCAGTCCCGATACCGGCGGCGTCCTTGAGCGCCTCCCGCAGCGCCTTATCCTTGATCAGGAGATGCGCCTTCTCCATGAGGGAGAGGATCGCCGCATCGGTGTAGAGCGCCGGCGGCTTGGTCTCCTCCTTCTTTTCGGACAGTTTCCCGGTGACGACCGAGCCGGTATCGTAGGCGACCTGTAGGGGGGCCTCTTCCTCGGCGCTCTCTTCGTCCGGGACGAGCGCTTTCCCGAGGGCGCTCTTGAAGCCGAGGTCGGTATAATTACGGCACCGCGCGAGGAACGGGAATTCCCCGATGACCCCCTGCATCTCGGTGGTCTCTCCTTTTGCGGGAGGAAGGAGGGCGGCAAGGAGGCGCGTGACGATAAGATCGAACAGTTTCCCTTCCTCCTCGGAGAGAGCGGGGAGCCCCGACCGCGTGTAGTTGAGGACCGGGATGATCGCGTAGTGCCCTTGCAGTTCACCGATGTACTTGGGAGCGAGCATTAACGCCGGGTTCGCGGCGTGTACCTTGGCGACCAGATCGCGGTACGCGGGGAACCGTTCGATGAGCGAGACCGCATTCGGCAGTTCCTTCGCCTCTTCGGCCGACAGGACATTGCAGTCGGTACGGGGATAAGAGATGAGTTCATGGGTCTCATAGAGCGCCTGCGCTATCTTGAGTGTTTCATCGGGTGAGAACTTGTACTTGTTCGCCGCGTCCTTCTGGAGTTGTTTGAGGTCGTAGAGGGCGGGGGCATGCTCGGTGAAGGGCTTGCGGTCGACCACCGTTATCGTGAGGGGACCGGCGGCGACGCCGGCCAGTTTCTTCTGCTCGGCGGCATCGGCGACGAAGAAACGCCGGATCTTCTTCTCTTCATCCACGAGGTTGAAGGAGACCCCGTCCTTGGTCTTGAACGCATAGGTCCAGAAGGTCTCGGGGGTATGCCCGGTGTGTTCCCGCCACCGCTTCACGATCTCAGAGAGGAGCCATGACTGGACACGGCCCACCGAGATGAGGTGGCCCGGACGGCCGTACTTGACCGAGTAGAGCCTCGTCAACTGCAGGCCGACGGTCCAGTCGACCGCTTCGCGGGTACGCGCCGCCTGATAGTATCCTTCATAGGCGGTATGGGGCTTCCGGTCGGAGAAGGCCTTCTTTATCTCGGCCGCCGTCTCGCTGTGGAGCCAGACGCGGGTGATCGTGCGCGCCTTCAGGAGACCCCGGTCGGCCGCGATCTCGATGATGTTCCGGTGGATGAGTTCTCCTTCGCGGTCGGGGTCGCAGGCGAGCACTACTTCATCGGCCTGCGAGAGATGCTTCGCGATCTCCGCGAAGGCCTCTTCCTCCCGGATGACATGCACGAACTTCGCCGGCACGAACGGGAGATGCGGTATCGAGCCGCGCCAGGTGTTGTTGTCGCCCAGTTTGTCGGCGAGATAGTGGTTGATGTCGGCGAGCGCCTCGATGTGACCGAAGGAATTGGTGACGCGCAGGTCGGGGATATCCCGTAACGCTTCACGATACTTTTTCGCCATCGAGGGCTTTTCGGTGATGATGAGTTTCATGGGGAGGACTCCGTTCGAGTTCGCGGGGAATGGTTACATGAGAAGGGGAGGGGAGTCAAGGGGAATGATCAGGCGTCCCTGCGATAGACCGTGAAACGACCCTCAGCGACCATAACTTCTTGTCGCTTTGTGACAGTCCTGACAGAGAATTTCACAGTTGCTGAGAACGGGCTCTCCGTTCGAGTTAA
>CALMRE010000092.1 GCA_937871295.1 uncultured bacterium | reverse complement strand
TGAAGTTGCAGAAAACGCTCTCTAATAATAGGGCTATCAATTCGGTTGTAGTCGTTCTGCCAAGAATCTATGCGATGTGATGTTGGGGGTGTCATTATCACACCACCCCAATCTGCTGCCTCATACCATTGGGCAACATCTGCGATCGCTGGACCTATAACTGAAACATCTCTGTCGTTATATCTTGATTCAATGTAATCACCGATTCCTATAGCACCTCGGAACAAGAGTTTCTTGGCAAGACAGAAAACAAAAGACGCCGATAGCCATTTGAGAATATAAGATAAAAAGAAGCTCTCAATTGCATCCCTTGTTTTAGATGGCAAATCCATTTCCTTCGACGGAAGAGAAATTGTTATCATTATATTGTCGCCAAAGGCATAGGTATTAATCTTGAGAGTATCTGGCACCTTCTTCCCAAATTCTCCGGTATCTTCTCTTAGATTCTTTTCGGCCAAGTTGAAGTAGTCTATAATCGTGTTCCTAACAGAAAGAAATGCTTCGCATTCGCTTATGTTGTATTTAGAAATACCTAAGAAATCTATCAGAATCACGATGCCGTAAGATTTCATTTTTCACCCCTTTGCGCCAAAATCACATCCACAATTATTCGCCTAGAGATTTCTTAAACATATTGCCTTGTAGTAACTCAAAGTCTTTTTCTCTTTGTCAATAATGCCAGAGCTAATTTGCACAACATATGCATCGTCATCGCCAATACTTGTTGTCGATGTCCAGAATATTTCTTCTATCAATCCTGGGAAAGAGGAAGCAGGATTAAACTTCTCGTAGTCCAAAACAGTCAACAGCTCATTAATATTGGGCAATCTCCAGTCATCTTTCCCACCATATGACAGATTTTCGCAATGAGCAAGTGCGCTTTCCCATGAAACATCCGCAACATATTCCTTGGTCCACTCGAACAACATAGAATCATCTTTCACTATTATTTTACCATCGGTTTCATACTCTGAAAATGCCCTAGCTTTCTTTACACCGCCCGACACACAGCGAACATAAAGTTTGTTGTCATCAGCATAGTAATTAACAACTGTTCCTCGGAGAGTCCATTTGACACCCCCACTATTCGGGACTGATCTGGGTGTGGAGGACCAAAAATATTCGCTAAGTAAAGATAATGGCAGCTGCGGGAATACAATTTCATCAAAACCGTAGCCCGCGCCCCCATTATAATAACTTATAGTTTCTAGTTCAGCAATCGTTGGCAACCGCCATGCACCATGTCCATCGTAAATCAAGTCTTCGCAATATTTTATCGCCTCTTGCCATTCACAAGTGTTCCCTACTGGCGATCCGCCAGAACAGCCAGAATATAAATCAGGAAGTGTTCTCTGCCAAACAAGTTTTGTTACATTGTCTATGACCACTTCTTCCGGCACATTACCTTCTATTGTATAGTCGCGTGGGAAACAATAACCCATGACAGCATATTGTGAATCTTGTCCATAAAACGCATTCCCTTCTTCTGGGCATTCTATTTCATCGCCATAAATACCATAACATTTGGTCTGGCCGGTACAGGGTAATTCCATTGTCGCCTCAAGTGCATCATTGTCTGGTTCCTGTTCTAGCATATCTTCGTCCGACAATAGCACATCCTCATCTATTACAACGGAATCATCCGGCTGAACATCAATATCATCCGGACCCGGATCGGTATGCTCACACCACGCATTCCCCGCCGACTCCGCACACTGACAGAGCGGCCCGCAGTCCACACAGTGCTCCGACTGCACGAATTCCCCGCCCCTGCATACCATCACCCACTGACCCTCGCAGACCTTCTCCCCCTCCTCGCACACAACCCCATCATCATCAGGGTTTATCTCGTCAGCACCCACCGCATCATCATCGACGACCTCATCCTTGTCGAGCGCGTTGAGCGCCTCCACCAACTCTCCTATATCCACCCGCTCCGGATGATCACACCCGATGAGGAACAAGGCGAACAGGAATAAACACCCCCACCGCGTTGCGGAGCCCCCTGCACCAAGGGGCCTTCCGGTCTTTGCCTCCCTGTCGCAGGGAGGTGTCGCACAGCGACGGAGGGTGTTGCGATCAGGTAGGATTTCCATCAGAATTCCCCCCTCCACCCGATATAGACGCCGCCCGGGATCACGGCCGCCTGCACGGGGATATCTTCGGTGAGCGCCATCAGGACGATGCCGGTCACTATCGCCGCGCCCCCCACCGCGAACATCGCGATGCCGGCGTATTCGAGGTTCTCGGCATCCTTGTAGACCGCGTCGCACCGTTTCTGGTAGGAATCGGCCGTGAAGCCCGGCTTCACCATCTCCTTTGCCACGGTCGCCGGATCGGTCATGGCACGCTGGAGCCTGCCACCG
>CALMRE010000091.1 GCA_937871295.1 uncultured bacterium | reverse complement strand
ATCCACCCAAAAGCACACTTTTTCCTCTGAGCGAGTCAAATGCCATTTTATGAGCATAGCGAGGAGTGGGGTTCCCATCTCCTTCAGGGTCGCTGGGATTTTTATTGGCCCAACTGGAACCATTCCACTCCCAGGTGTCTCCGTACTTCGCAGAGCTACTTCCGCCTCCTCCGAACAAGAGAGTCTTGTTGGAGATATGGTCATATGACATTGAAGAGGACGCTCTGGCAGATGGATTGCCGTCACCTTCCGGGTCGGTAAGATTGCAGTAGCTACTTCCCGGAACACATTTCGACCAACTGGTTCCATTCCATTCCCATGTCTCATTAAAATAAACATAACTGCTTTCGCCCCAAACAATACCGCCAAAAATAACAGTCTTGCCGCGATTCTTATCGTATGACATGGCGTATCCGGAACGCGCTGAGGGGTTAGCATCTCCTTCTGGGTCGACAGGGTTTCTATTTGTCCACATTGAACCGTTCCATGCCCATGTTTCATTGGCAAGGTAAATATCTGGTGTGCTAAACCCAAATATAAGGGAATGTTTTTTCGTTTCGTCATAAGACAAAGAAAGCCCGCCAACATCAAAAATGGAAGAATTTTTGTCTTTAGACGATGGAGCCATTCTTTCCCAACTGCTACCATTCCACCCCCAGGTTTCGTCACTATCTTCAAGAGCGGCGAATCCCCCAAACACTATGGCTTTTTGCGTCATAGTGCTATATGCCATTGCGAGAGTTTCCGTGGCCAGTGGTTCGCCATCCATCTCGGGATCGGACATATTGCAGTAAGTTCCCCCTGTCAGACATTTTACCCAAGAGCGTCCGTCCCATTCCCAAATGTAATTATCGTAAGGTACGCCGCCCCAAAGAATAATTTTATCGCGATGAGAGTCATAGGTCATCGAGTGACCCCAGCGAGAAGCGGGATTGCCGTCTCCTTCTGGATCGGTAATATTACAGTACGCACCGCCAGCGACGCACTTCGCCCAACTGTTGCCATTCCATACCCACATTTCATTGTTTGCTTCATAAGAGGCATTTTGACCTCCGAAAAGAGTCACGAGTTTCTTTGAGTTGTTATATAGCATTGCGTGATAAAAGCGAGGGGATGGATTGCCGTCATTTTCCGGATCTGCAAAAGATTTTTTTTCCCAACTTGTGCCATCATACTCCCATGTCTCGTCGCCAGCAGAGGATCCGCCAAACAGCACTAACTTCTTGCGGGTGCTGTCATAGGCCATCGCATGAAATATTCTAGATGCAGGATTGCCGTCACCTTCGGGATCGGTTGGTGTTGCTTTGCGCCAACTTTTTCCATTCCATTCCCATGTTGTATCATCTTGAGGTGATCCTCCAAACAAAATCACGACATCTCGATTGCTATCGTAAACCATCGAATGGCCATAGCGTGGCGATGGATTTCCATCGCCTTCAGGATCTTCAGGCGTTAGTTTTTTCCATCCAGCATCACTCCACACCCATGTGTCGTTACTGTAAGTTGATGTCATCCCACCAAAAAGCAGGATATGTCCGTGTCTACTGTTGTAGGCCAAGGCATGATTAGTTCTGGCGGAAGGAACATCTAGGAGTCGCTTTTCCCAATTACTTGCACCTTGACTATACAATAAGGGCAGTCCCTGCGAGGCGATACCATCATTTATGCCCCGCTCTGCAATGCTCAACTGTTCTAGGTTCTGTTTTATCCATGCTTGAGTTAAAAACCTATTCGGATTCTCCAGCGTACTCCCCGGCACTTTTCCTCCCATGGTGGCGTGCCACGATATCTCGGTGACGAGGGCACCGTTGCCGGATGCCTTGACGCCGCTTCTCTTCACCGGGTTCAGGTATATCTTCGGCAGATCGCCGCCTGTCAGCGTCGGTATACTGAACGCGCCGTCCGTGACCGCGCCCTGCCCGATGATCGAACCCAATTCATTGTACGCGATGACCTTTACCACCTCTGTATCGGTCACCGACCATGCCTGTCCCGCCACGCTGAACTTCGGCGTGCCGTCGGTATCGTCGGTACCCCACGGCTTGCGCGTGTAAAGCACCTTCTGCATATTGACGACCGCCGTGTCGGACGGTGTCTTGTCAAGGAGCAGTTTCCAATCTATCGGTCGGGTCCGTTCATTGCCCAGCACATCGCGCCAATTGACCGTCAGGGTGTAGAGCCCTTCAGCCATGGAGGAGTCGAGGGGGCGTTCGAACTGGGCGTAGTTGTCCTGCACGCCGACCGGATCGCCGAAATCGAAACCGGTGATGAGTACCGTATCGGGATCGATTTCCTCATCAGCATAGAGATTCAGTTGCGCGAATACCGTCTCGTCGGTGAGCGGGTCGGTCAAACTGAACGAGAGCGTCTTTGTCCCGTTGTCGCGGGCTGGGGCGAAATCGGGTGTGCGGACTAGGAGAGCGCTGGTCAACAATGGCCCGGTGAAATCGTATTGCGCCATGCAGCCGCTGAGATCGATCGTCCTGCTGTAGACATTGCCCGCCGCGTCTATCGCGTCAAGGCCGACCAGTTTGAAGCCTTCGCTGTCGCTTCCGGTAACGGTGTGAGCGAAACAGTCGGCGGCGGGGGTCTCGCAGGGATCGCCCATTTCTATCGAGCCGAGCGTTACGACGGGGGCTATTCCCTCTTCGACCGTCATGTCGAGCGTCACCTCGACCACATCGTCGACGGTAGCCGCGGCGATACCGCTACGGGCGATGCCTCGCCGTGTCTGCACCGTACAGCTGTTCACCGTTATCTGCGGCTGGGTCAGGTCGATGGTCACCGTACCGATGCCGGCGTCGGCCACCGGGTTGCCGGCGGCGTCGTTCGCCGCGAGGGTGAGGGCATAACTCTTCTCGGTCTCGGTACCCTCCACCGGGTATTCGTAAGTGTACCGCTGCGGATCACTCTCGTCGTCGGTACGGATAAACGAAAGTCCATCACCGCCGAAGGTTGCCCCGCTGACCGGTTCATCGAAGGTGACGACCACCTGCACGAGGGATCCGCCCTTCGCCTCGGTCGGCGTGACCAATTTGCTGACCATGCGCGGCGCCGTTCTATCCACATAGACCGTTCCGTGAGAAGTGGCCGTGCCGTTGGCACTGGCGTCGGTGAGGGCGATGCTGATGGCCTCGATGGAGTCGGCGCCGCTGCCGGTCGCGGTGTATTGACACTCGTAGGTGAGGCCGTCGTCGCTCGTACAGGTCGTTGTCGTGTCGCCCACTTTCACCGTGACGCTGTCGCCGGGGTCGTTCATCGTCTCGGTGGCGGTGAAGGTGATGACGGCGTTGGGGCCGCCGGGCCTGATGCGGTCGGGGGTGACGCTCGCAGTGCCGCTCACGGCGGGGACGCTGGTATCTATCAGGATATTCGCTGAGATCACTTCGTCGGCCGACAAATTGACCTTGTCGACACCATTGGCCACTATCCGGTAGGTGTCATCGCTCTTGCTGTTGGCAGGTACAAGGTATTTGAAGGCGAACGTGGTGGATGAGGCCGCATCCTTGACCAGAGTGACGTCCGTGTTGGTAGTGGTGTTCCTCATGACCACGGCAGGATCGTTACCCAATTCTTCGGAGGCATTGACCGTTATCTGGAGGGTGTCCGATGCATTCAAGGCCGTGTCGGAAAGGTTGATGGTGAGCTTCGGTGCGGTGCGGTCGACCGCAACGGTGCCCGCCGTCTGGATGACACTGTTGCCCGCCATATCGGCATAGCGGATGGTCACCGTTTCCTGTGTGTCCACCTTGTCGGTGCCTTCGGCTGTCGTGTAGGTACAGGCGCCGCCGGTGCATGGGGTCCAACTGCCACCGACCTGTTGTGCCTCTACCGTGATGGGTTCGCTACCCGTGACCGTGAAGTCGATCCCGGTGGATTTGAGGAAACGAGAGGTGCTTGCCGGGAAACCGCCTACCGTCGCGGTGGGATCGGTACGGTCTATGGTGTATTCACAGTCCGCTTTTGTGTCGCAACTAAGCGCTGTAGCCTCGTTCCCCGCCAAGTCTTTTCCGCTTGCGGTGACGAGATGTTCCCCGTCGCTCGTGTCGAGGGGAATGTCCCATGTTCGCCCCGACAGATCGCTCTGGGGCACCGTGTTTATGATCAGCTCGGAGAGTTCTTCGGTGCTGTTCACGGTTATCAGTATCTGGTCGTTCTTGTTGTACGTGGCATCCTTATTCTTCTTCAGGGTCAGCACCGGCGCGGTGTAATCCAGCCGGATGCCCGCTTTGAGCGGCGCGGCGTAGGGGTTGCCTGCTGCGTCTTCGAACGATGCGGTGAGGTCGGCGATCCCTTCCTCATGGCTATCCTTATCGATGGTGAGGGTGCAGTCGTAGTGTTCGGTGTCGATCCCTTGGGTGCAGTCGAGCGGATAGGTGCCCAGATTCACTCTTGGTTCGCTTTTCGGCGCTTCGGTGAGGGTCAGCGATACGGTGAGGGTGTCGGCATCCTTGAGGTAGAGGGTGGTGCTCTCCACGGCGGTGTCATTCTTTTCTATCGTTACGGTGAGGTCGGGGAGCGTACGGTCTATGGTGAGGCCGCCGTCAAGAGGGATCGTTGCCTCGTTCCCCGCCAGATCGATAACCGCCACGCTGAAACTGTAGGTCCCTTCAGCATCGTCGTGTTCGCTGACCAGATAGTGGTACTGGAAGAACTGCGGGTCCTTCCCGTCGTCGATACGTTTAAAGACGAGGTCACCGCTGTCGAGCGTCAGTTCCTTCACCGGTTCCTGGAAACTGAGGGCGAGGACCACGGTGCTGGTTCCGTTGGCCGCCGCGGGGGAAAGGACCTGATTGACGATGACCGGCGCTTTGTTGTCGATGAAGAACTGGACCGAGGCCGCCTTGGTCTCGGCGCCCAGATCGTCCGATGCCTTGAGGTAGAGCGCCCACGGGATACGGTCGCTGGGCTCTGCCGGGAGGTTCTTTTTGTCGTATTTCCATCCTTTGTAGGCGTGATAACCGTCGGGGCAGATACCGCCGGTCGCTTCGGGTATCGTCACCGTCTCCATTTGGGCGAAATTGGCGTAGTGGGAAATATGGACCTGCGTCGCGTTGGGCGCTTTGTAGCAGAGGTTCACTTCGAGCTCTTTGGTCGCCTCGCGCTCAAGGGGCAGTTCGGTACCGTCGAGGTCGAATACCTTGAGTTCGGGGATGGTCGGGTCGCCTGTCACGGGGTCGATGCCCGCCGACGGTTCCATGATACAGCCGTTCTCGACGTCGGTCAC
>CALMRE010000090.1 GCA_937871295.1 uncultured bacterium | reverse complement strand
AATTACCCGGCCAGTTTGTTCCGAATTGGCCGGTCAGTTTGCTCCGAATTCTCCAATCAAGACCGCAAAGATGACAGTTGCCGTCAAGAAATACATTCTGCGCCTTTCTAATTTATTTATTTTTCATATCTCTTTTTCTTTATCCGGAGTCTCTTTCTTTTCCCCTTGTTCTTGTTTAAGGGATTTTTTACAATATTGCGCCTTTGCTGCGTAATCTCTTAGATAGGACATTAGAGAAAGAACTCTTTTCTCATAGAAATCCGAGGCTCCATAGAGCAGATCCTGCGTATGCGCAGGACCGCAGGTAGTCGAAGATATCTCATACCATATCAGTTCTTGTTTCATCCACTCCAACCAATGCTCTTGAGCAACTTCTATAGATTTTTTATCTTCAACAGCCACAAAGTCATGAACCTTTTCGTAGGTCCTATTCACTAGAAACCGGACGCTTTCTTCCTGTTGGGCCGCGCACCATTTGTTCTCGACATTGTTTTCGCCTTTTGCGAGACATTCCTTCGAAGAAAGTCTTATAAGCTGAAGTTCTCTGTATGTTTGCTCAACATAGTTATTAACGATCTTTTCCAGCGAGGTTTCTTCTCGCTGAGGTATTCGTGGCTCATCGCTCATCGCTTTATCCATATCCATATAGAAAAGCGGCGTCAGCGAACTCAGTATATATTCGTTGTTGGGTTTCTTGTAGTTCAGGATCAGTCCCATATAATAGAAAGTCCCTGAATTCATATCTCTCATATAAAGTGCTATAGCACAACGACTGAACTCTCCTTCTCCCTTTCCATGAGAAATAGCACTCACGGCAAGGATCTCCGATCTGTCGACAAATTCCCACGAACCTTCTTCGCTCGTGTAAACCTTGCGACCCATTAGCTCTGATATTATCTTTTCGCGATCTTTATCAAAGCATATCTTTTCTGAAGAGGCGGGCATCACTCCTGTTGGCGTCGCGGCCTTATTTTCTTCGGGCTGTTCTTTTTCAGCACAAGAACGGTAGGCCCACAAAAGTCCTCCTAATACAAGAAAAAAGAGAAACCACCTCATGTTATTTTACCCCCTCATCTCATTGAACTAAAACAACGCCCCTTCTCTCGAGATATTCCTCTCCCTGCTTGCCGAATTCGCCCCTTGATTTTTTATTTGATAGATCGGCAGGTATTCTCCAACACCAGATTTTTATTTCCCTGCACCTTTTCTATCGCGTTTGCTCGTTCACATTCGGCCTTATCAACGGGGTCCTGTGCCATCCACGCCTCGAATAGTTTGCGCTGCTTATCGGAAAGAAAATGAACTGCGGGGTATGCAGAAGCCATGTAAAAATTGATCCGAGCGATGTCGCCCCGTATCTCTGGACGCGGCTCCACCTTCTTGCCCTCAACCTCAAAGTCGCACTTGCCGAATTCGCGCGGCTCTCCGTCTATCAGTGCGTACTGGTAGTTCGATCGTTGTTGGTTGAGCTCTCCTACGGCCGGCACCAGATTGTACATGTCGGCCTCCATGGTCCGGAACTGTTCGTTGACTTTCTCGGCACACTTGCGACCCTTGAATGCCTTGCCCTTGCTATCAACACAGGCAGGGGCCCCTTCACGCCATTCGACGAAGGCCTGACCAAGGTTCTCGGCGGGAACCACATGCTCCCATTCTATTTTGTGGCTCCTTTTGCTGTCCTTCTTCGGAATATAGCCACAGGTTTCCGGGAACACCTTCTTCTTGGCGTCATAGGGACAGTTACAGTAGAAGTCGCGACGCAGAGAATCGTCGGCATAGATTACTTTCTCGAGGTATTTTTTTGCCTCGTTAAAGGAGTCTACCTTCTTGTTGGGCTCTTGAGAAGCAGAAAAAAGGATTCCCGATAGAAACAGAAAGCCCATGCAGACCACGTTGCGTTCTAGCACCAAAACTACCCCCCCCCCAAAATCTTATGGGTTAGTAGGTAAGCCCCGCATCCAATATCTTCTGGCTATACAGGGAAACCCCTTCCACATACATCTTTTCGGGATTATACCGCGCTAAAGCAAACTTGGTTCCCTTGGTATTGTACTCGTGTTCCTTAAGAAAGTTGGCTATCGAGAAAATGGCGTCATCCATATTATTGAGATCTATTTCTCCATCACCGCTACCATCTGCAGCATACACCATGGAGGCTGGCATAAATTGCGGAATGCCGATAGCGCCGGCCCAAGAACCCTTGATCTCATAGGGGTTGAAACTCTTTTCGCGCGACAACCGCAATAGGGCCGCCAAGTTTTCCGCTGCTCTTTTCTTAAGCTTCTGTATCCGAGGAAGCGCCTTTTCTCTGGACATGACATTTTCTTTATCATAGGCTCCTTCTTGATAGAGTTGTTCCTCTATCTCGGAAAGATGGAAAAGGTTTCCTACGAACACTTTAAAAACACTGTATTCTCCTCGATATTTCCCGAATTTCGACTCCCAGTTGATGACTGCGATGATGTCCTCTATTTTAACACCCGTAGTATTCATGGCCCTTTTAAGGGTATCGCGATATTCATTAAAGAAGGAAAGTCCTTCTTGAACAGTTTTATCGTTAACCAATATCGGGATATAATCCTTGTGTTGTTGTTTCTGTTTCTTCAGCGAATTGGGGGCCGCCACAAAACGCATTTTCTCTTTATGGGCCGAATCCAATTCGGCCGCATCTTTATTAACAATGGCTGCCAACTCTTCCCGGGAAAAAACATCCTTGAGCATTTCATAGAGCATGGAAAATTCTTCGGGATAGGTGGAAGCATAATCCACACTAGAGCGCTGATAACGAGACATATAGGTGTTTAAAGAGGGAGCAGGCGCATTGCCGGTACCAGATCCACCGGTCAGCGCCCTAGAAGGAGACTCCGTCTCGGGTGCCGGTTGCGAAGAGGGAGCGGCCGGATTTTTTGTCTCCCTTTCAGCCAAGGCTCTGGAATCATCTGAGACCGGTCGGTCATCCAGATTATAGATCACAAAAAAGAGGATCATGCCCGCCACAACAGCTATCGCTAGGAAAAGTTTGTTGCGATTCTGTCCGGCAGAGCTATCATTAAAAGTGCTTTCTCTGGAATATCGCTGGATTGGTATCTTGGGAGTACCCGTATCCAATTTTGCAACATCCTTATAGGCTCCCGAAAGAGCCGTTTGACCGGTTTTTTTAAAACTTGGAGTCGGTTTATTGGTTTCTTGGGGAACTTGATGGCTTTTTTCAGCAGTACCACCTGGTTTCTTCAAAAGGCCGCCACCCTTCTTTAAATCCATAAACCATCCTCCTTTAAAAAACCTCGGTTCCTCGTCGGGCGCTATTAATTTCCAGAAATCGAGCCTTCTTCTTCCTCTATCTTCAATACATGTATCCGTTCTTCATAACAACGCTTGATGCAATCCCTGTCCTGACATTGGTTCCTTTCTTCGGAAAGCCATGCCCGTTGGGGCAAGCGTACTTTTTTCCCACGGGAGGGAAGAAGTCTATTATAGATCGCAAACATCTCTTTATCCATCGTAGCCAAGTCTCTATCTGAACAAATGGTCTTTTCGACATAGGTGCTCGCCATGGAACAATCAAAGCTCGGTGCAAAGGTCTTTGCTTTTTTCGGAACCTTTTTCTTGGCATTCTTTGCCTTTTGCACATCCTCCGCCGTCTGATCTACGACTGTCGGTGCAGGGACAACGGCAGGCGAAGGTTCTGAAGGCGGAGCATCTTTGTCCCGAAAAATAGCGTAAAGGATAAATCCTATGAAGCAATATAAGAAGAACTTTCCCCACGAGAAAGACTTCTTTTCCTTTTGCGGGGCTTTTTCTGAGGGTGTTCCTTTTTTTGCTGGATCCTGCGGGGAAGAAGGGCTTTCTTTCGCTCTCTTTGCATTCAGCGCATTTTGCAGGGCGATGTCTATTTTTTTCCCCGCGTCCTTCGTGCTGGTCCGAAGTGTACCGGAAGTGGGGCGCCATTCGTTTACCTCGGTAGAAGAAGGCTCTTCCTTTTTGTTATCACCGACTGGTGTTCCCTTTGATTGTTTTTTACCAAGGTCTATCATCATGGCCTCTTCCAAAAGAATTTTATCTTTCTTTCGGTTTTTATCAAGATTTCTATTCTGGCAATTTGCATTACTTTTCTTTTCGGATAGAATAGACAAATGTTGTTGTTTGGAATGAGCAAAACATCAACCAGCATTTTTTGATAGGGGAGGAGGTCGTGAGGGGATTTCTTTTAGCAACCTGCATAGCGGTTTCTTTGGAAACTCCGCGTTTTTCATAGATTTTGGCGAGTTCCTGAAGTTCAAATTCCGGCATTTCTTCCAGCTCCTTGCGTTCTCGTTCAAGGTCTGCTTTTTCGGT
>CALMRE010000089.1 GCA_937871295.1 uncultured bacterium | reverse complement strand
CGCCGATGATACTGCGGGGTCCCCCCGTGGAAAAGTAGGTCGTCGCCTCTTTTTTATTTTTATACGCCGCAGAAATGCGGCGTTTTTTTTCATCACTTTTTTTTCAGGAAAAATTGGTGATCAGTCTTCGCCGGAGCGTTCGATAAGGCTGGTATAGGTATTCCGCAGGGTGTCGAGTTTCGCTTCAATGTCCTGCAGTCGCTCAAGATGCAGTTCAGTGTTCTTAAGATAGGTCTTGGTGCTGGTCAGCAGCATCTCCATCTTGTCTATCTGTTCAATGCCCAGTTCATTCGATGAGAAGATCTGATAGAGTTTCGGTTTCATTTTCTCTATCTCGTAGATGCAATCGGTGATGTTGCGCACCAGATCGTCGGTCATGCTCTTTTCGGCGAGTTCGAGATAGTAGTCGCTGTTCTCATCTATTTTCTTGTGCAGTTCATCGGCCGACAGGTTGCTGGAGGAGGCGACCGTTATCTTCTGTCTCTGGCCGGTATCCTGATCGACCGCCTCGACCGTGACGATGCCGTTTATGTCTATCTCGTAGGTGATCTTGATCTTGACCTCGCCGCGCGGGGCTTTGCGGAGGTTGGTGAGTTCAAATTCGCCGAGCACATCGTTCTCCGAGGCGAGGGAAGAATCGCCCTGCAACAGCAGGATGCGGGCACGGTCCTGATTGTCTCGCGAGGTGACGAAAATATCGTCGACCGAGGTGGGGACGGTAGAGTTCTTGGCGATCAGGGTGTAGAACATATCCTTGCCGATGGCGATGCCGAGATTGTGTGGCGTGACATCGAGCAGAAGTGTCTCCTGCGCTTGAGGAAGCGCGCTGTCGTCCTCGAGCAGGGAAGCCTGATAGGCCGCGCCGATGGCGACCGTTTCGTCGGGGTTTATGTTCTTGAGTATCTGGGTGTCGGGGAACTTTTCGCGCAGCAGGCGCTGGACCAGCGGCATGCGGGTCTGTCCGCCGATAAGTATGATGCCATCGAGATCCTTCGGGTCGAGTTTTATCTCTTTGAGAGTGCGGTCGAAGGTGTTTATCGATTTGAGGATGATGGGCATCGCGATCTCTTCGAGCGTCGCGCGGGATATCTCGGTTTTGAAGTGGATGAAGTTTTTGTTGACCTCTTTCAGATACGGTATCTCGATATCGACCTTGTCCTGCGTTGAAAGCATTTTCTTGGCCGATTCGGCATAGTCGCGCATGCGCTGAAGGACGAGTTTATCGTCGACATCGGCAAGGTTGTGTTTCTGCATGAGTATGCCGAGCATGTGGTCGAACAGGGCGTTGGTGATGTCCTCGCCGCCCAGAAAGGTGTTCCCTGCGGTGGCGATGACATTGAAGGTGCCTTTGCTCACCTCCATGATGGTGATGTCGAAAGTGCCGCCGCCGAAGTCGAAGACCGCGAGCAGTTTTTGATCGTTGCCGCCCTGCATGAAGCCGTAGGCCATGGCGGCCGCGGTCGGTTCGTTGATGATGCGGAGCACCTCGAGACCGGCGATGAGGCCGGCGTCGCGGGTGGCCTGCCGCTGCTTGTTGTTGAAGTAGGCGGGAACCGTGATGACCGCCTTGGTGACGCTCTGACCGAGGAACCGCTCCGCGATGGAGCGCAGTTCGGTCAGCAGGAAGGATGACACCTCCTCGGGAGAATAACTCTTATCGGTGGCCGGTACGTATATCTCAATGCCCTCATTCTTTTCGTTAGGGATTATCTTGTAGGAAAGGGTCGGCAGAAGTTGGGTGACGATGGGGCTTTTGAAACCCTGCCCGACGAAACGTTTGATGCAGTACACCGTGTTCTCGGCGTTGATGAGCATCTGTTGGTAGGCGGGGTAGCCGCAGAGTTTGATGACCTCGTTGCGTTCTTCGTTCCGGACGAAACTGACGATCGAGGGAACGGTGTTGCGTCCGCCGATGTCCTGAACGACTTCCGGTTTCCCGTTCTTGATATGGGCGATGCAGGAATTGGTAGTGCCGAGATCGATGCCGATTACCGCCATGCAGAGTCGTCCTCAGAGTTCGTAGTCTTTCTGTTTTTCGCCTTGCCCGAATTTTTTGTAGTAATCCAATACCTGTTCTATCTTCGTCAGCAGTTGGTTCACTTTCTGCGTGTAGTCGGTATCAAGGCTCATGCTCTGTTTCGCCAGCTTCTTGCCGATCATCAGATACCCTTTTTTCACCATCAGTTCGGCCACCGCGAAATATATTTCAGCGGTATGCTCGCCAAGATCAAGTGCCTTGGCCAGTTCTTCCTTGAGCCGTTCCCCCTCGAACAAGTCGAAATCGAGCTGTTCGATGAGGAGCAACTGTCTCCTCATCTTATTTTTTCTGTGAAGTTTCTCAAGTTTTTGGCGGGCGGTACGGAATTCCTTGTTCTCCGGGTCCAGTTCGATGGCGAGGCCGATCTCCCGCAGGGACTTTTCCGTCTCCTCGCAGGACTCCTTTTTTGATAACATGAGGGCATTGGCGAAGTGTTCGGCCGCCATCGTACGGCGTGCTTTTTCAAGGTCATCCGACAACTTCCCGTGCCCGAAGACCATGGCGTCGTAGCGTTTCCTTTTCTCCGGATCGCACAACATCACGGTCTTCTCGAGGACCTTCCGTACGATGGCCATTTTGGGGGCGTAGGAACCAAGTTTCTTTCCTGCGTAGTGTTTCGGATCGAACAGATCGA
>CALMRE010000088.1 GCA_937871295.1 uncultured bacterium | reverse complement strand
TATCGTATTGCCGGGACCACTTGATCTTGAGATCGCGCACATCCATCGCCTTAACCGAGGCGTCGAGATAATTATACAGGTAGACAGTGTCCTTATAGAGAAACGCGTCGCTTCTGCCGGACATCGTCCACAATAATGAACCGTCCCGCGCGTCAAACGCCTGCGTCATGGACTTGTCACAGGAGACCTCCCCATTTTTAACATCGGTGATGATGATGAGCGGATAGGCGAACAGGCGGATCTTTTTGTTGTAAAAGGGGCAATCAGCGTAGCCATCTTTCGCCAGTGGTTTTTCCCAAAGAATCGCGCCGTCGACAAGATCCTGGGCACGCAATAACGTATCGTTGTCGGGTTGATGGAGAATATAGGCGACATCCCCGTATACGACTTGCGGCGGCTTATCCAAAGCAATTTCCCGGCGCTCTTGGGGTTCAAGCGGCAAACGACCCGCAAGCGGCTTGACGATCGTCGGACGGGACCCCCGCATGGCCGCAAAAAGCCTGAGTTCGCCGTCATGGGAGTACGGCATCAGCGTATCGTCATGTATGACTATCTCTTCCTCGCGGGTAAAACGGGGTATATAATGGGTGCCGTTACTCCCTCGCGCTATAATGCTTTCTCCGAAAGGAAATATCTCTAAGAATCGGTCGCTGTATTCCTGTATCCAGCCGCTCTTATTCCGGTAGTACTCCTTTTCCACCACCCATGACATTTGATGATACAGCAGGCTCCATATCTGCGGCGGATATTCAGAAAAGCCGAAAAACTCATCGTCTACCGGGACAAGCCCCGCCACACTTCCCCAATCCTGCCATTGGGCGTAATAATAATCGATCTGTTCTCCGGTATCGGCAGCCCACAGTTCGACTCTCTTAGGAATTTCGTTATACCCGCCCCATACAAAGCGATGCGCTTCATCCACATACAGGAGCGCATCCATCGTTTTCTGCCACAAAGGAGCCCCGTCCAATGTTTCGGCATGGTACTCCGTCGATGACCCACCGGCCTTGTTATATAGGATCACATCGCCTATCATCGCAACTATCTTCACGCCCTCGATCTCTCTTTGCAGTTCTCCTGAACGATCATATATGAGCGCGAAAGGATAATTACCGGAGGAAGAATTCGAAACTGTGCCGTTCTTTACCAAATGCTCTTTGGTGAGAAGTATCTCCGATTCTCCAATTTCATCCTCTCTATGCTCGACAGTCCACACTTTTTCATCTTTTGGGTCAAAAACAAGCACCTCGTCATCAACGATGCTGTAGAAGGTATCGCCCGCATTCAAAAGGTTCCGGCCGCCATATAGATTCTGTATGTTCTCCCATAGGGGCTTCCCATCCGAAAGTCGATAGAGTGTGATCGTCTCATTAAGGATGGCGACATAGTGATCGGCAAGAAGATAGCTTGTCTTCTCTTTTATGCTGAACGCGTCTTCTTCGAGAACTCTTGGAAGATCAAGAGAGATCTCACCCTGATAGTTATAGACCAACATCTTTTCGTCGCCCTTGTCGGAGGTTCGAACAAAGACACCTCCCGGGGTGAGTTCCATGCTTGCGATAGTGACCGACAGAGGAACGGCGAACAAATCTTTGCGCTGTCGCTGGTCATAGAGGAAAAGTGTCAGGTCGCCCCAAACACCCTCCTGCTTTTCTTGGGCCGCATAGGCTATCATATCCCCGTATTGCGCCGCATGGTAGACATTCCCCCGCAATGCCTCTATCGGCTCGAACTGACGGAAATATTCGATGGATTCTTTACTGATGACGCCGTCACGGGAAGGATTCCCGCGATACACATTGACCGGTTCGGCAAGCCCTCCGTCCGGCAATTCCCACGGTGCATCGGTGTACTCTATCGAAGGCTTCCATGCCTCTTGAGAAGAGCAAGAGAATATCGACAGTACAGAAAGACAAAGCATAGCGACCCGTAAAAACAATGTCCAGTTCATAGCACTCCCGATCATTTTCACGGATGCAATTTCTGACACGGCCAGAAAAATGTCAAGACTTTTTTATCTTAAAAGAGTGTCTTCTGAAAGAAACGCGTTCAGATCACCGTCAGGCTGCAGCCGCTGGAGCCGCTCGCTTTTTTCGGGGTGGTGTCGGGAACAATGACGGTGTCGGGATTCTCTTCGGTATCGGTGTTCGCCGTCTCGTCGGCCGTCGCGGTATCGTCAGGCGTATCGGGGAAACCGCAGTTGGCATACGGCGAGAAGATCGGGCTCGGCACGACCCGCTACGAACTGATCGATCTGGACAGAAAATAACGGACGCAAAACTGTCAAATGTCTTATGTCGAGGACTGACCCCTCTGTCTTGCATTTTGTTTTTCACCGTGCTAGGGTGTGCGGCGTAGGGTAGTTTACGGTCCTATGAACTTCGGAGGAAATAATGGCAGCGAAAGGCTTTGTTGAGATCTCGGTCGAAGGGTGCAAGGGATGCGGTCTGTGCGTCCACTACTGCCCCGCCAAATGTCTGGACATGAACATGACGGACACCAATTCCTACGGTCTGCATTACGCATTCCTCAAGGAACCCGACAAGTGCACCGGCTGCGCCAACTGCGGGGTCATCTGCCCCGACGCGGCGATCACGGTGTACCGCAAGAAGAATTAACGGAACGGATAGAAGGAGGAACGCTGTGGCTGATGTGAAGTTCATGAAAGGCAACGAGGCGCTCGCCGAGGCGGCCATCCGCGCCGGTATGCATGGCTATTTCGGCTATCCCATCACCCCCCAATCGGAGGTGGTCGAGTACCTCGCCCGCGAGGAGCCGAAACATAAATATGTCCTGTTGCAGGCCGAATCGGAAGTATCGTCGGCCAATATGCTCTACGGCGCGTCGGGAGCCGGCGCCCGCGTAATGACCACCACCAGTTCGCCCGGCTACTCGCTGATGCAGGAAGCGGTCTCCTACATCGCCTGCGCCGAGTTGCCGACGGTCTTCGCCAATGTCCAGCGCGGCGGCCCCGGTCTGGGCACCATTCAGGCGTCGCAGGGCGACTATTTTCAGGCGGTCAAAGGCGGCGGTCACGGCGACTACCGCAACATCGTGCTCGCCCCCAACAGCGTGCAGGAGATGGTCGATCTGACGGTGCTCGCGTTCGATCTGGCCGATAAATACCGCGGCCCGGCGCTCATCCTTTCCGACGGCGCCATCGGGCAGATGATGGAAAAGGTCACCCTCCCCGAACAGCGCCCCTACGAACCGCCGTCGGCGTCGCGCAAGGAAAAGCCGTGGGCGACCATGGGCAAGACCCCCGACCGCGAGCGCAATGTCATCACCTCGCTCAACATCCAGTCCGAAAAGATGGAGAAGGTGAACATCCGTCTGCAGGCGAAATATAAGGAGATCGAGGATAAAGAGGTCCGTTTCGAGAACTACCACGCCGACGATGCCGATGTGGTGCTCGTGGCGTACGGCGTGACCAGCCGCATCACCAAGAAGGTGGTCGACCTCGCCCGCGCCGAAGGGATCAAGGTGGGACTCGTCCGTCCCATCACGCTGTGGCCCTTCCCGAAAAAGAAGCTCGACGAACTGGCCAAAAAGCCCGCCGTCAAGTTCTTCCTGTCGGTCGAGATGAGCTGCGGCCAGATGGTCGAAGATGTGCAGCTTATCTCCAACGGCCGCAAACCTGTCCACTTCTACGGCCGTCAGGGGGGCATCATCCCGACCGCCGAAGAGGTTCTCGATGTCATCAAGAA
>CALMRE010000087.1 GCA_937871295.1 uncultured bacterium | reverse complement strand
GTGCTTTCCCTCATCCGTGAAACGGCGTGGCGGGCATACCGCAGAATTGAAGAGCGCGAACACCGTCTCCAGTATCTCTTCCTCGAAATAACCCGCCGGTGCAACCTGCGCTGTATCCACTGCGGCTCCGACTGCACTAGCGAGCGGCGCACCGGCGAACTGACCACCGACAGCTGGCTGAAGATCATCGACTATGTAAAGGAACACTTCGGGACCGGCCTCACCTTCGTCCTTTCGGGCGGTGAGCCGCTGGTCCACCCCGAATTCTTCCGCATCGCCGGACATATCGCCGAAATAGGGATGCCGTGGGGTCTGGTGACCAACGGCATGACGCTGGACGGGAAGCTGATGGACCGGCTCATGGCGGCGCGCATCGGCAGTATCACCCTGAGCGTCGACGGGCTGGAGGCATCGCACAATTTCCTGCGCAACGACCGGCGCGCCTTCACGGCGATGACCCTCGCCCTCACCGCCATCGGGAATTCCGGCGTGCCGCTGTGCGACGCGGTGACCTGCGTCCATCCCGGCAATATCGGCGAACTGGATCAGATAGCGGAACTGCTCATCGAAAAAAAGATGCCGGCGTGGCGGCTCTTCCGCATATTCCCGAACGGCCGCGCCGAGAAGGATGCTCGCTTGCACCTTTCGGCTGAACAGACGGAACAACTGCTCGACTGGATAGCCACGAACCGGCCGCGTTATAAAGAGCGGGGGCTTGCCGTATCGGCCAGTTGCGAAGGCTATGTACCGTTCAAGCGCGATCAGACGATCCGCGATCATCCCTTCTTCTGCCGCGCCGGTGTCAATATCGCCGGCATTCTTTGCGACGGCACGATAACCGGCTGTACCAACAACCACGAGGGTTTTGCGCAGGGGAACATCCTTCGTGACGATCTGGCGACGGTGTGGGAAAAGCGATTCGACGAGTTCCGGTCGCGCCGGTGGATCGATGCGACCGACTGCCGCACCTGCCGGCATCTTTCAAAGTGCCGCGGCGGTTCCATTCATCTGTGGCGGATGGGCGACAAAAAGCCCCGTTTCTGCTATGTTCCCGAGCGGGATCGATAGGTCCTATCAAGCCAGAAGAGCCCCAGCATCGAGATGAACCCGACCGAGCCGAGGAGCGCCCATATCTGCCACGGATGGTAGGTGTCCCAGAGGAGCCGCGCCGCATCGCCGGGGGTGACGCCGAGCTTCGCCACAAGCGTCGGGAAGAGGTCGCCGTCCTTGAGGTTCGCGAGTTCGGCCGCCGGTACGCCGAGTTTGTCTATGAGGTACTGTTTCGCGAAGTGGGTCCGCGAGGCGAGCAGGTCGTAGAGCGGCCCCGACAGGAAGTTGCCGGTCATCCAGCCGAAGGCGAAGGGCATGTTGGAGTAGCCCATGTAGAGCGCCTTCTTGTCGGGCGGCGCGTTCACCCCGACATATTCGGAGAATTTGGGCGAACAGATGATCTCGCCCAGCGAGAAGACGAGCATCATCGCGGCGACCGGGAGGCCGGTCATGAAAAAGCCGGAACCGAAAAAGCCGACGGTGGCCAGCGCCATCCCGAGTATGAGCGACACGATCATCTTGAAGCGTGACATGAACCACGATATGAGCATGACGAAGAGCACTATCGCCGTCGCGTCGAGATTGACGATGAGTTCGGGCTTCACATGTCCCGCGGCGGTCAGCGCGCTGTCGCCGAGTATCGCCTGAAAGGCCGGCGCGATGTCGCGCGAATCGACCCATTCGTCGATGAAGTTGGGGAGGAGGTCCCACACCTGCATGAACATGAGCCAGAAGCCCGACGATATGAGGAGGAAGAAGAGCATCTTGCGGTCGTGGAGAAGATTCAGGCCGGTCTCTTTGAACACCGTCAGCGACGATTTCCCGGCGCCGGTCACCTCCGGTTCGCGGTAGAGGAAGAAGGCGGGGAGGAAGTTGAGCGCGGTCACCGCGGCGCAGGCGAAGAAGACGAGGTGCCAGGTGGGGTTGTTCTCGTTGCCGCGCAGGTTCGCCGCCATGATCGGGGCGAGCATCGCGCCGATGTTGACCACCCAGTAGAAGGTCCCGAAGCCGAGGCTCGAGTTCTCGGGCGTCACCGACCGGGCGACGGTCCCCTGCACCGGCGGCTTGAAGATGGCGGTGCCGGTGCCGACCATGACCGACGCGCCCAGCATCGTCCAGAAGCCGGTCGCGAAGGCCATCGAGGCGTAGCCGATGGTATTGAGCGTGAAGGCGATGTAGAGGCTCTTCTTGTAGCCGAAATTGTCGGTGAAGCCGCCGCTCACGATGGGGAGCAGGCACTGGAAGGCCGCCCAGATGCCGAAGATGATCCCTTTCTCGGCGTAGGAGATGCCCAGCCCGTGCTGGTCGGCCGATGCGACCATGTAGAGCGGCAGGACGGCGCGCGACCCGAAGAAGGCGAGCCGTTCGGCGAGCTCCATGATGTTGACGACCCAGAAGTTGAAGGGGAGGGTCTTCAGCGTGGCGCGCAGGAAGAAGAGCGCCCCGGTGATGATCAGCAGGCCGGTCGCGGCGAAAATGGGTCCGAGCATGGGTCAACTCCGTGTCAGAGGTCCTATCATCATCCCGCCTCCCCTTGTCAAGGGGGATCGAGGGGGTTTTTCTTTCCCGACGAGCTGAAAACCCACCCTGCCCTCCCTTGACAGGGCGGGGTGATGGGTCTCAGAATAGTCCGCTTATCGCGCCGTCGCTCCCGATATCCATCCGGTCGGAGGCGGGCGATTCGGGGAGCCCCGGCATGGTCATGATGTCGCTGGTGTAGACCACCATGAAACCGGCCCCGGCGCTCACCTTCACATCGCGTATCTCGACGGTGAAGCCTTTCGGACGCCCCTTGAGATCGGGGTTGTCGGAAAGCGACGACTGGGTCTTGGCCATGCAGATGGGGAGTCCGCGGTAGCCCCAATTCTCGCGTTCCTCAATTTTCGTCAGGACCGAGCGCGGGATATGGACGCCGTCGGCGCCGTACATGGTCTTCGCCACCTTTTCGATCTTCACCGGAACCGGATCGTCGAGTTCGTAGGTGTATTTGACCGGGCCGTGCTGTCCGTGTGCCGCCTCCCAGACCGCCGCCGCGAGGTCGGTCGCCCCGGCGCCACCCTTGGCCCACACCTCGATGGGAAAACAGGCCGCGCCGCTCTTTTCGCAGAGCCGCCGGACCGCCGCGATCTCTTCTGCGGCGTCGCCGGGGAATTGGTTGAGCGCGACGATGACCGGCCGGTCGAACGAGCGCATATTCTCGATGTGCTTTTCAAGGTTCGGGAAGCCCCGTTCGACCGCCGCCGGGTCGCTTTGCATCAGGTTCTTGCGCGCCACGCCGCCGTGATATTTGAGGGCGCGGACGGTCGCCACGATCACCACCGCGTCGGGCGGCGTCATACCCTTCTGGCGCGAGACGAGATTGAAGAACTTCTCGCCGCCGAGGTCTGAGGCGAAGCCCGCTTCGGTCACGACGATGTCCGAAAGCCGCCGCGCGAGGTTCGTGGCGATGATGGAATTGGTGCCGTGGGCGATATTGGCGAAGGGTCCGGCGTGGATGAAGGCGGGGTTCCCTTCGATGGTCTGGACGAGGTTGGGCTTCAGCGCGTTGGCGAGCAGTATCGCCAGCGCCCCCTGCGCATTGAGGTCGCGGGCATGGACCGGGCCGCCTTTCGGCTGGACCGCGACGATGATGTCGCCGAGCCGTTTTTTGAGATCGTCGAGGTCGTAGGAGAGGGCGAGTATCGCCATCACTTCGGAGGAGGCCGTTATCTCGAACTTGCTTTCGCGCACCTGCCCCGATTCCTTGCCGAGCCCGATGACGATATCGCGCAGCGACCGGTCGTTCATGTCCATCACGCGGTGCCAGACGATCTCGCGCGGCAGGAGACACTGCTGTGAAACGCGGGAGTATTGGTTGTCGAGGAGTGCCGCAAGGAGGTTGTGGGCGGTGGTGACGGCGTGGATGTCGCCGGTGAAGTGGAGGTTGATGTCGGTCATCGGGAGGACCTGCGACCATCCGCCGCCCGCCGCGCCCCCCTTCACGCCGAAGACCGGCCCGAGCGACGGTTCGCGTAGCGTCACGATGGACTTTTTGCCGATGCGGTTGAGCGCTTCGGACAGGCCGATGGAGACGGTCGTCTTCCCTTCGCCCAGCGGGGTGGGGGTCATTGCGGTGACGAGCACCTGCTTGGCGCGCGGCTCGCCCAGTTCTCGGGCGGTGAGCTTCACCTTGGCGATATGGTCGCCGTGCAGTTCCAGATGCTCGCGGCGCAGTCCCAGCTTCGCGGCGATGTCGGTGATGGGCCTGAGCGGTACCTGTGAGGCGATCTCGATGTCGGTGGGCATGAGAGACTCCCTTTGCAAAAAGTATCGGGGGATTCTACCGATTGCGGCGGGGAAAGGCAAAAAAAGAAAGAGGGCCCCGAGGAAGGGCCCTGCTTTCGAGCTAACCAGCGTGCGAAGAGGAGGTCACGCTCCGGGACTCACGAATTGAGTAACCAAATAGACCGCTCTTTATTCAGAAAGTTTCCTGTTGTCTTGTTAATATATTGGAATAACTCACGATAGACATCATTATGGCCCATGTGCCGGAAAGGGAGTGCCGACGGCATCTTTTCCCGCGGTCGAACAAATCGACCGGAAGTAGCGACGGCCTGCTTTCTTGACTTATCTTTTTCAAGATATAACTTTGCCATGATTCGTTGTGGGGTGACGAGAGAATGTCGATCGGCACGAAAGAGAACCAGAACATCGAGTGGAAAGAATCCTGGCGCGATGAACACCTGAAGTGGATCTCCGCTTTCGCCAATGCCGAAGGCGGTATACTGGTCATCGGTAAGAACGATGGCGGTGCTGTAGTCGGCGTGGCTAACGCGAAAAAACTTCTCGAAGACATTCCCAATAAGGTACGCGACATCCTTGGCATCGTTGTGAATGTTAATTTGCGGAAAAGCGGTGGACGGGAGTACTTGGAGATCATAGTGGAGCCGCATCCCTATCCGGTCAGCTATAAAGGAGAATATCATTATCGGAGCGGCAGCACCAAACAAGAACTCAAGGGGGTCGCTCTGGATAGATTCCTTCTGCGCAAATACGGAAAACGATGGGATGGCGTGCCGGTCCCCGGATTCTCTCCGGCCGATTGCAGTCAATCTGCGTTTCACTTGTTTAAAGCAAAGGCCGCCAAAAGCGGCCGCATGAGTGAAGATGTTTTGCAGGACACCGACCTTTCGCTACTCGAGAACCTGCAACTCATCGAAGGGAACTACCTTAAGCGGGCCGCGACTCTTCTATTTAATGAAAACACCGAGAAGTTCGTCGGTGGATCCTATATCAAGATCGGTTTCTTTGTGACCAATGACGACCTCCGTTATCAGGATGAGATACAAGGCAACCTGTTTGCGCAGGTTGAGAAAACGCTGGACCTATTATTCTCAAAGTATCTGAAGGCCCACATCCGCTATGAAGGGCTCCAGCGTGTGGAGGAGTTCCTGTTCCCGCGACCGGCACTGCGTGAAGCGATCCTCAATGCGGTGGTGCATAAAGATTACAGTAGTGGTGTTCCCATCCAACTCAGCATCTATGAAGACCGGATCGTGCTTTGGAACCCCGGACAGTTGCCGGAAGACTGGACACTACAACGACTCTTAGGTAAACATCCGTCGAATCCCTACAATCCGCTTATCGCCGGAGCTTTCTTCCGCGCCGGTTATATAGAATCGTGGGGACGCGGTATTGAGAAGATCGAAAAGGAATGTCGCGTACACGGCATCAACCCACCCGAATACGACTATGGTATGTCCGGCATGATGCTGACCTTCCAAGCCGATCCGGAACATTTGAGAAGAGCACGGGGTGCTGAGGACCCGTCGACAGAAGTGGGCGAAAAAACGCCGGTGAAAACGCCGGTGAAAACGCCGGTGAAAATCCTTCAGTTGCTACAAGAGAACCCGTCTATGACCTTAGCCGAAGTTGCCCGCGAGATCGGCAAATCGTTGAGCGCGGTCGAGCGCGCCAGCACCAAGTTGGTGAAGGAAGGTCGCTTGCGGTATGTCGGACCGCAAAAAGGCGGTCACTGGGAAGTAATGAAAGTTGATGAATAGCGTGGGGTCACCGACCGCTTCCACTTTCCCGAAAATCTTGTAAAACGGCGCGGCGGTCGCTATGAGGGGCCCGAATTGAATGGAGTGGACGATGCCACGCAACGAGACCTTCGGAACGGTCCTGCTTCTCGATATCATGACCTCCTCCGAG
>CALMRE010000086.1 GCA_937871295.1 uncultured bacterium | reverse complement strand
TCTACGCGCGCTGTCGCATAGACTTTCGGCGCCGTCCAATCTGTTGTGCGTAACAAAAGCGTCTGGTATCCGGCGTCTGCCCCTGCGCCGCGCATGGGGCTGTGAGCCTGTAGCGTGTAGTCGGCGTTGAGTAGCGGATCAACGGTCAGCGTGCCGGAAAGCGACTGCGCTCCTTGATGCTGTGTCGTCAGATCGTAGAAGTCATTATTTGCGCCGTTTATTGTACCTGTTCCCGCATTGAATGTGCCGTATTTGCAGGTCTTGACGATGTTGTTTGAAAATGTCCCTGTCATTAAATTGGCAGTGCGATAGCCTATGCCTGTCGTCGCTTTATTTGTTCCAATGATGGTATTATTATATGCGCCGACCGTTCCGCTTACATTGTAAATTGCGGCGATGTTTGACCCGCCCATATTGTAAAACAGGTTGCCAACAAGCAACGATGTTCCACCAGATTCGTTCGACACAAGAGCCTTGTCGCTACCGTGTATTTTATTGTTTATGGCGGTTAGTGTTCCCTTGTTGACGACAACGCCCGTTACAGCAGTCCCTGTTGGATGCGTGAAAACGCTTCCCTCAAAAACCGCCGTACCGCCAGCATCTATAAGCGCGAGATAGTCGTTGCTCGATGCGTAAAAATATATTTTTGGCGTTCCAGTTGTAAGCCGTATGCCATAAGATGTCGATGTGGAAATAGTCACATTTTTTGCGTAAAGCACGCTTGTTGCTATTATGTTGATTCCTTCCGCGTTACCGCTAAAAATAGCACCGTCAATGTACGCAGTAGTCGCGTCGTGCATTGAGAATCCGTCATCTGTTGATGCGGAACCGACGATATTTTGGTAGTATACCGTCGCCGTGTCAAGCATCTGGAACGCTTGATTGCCGCTCAAGGTAGAGGTGCAGTTGCGGATGTATACATGGTGCGAGGTGCCTTGTACGATATATCCGTTCGTGGTAGGCTCCCGCACATCAAGGCCGTCAACGATAATGTAGTTGCAGGAATTAATGTCTACGCATGAAGTGATCGCGCTGTTTCCGTCTATCGTTCCCGCGTCGGCAACATAGTTGTAAATCTTGATGTACGCCCCGTCCGTTCCGCTTGCGCCTACGGTCAGCGTCTCGTTGTGCGTACCGGCAACATAGAGCGTATCGCCGGGGTTGACACCAGCACCACCCCACACTATCGACGCGAAACCATCCCATGCATTGTCATAGGATGTGCCGTCCTCCGTACCGTACGACCCACCGGCCGGTCGCACATACCACTTGTTGCCTACAGAGTCATTCGGCGTCGGTATTACAAACGAGTCGCGCCCATGTAAGGTGGCCGGTATCACATTCGCGCTCTTCGCGCCCTTACACCATTTGCTAAAAGCGCTTTGCGACATGGCTTACCTCGCGTTCATAAAGGCGCAGACATCGGTCGCGTTATGACCTGCCGGGACCATCTTGAGATACATCCATTCCCACGGGAATTTCTCGAATATCATGGCGAACTCGGCGGCGGTCGAATTGAGCGGGATCACCACCTCGTAGGCCATTGTCATTTTATCGATACGGTCATCGTAGAACGGCGTCTGGTGCGCTACCTTGCTTGCCGCTGTAGCGTGCGGATCGTTCGACCCGAATACGGTCATGGTCAAAGAGTCTCCGGGATTGTTCGGGACCGTCGCAAGGCCGTGTATGCAGAGTCCCTCGGCGGCATTGTTGCCACTTTTCAACTGTCCGACCCGTATCCAGTTGACGGAATCGGCTCCATTGTAGTATGTGGTTCCGGCAGTGAGCGTCGTACTGGCCGCGATAATGGTCTGCTGAACCGACGGCTTTTCTTTGATGTCGGCGGCCTGCAACGCGGGAAGCACGACCGGCCACGACGCGGCGGCGAGAGCCTGCCCCTGCGCCGGGACTTTCGCGTTTATCGCGGCGAGCGTGGCCTCGGTGGCAATACCATCGTCAGAGACAGTCACTTCTTCCTCCGGTGCACGCTCACAGAGATAGACCTTGAGGCTGGTTGTGTCTGCCGGACAAACGATGTCGCCTGTAATGGATATGCTGTGACCGCGAAGGACGGTATTTTGAGCGATGTTCAGTTTTGTCATCACCGATTTTCCGCTCGGGGTAAGCGGTATCGTCTGGGTGATGTCGGTGCCGATCTGGAATCCGTCGATGTCATAGACTTTCAGCGTTGCCGTGAAAGCCGCGATATCGGACGCGCCGGTATTCGACTGACCGATAACGAGGCCCAATACGCCCGCGCCTTTGTCGCCGTATTCGATGAGTGCGGTAGGAAGAGCAACCGTTTCGTTGTCATAAGCATCATCGAGAATCGGTGTCAGGAAGAACGGATCACGCTCCGCAAACATCGAAATCATGTCATCCCGGAATGCCGCCGAACTTCCCTTTCTTTCTTTTTTGTCAGTGTTCATTTTTCATGCCCTCCATGCGTTCAAGATATATTGTAAGTTGCGGGAAAACCGCGTCAACTTTTTCACTCGTGCATCCCTCCGAATATCGCCGCCGCCGCCGCCATATTCGCGGCATTCGTGAACGGGAATCCTCCGGCTGTAGCGGTTGACAGCGACAAGAACGCCTGTTGTAGCGTGTCTATCACCTCTCCGCTTGCGCCTTTTATGGCAATCTTTGGCGCATCGACAACCGCTTTTATATCGCTTTTCACGGTGACAACGCCTCCGGCATCTATTGTAGCGGCACCGGTTGTCTCTATCTCAAGCGTGCCGTCTGCCTTCCCGAGTATATGTCCTTTCTCGTTGCCGTTCGCATCGGTCCAAAATATCCGCGTTGAACCTTCGTCAATATCGGTCTGAAGCGGCAGTCCGAAAAAGTAGTGATCACCTTCCGGCGTAACGAACGCAAGGCATTTCTTACCGGCAAGAGGCCGCGCCTCAAATCCGGGAAGCGTCATCACATCGCCTTTCGCCGTATCGTCTGCGTCGCCCATGACCTCGCAGACCGCGAGACAATAACCGCCGTCAAGTTCCGTTTTCGATACCGTCGCAAGGTTCATCATTTCCAAAACTTCCTGAATTTACCCTGTATCGTCGAAAGGGGAACCAGCGTCAATGTCGCCGATTCGCCGCCGTTACGAAGTTCTATTTTTACCGACTGAACCATGAACATCGTTTTCTTGTAAATCCGGTGCCGCTCCGAAACGATCTGAACCACATCGCCCGGACTCCAAATTTTCCCATCGGTATTTTCGATGTAGGGCAATGCCAGAGAAAAGGTCATTGCCTGATACAGTATTCGTTGCATCTCGGCCTGTACCAGCGTTTTCATCGTCGCATCGTGGCGGGACCGGCTCATAACCGTGGTGTGCCGATAAGTCGGAAGGTCCGCAACATGGACCGAAGCGTTTGCATATTTGACCGTCCGGCTCTGCTCTCGTATTCCGTAAACATCGGAGAACATCTTGTCGCCGTTATAGGCGGCCGTGAGCGTCAATGGATTCTCGAACTCTCCGACAAGAGACCCGGACCCCATTTCCTTCGCGGCAACGAGCCAACCGAACTCATCCGAATAGAGTATTAGCCCGCGCTCCTTCGCAAGCCGCGCAAGAAAATCGCCGACCGATTCCTCCGCGCCGATCTCAACCTTTGCAAACTGCTGGGACGCGAGTTGTGCGGCATCGTCTTTCACCTCGAACTTGACGGCGAACGCCTTGCATATCCGTTTCGCTATCTGTTCAAACGAGGTGTTATAACGGGTGCGGGGGTAGAGAGACTTCGGCAAGGTGCATGAACTCAATACCCCCGGCAACCCGTACCCGGCCAACGCAACTTTTTGAAGACTCGGAGCCACCCGCTGAACGGTGCCGGTGAAAGCGGTCGCCTCTTTCCAGTAGACCTCGACGCGCTGATAGGAGAACGGCTGTGTTATATCGTCGAAAACCTTTTCGTTCGGCAACTCAAACGAAAACTCACCGGCCATTTTATCAATGCTTCTTTCGATAGTGAGCGCCGGGATATTCTCAAGTTTCCTGCCGTCAATGACAATGCCGAGGCGCTCGAAACTGACCTTTTCTTTCGGCGGTTCGTCGGTTTCTATCCGCAGTTTTTGGCCTTCATAAATCACTTCGGAGAGCAATCCGTTCGTCCGCTGTATCTCGTCGCTACGGGCCATGTTCCCGAGGTATTGCGCCGCTATGAGCCGTAGCGTGTCGCCCGGCTTGACGATATGCCAGCGGGTCGTCATAGATAGTACCTGTAGGTTTTTCCGTGTTGCAACTCGAAAAGTTCCGAGCCGCCCAATTCGTTCGCCGCGATAAACTCGTCAACCAGCGTATCAAGATCGTCCATGCTGTTGCCGCCCATAAGCCGGTAGACGAGCGGATAAATGGCCTCGTTTTTTTCGAGCGTGATAGACCGCTGTTGCTTCGCGCCATAGGCGATACCGGCGAATGCGCCAAAGGTAGTGGCGACGATATCCTGCATCCCTATCATCGTTTCCATATCGGGGATTTGCAGTTCGCCGGATAGTTCGGCAGTTTCTATCGCGTCGCGCATCGCCTGAAAATCAGCGTCAAGGCTATCGAGTAGCGCAAAGGCTTCCGTCCGCGTCTTGAAGTCTAACGAAGAAGCGGACAAGGCGCACTGTGCCTTCGCGCTGACGGCCGCCTGCCAGTATATCTTTTTGATCGGCATAGACTCCATTTCGCCTATGGTGTCGATTAGGTTCTTTATGGCATCAACGCGGTCGGTAACGAAAGTGATGATGCTGTTCACCGTTGTAACCGCGCCAAACGCAAGATTCGCAAAGGCTTCGGCATCGGCCTCTATCGTCTCGACAAGGCTTTCACATGAGAGAAGAACCGACTGGAATTCAGCGACACCATCGGTGACGGTATCGTATGCGGTCGTTACTTCACCGAGCGCCGCTTGCGCTTTTGCGATGTCGGCTTTCATCTTGTCGATAGCGGACGGCGACGAGGCGGCTATCTCTTCACCAAATTTCTCCGAGGAAAGTATCTTGACTTTCGACACGGTTTCATCGACATACCGGGAAGCCGATTCCGGCTTGATGACTTTATCCAGTTCGATTGTTTCGTGGAGTTGCAAGGCGAAACCGATCTCTCCGGCCGCCGTCAAAGTATCGTCCGTCCGCTCAATGGAGAGCAGTTGAACCAGCACATATTTCTTGCGGATGGGGTGATAGAACTTCAGCGGGCGCGGGTCTTTCGTGGCAAGTTCAAACGAGTCGGCAACGAGGTCACAGTCCCGTCCGCTGAACCATATCTTGAGAGGATATGAAGTTGACCCGGAACTGTTGCGGCTTATGTAGTCGCCGTCCGACCGGAAAGAGAACTTCTCCGTCCGCTCTTCGCGGGCCGCCGTGATCTCCTTGAACTCGAAGGTATAGATATTCCCGTCGGCAGTCTCAAGGCGGCCGTCTTTTATCCGTTCAAGCCAAGTCATTGCGACTGCCTCCCATAGCCTTACTCATCCGATAGTTCCACGCTTTTCTGAAAAACTTTTCCCGGTGATGAAACGCCACTTTTGCCGCAGGCATGAGCCACGGCGCGGGCTTCGTCGCAATCTCTTTCTGTAGCGTCTGGATGCGGCGTGCCGTTATCTTCGTCTTGCCGCCTACCTTGCCCGGATTCACGCGATAAACGCCATAGGGGGTAATGGCATAGGGAAGTTTCTTTATCTTTGCGTGACGAAGCGTTGCCGCCATGATGCGTTTAGGGTCGGTTTCCCGCGTACCTTTCAGCGGAAGCCCGACGCGGTTCTTCATCCGGGGAGAGAACTTGTTTCGATTGAAGCGCGGGTCCGGTGCAAGCAGGGCGTTTCTCATCCGCGTTTTCCCGCTCTTGATCTGCGTTACCTTGCCGCCTTCTTCTTGACGCGCAAGGATTTCCGAACGGTGCTGTTTGTAGTCAACGGCTTTCGGGTTGCCGACGGCACCGACTTCCGACTGCGGATTCCAGTCGTTTGAATCCTTCGCGTACGCGACATAAATCCCGGTGGTGAGGAACTTCTTTGTGCCGGGATTCTTGAAGCCGAACACGCGAACGATGTTCACCTTTGCAAGTTCCTGCGTCGCCTGCGCGAGGTTATTGACATAGGACCGGATAACGCTTTTTGCAAGACGCTCTTTCTGCGTCTTTTTCAGTTGTGCGATGTAGGCCGTAAATTCCCGGCCGTCTATCGTCACGGCATCAGACATCACACTACCCGGTGAACGGTGATAATCAGAGGCATCAACTTGAGGTCGTTTTCGCTGGCATCACTCACATTTCCCGCCGCAACGCTTACATTGTCCTGCGTGTCATTTATGAAATAGAATGACGCGTCTCCTACATCGTGTTGCGCCGAGCAGACCGGAGCGGCCGTGTTTGTCGAACCGACAAGCGCATTTGCTCCTTTTGCGGGCGTAACTTGAACGCAATACTTTTCAGTAGCGGACGCTACTCCACCCTTAAGTATTGACAGTTTGAAGAGAGCCGCGTCGCCGGAAAGTTCATGGTAGGCGAATGTTGCCGTATAACCCGGCTGATACTTGCCACCGAGAACACGCGGAGTCGTATTTCCTGTCGTACCACCGACGCGAAGAACCGCCACCGGCGCGAACCAGCCGAACGCCTCGACGATCTGACTGGCATCTTTCTGTTCGGCCGCTTCGTCGGGGG
>CALMRE010000085.1 GCA_937871295.1 uncultured bacterium | reverse complement strand
ACTGATCCCTTATATCCCCCGAACAAGACCACCTTCCCACGGGCGCTGTCGTAGGTCATCGCGTGACTGCTTCGTGCCGACGGCTTATTGGCGGGGTTCATCTGGGTCCAGTTCGTGCCGTCCCATTCCCATGTCTCGTCGTTGAAGCCTGAACCGGTAGCTCCCCCAAACAACACTACTTTACCCCGGATGCTGTCGTAGGTCATCGGGCTGGTGCGGTCTGGCTGGTCTGACGGCTTAATAATGCTTCCTGTCCATTTGTCCCAATTTGCTCTTCCTATGGTTTTTATGTTTGATCGCCCAGCAGACAGGGACTGCTGCAAATATAATCGTTCTTGTTCCAATGTTTCATTAAAAATACCGTTCTCTGAAAATGTATGAGGATTCTCCATCGCACTCCCCGGTACCTTTCCTCCCATCGTTGCGTGCCACTCGACCTCGGTGACCTTGAGTCCCGGCATCGCGAGTTTTGCGCCCGAGAAGGTGACCGGATTCAGGTATATCTCCGGCAGATCGCCGCCGGTCAACGATGCGATATCGAACGAACCACCGTCGAGATCGGCCTGCCCCAGCATCAGTCCCGACGGCGCATAGGCGATGACCGAAGAAATGGATGTATCGGCCGTTATCGCCGTTCCCGCGAGCGACATCCGCGGCACCATCCCGGTGTCGTCGGTCCCCCACGGTTTGCGCACATACAGCACATTTGACATATCTATCCCGCCACTGTCAGGGGGCGTGTTGCGAATGACCAGAAGGAGATTCGGAACCTTCGTATAGCCTTCGAACCCTTCGGCGAAGTTCCCCACCGCATCCTCAAGCGAGACAAGCACCTCGTAGGTGCCGTCGAGCGCGACATCGTCAGTTATCATCCCTGTCACCGATATCCGGTTGTCGGCCGCCGTCACCTCGGTGAGCCCGAGGTCGGCAAGCGGCAGTTCGACCAGCGTCGTCGTCTCGCGCACTATCGCGTCGTGGACCGCGCTCACCGGCTCGTCGGTGTAGAGGACGAGCGCGCCGGTCACCTCCGCCGCATCGTCGTAGGGGTCGTAGGCCGAGAAATGATACTCGGTGACATCGTCCACCGACCGCACCGATTGGGCGAACATCGGCTCGCGGGTCATGTAGCCGCTCGTCACCTGCGGCGGCGTGGTGTCGAGCACCACCTTCGCGTTGGCGGCGGGCGATTCGAAGCCGATGGTCTGTTTGAGTTTCGCGTAGACGAGACGGATGCCGTCCTGCGGCGTCTCAGACCCAGCGAAAAGATCGGCGTTCAGGTCCCATGCCGGAACAATGACCTTGTTCTCCGCATCTTTTTGTAGGTCGGCAACGGCAAGTATCTTTTTGCCCAGAGAAAAGGCAGGGTCATTGGCAACGACGATATTGTCGGCATTTCGCGGATCGACATGTATCTCTATTGTCGAAAGGGGTGTCACATTCGATGTCGCGGTGATCTCCACCGGAGCATCGGCCGCGGTACGGCGATAGAACAGTTTCATGGCGGGCACTCCGCTTCCATCATCGCCGAGCGCGGGTCCTTTCTGCATGACACAGCCGTTGTCGACATCGGTCACTTTACCGCGGGACAGACTGAATTCCTGCGAGGTGCAGTAGTAGGCCACATTATCGGGTCGTGCCTCGGGGGCGTCATTTTCGTTGATGATGTCGGTGTCGCCTTTCGCCTCGGCGAGGCGCATCGTGATGGTCAGGGTCATCTTAGGTCCATACGGGAGGTTGTCGAACCGCATGACCGCCGATTCGTCACCCATCCAGACCGCCTCGGTGGTCTTGGTCTCGGTGCCGTATTTCAGTTCGCCCCACGCGAAAAGGAGCGTCATATCGGGCGGTGTGATGTCGTTTCCTTCCGCGTCAACCCAGGAGTAGTGGAGCCGGATGCCGCCCGCCTCGTTCGAGGAGCAGGCGGCAAAAAAAGCGAGTATTCCCGCAAGTAAAACGAGTGACCATCTTTTTGCTGTCATGACATGCCTCCCTTCCGTGACGGGACATTGTAGCAAAAGAGGCAGAAATGTAAAAGTTTCTCCGGTGGGTCAGCCGTTTACCGGCGTGAGCCCGAGATCGGCAATGAGTTTGATATCGTCGGCCGACTTCCGGCCTTTGACGGTGAGGAGGTCGCCGGTGATGATGGAATTGGCGCCGGCGAGGAAGACGAGCGCTTGGCTGTCGCCAAAGACCTCGATGCGGCCGCCGCCGACCTTGATGTCCCTGTCGGGCATTATGAAGCGGGCGAGGGCGATCAGTTTCACCGCCTCGAACAGATCGAACGGCGGCAGATGACCCACCGGCGTTCCCGCTATCGGGACGAGGAAGTTGAGCGGCACCGAATCGGGGGCGATGTCGCGTATCTCGAAGAGGAGATCGATGCGATCTTCCACCGATTCGCCCACGCCGAAGATGCCGCCGACGCAGGTCTCGAGTCCCGCCTCCTGCGCCGCGCGGACCGTCGCGACCCGCTGGTCGTAGGTATGGGTGGTGCAAAGGTGCGGAAAAAAGTTGCGCGACACCTCAAGGTTGTGGTGATAGCGCCGGAGTCCCGCCGCCTTGAGCGATCTCAACTCGGCCGCTGTCAGGATGCCGAGCGACGCGCACGGTTTCTGCGGTATCTTCTCCGCGGCGAAACCCTGTATCGTCTTCTCAACCGCCGCGAGTTCATTTTTGTCAAGCGCGCGCCCCGAGGTGACGATGCCGAAGAGCGTTGCATACGGCGCATCGGTACGGGCCACCGCCGTTATCTCGGCGTCGCTCCGGAGCGCCCACTCCTCGACCGCTGTTTTATGGTGCGCCGACTGGGCGCAGAAAATGCAGTTTTCGGAACATTTGCCGCTCTTGGCGTTGACGATGGAACAGAGGAGCGCCGTATCGCCCTTGAAATGGCGCCGCACCCGTGACGCCGCCTGCAAAATATCGGGGAGCGCCGACTTGGGGAGCGCGAGGAATTCCCGCGCCTCATCGCGTGAAATGGCCATGCGCCGCAGCGCCTTTCCGGTGATCGTCGTCAGCATCTTCAGCCGCCCTTTCCGCTTTTCTGCATCAGCAACTCTATCGCTTTATTGGCCTGTAGCGCCGCGGCGAGCATCACCCGCGCCGCGCAAAGACCCATCATCATATCGGAAAGACCGTCGCCGATCATGTGGATGTTCCCCGCTCGACGCACCGTCATCATCTCACTGCGGCCGTAGCCGCCGATGCCGCTCGCGCAGACTATCGGCCGGTCGGGATGGTTCGCGCACCACGCCTCGATGAGCCATTCCTTCGACTCGGCCCGGTCGAACGCCTCGATGAGGATATCGCACTCGGCAAAGGTCGCCGCCGCCGTTTCACGCGAAAGCATCGTCTCGTGCAGGTCGAGCCGGACGGTGGGATCGATGGCCCGCAGGTGGGCAGCGAGCGCCGTGGTTTTCGGCACCCCGAGATCACTCTGGAAAAAATGCTGGCGGTTGAGGTTCGACTCCTCGACCTTATCGAAATCGACGAGCACCAAGCGCCCGATACCGGCGCGGGTCAGCAGCATCGCGGCGTTCGAGCCGAGTCCGCCGCATCCGGCGATGCCGACGGTGGCCCGTTTCAGAACCTCGGTCATTCCCGGCACATTGCGCGCAAAGATCATCGGAGCCTCCCTGAAACATTGCTTTTTTGACCTTATCCGTGAAAATGGACTCCGTCAACCTTTTTTGGGGAACGCCATGCGTATCACGGTGAACGGGACGGAACAGCGGGTCGCGGCGACGACGGTGGCCGAGCTGCTCGCCGGGATGAAGATCGACGAGGCGCAGTTCCTCGCCGTTTCGCGCAACGGCGCGGTCGTCAGGAAAAATGAGTGGTCCGCGACACCTCTTGCCGAGGGCGACACCATCGACATTTTGACCATTGTGGGGGGAGGATAACGATGCCTATTCATCAGAATGTGCTTGAGCTCATCGGCGCGACACCGCTCGTGCGGATGAACCGTATCAGCGAGGAAACGGGGGCCGAGGTCTGCGCGAAACTGGAATATATGAACCCGATGCATTCGGTCAAGGACCGCATCGCCCTCGGGATGATCGAGGCGGCCGAAAAGGCGGGAACGCTGAAACCGGGGGCGACGCTCATCGAACCGACGAGCGGCAATACCGGTGTCGGACTCGCGCTGGTCGCGGCGGTGAAGGGCTACAAACTCATTCTCACGATGCCCGAAACGATGTCGATAGAGCGGCGGAAACTTCTCAAGGCGCTTGGCGCGCAGCTTGTCCTCACCCCCGGTCCCGAGGGGATGGGCGGCGCAATAGCCAGAGCGGTGGCGCTCCAGAAAGAGACGCCCGGCGCGGTGATACTCCAGCAGTTCGAGAACCCCGCCAATCCGGCGTTCCACCGCAAGACGACCGCCGAAGAGATCTGGCGCGACACCGACGGGAAGGTCGATATTTTCGTCGCGGGGGTCGGCACCGGCGGCACCATCACCGGCGTCGGCGAGGTGCTGAAAGAGCGCAAACCGGCGGTCCGCATCGTCGCGGTCGAACCGGCCGACAGCCCGGTCCTCTCGGGCGGCGCGAAGGGGCCGCACAAGATACAGGGGATCGGCGCCGGCTTCGTTCCGGCGGTGCTCAACCGCGCCGTCATCGACGAGATTCTCCTCGCACCCGCCGATAACGCTTTTGTCGAAGCGCGCAAAGCGGCGAAGGAGGAAGGGATCTTCTGCGGCATATCGTCCGGGGCCAACCTCTGGGCGGCGCGCACCGTGGCGCTGCGGCCCGAGAACAAAGGCAAACTCATCGTCACCATCATCTGCGACACCGGCGAGCGCTATCTCTCAACACCGCTGTTCGAGGACTAGCCCGACATCCCCGCCCTGTCAACACCCCCGCTTCGTCGCCCCCTGCATCAAGGGGCCATCAGCGGAAGGCTCCCTGTCGCAGGGAGCTGGCGCCTCGGCGACTGAGGGTGTTCTTTTGCTTTTCCCTATTCTTTTGGATATAGTCGCGGGGTACGAATGACGGAAGGGTGGATGGAAGCTCTCACGATAGCGGTAGGGATGAGCGGCGGGGTCGATTCTTCCGTCGCCGCGGCACAACTCGTTCAGGCGGGCCACCGCGTCATCGGCATCACCATGGCCATCTGGGACGGCTCGGTCATCCTTGCCGAAGGGGTGAAGCACGCCTGCTGGGGCCCCGGCGAGGACGAAGAGATAGAGACCGCCGCCCGCATCGCCGAAAAGCTCGGCATCCCGTTCCATGTCATCGATCTCAAGAAGGAATACCGCGCCGAGGTGGTCGAATACTTCCGGCGCGAATACCTCGCGGGACGGACCCCCAACCCTTGCGTCCGCTGCAACCACCGGATGAAGTTCGGCTTCCTGCTCGACCGGGCGCGGGAACAGGGACTCAAATTCGATCACTTTGCGACGGGCCACTACGCCCGCGTCGTCACCGAGAACGGCCGCGTACTGCTGAAGAAAGCGCTCGACACCGCGAAGGACCAGAGTTATTTCCTGCAGTTCCTCACCCGCGAACAACTCTCCACCGTCCTCTTTCCGCTCGGCGACAAGACCAAGCAGGAGGTCCGGGCCGCGGCGCGTGAACTGGGGCTGACGGTCGCCGACCGCCCCGAGAGTCAGGATTTCATCGCGGGGGGCGACTACGGGCCGCTCTTCAAGCCGGGCGAATCGCGTGAAGGGGATATCGTCGACCAGCGCGGAAAGGTCATCGGCCGTCATCGCGGCATCGTCCACTATACCATCGGCCAGCGGCGCGGGCTGGGCGTCGACGGCGGGAAGCCGCTCTATGTGACCGCGATAGACGCGAAACAGAACCGCATCGTCGTGACCGACAAGGGGCATCTCTTCGGCCGCGGACTCATCGCCGGGCAGGTGAATTGGCTCGGCATCGACCGCCCCGCAAAAGAGTTCAAAGCACTCGCCCGCATCCGGCAGAAACACGCCGAGGCCCCCGCGACCGTCACGCCGCTGGACAACGGCACCGTCCGCATCGAGTTCGACGAGCCGCAGTTATCGATAACGCCGGGACAGGCGGTGGTGCTGTACGACGGCGACACGGTGCTCGCGGGCGGCATCATCGAAGAACGACTTTCATGAGGGAGAACGATATGCTACGAAACCTCGTCCTTGTCGCGGCGCTGCTGCTGTTCACGGCGCTCGCGGCCGAAGAGACGGCGCAACCGGCCCCCGCGAAAAAACCGGTCCCCGGCGCCGAGTTCGATAGAGATGAGCCGGTGTACGACGGCGGCATGATCTATATCAAAGTGGGCGGCGCGCTCTTGTTCGACGACCGGCGCGTACTGCCTCAGCCCGCGTTCGGGTTCGGCTACCGCTACGAACAGGGGGATCTCGGCATCGACATCTCCTTCTTCAACGAAAGTCTCGGCCCCACCATCGACCACGAGGACTACAAGGAGGATGCCCCCTACGACCGCAACCAGCTGCACATCACACTGTCGCGGTGGGTGAACCTTTCGTTCTACTGGATCGCCGAGCCGGTGTCGTGGCACAGCTTCTATGTCGGCGGCGGCGCGGCGATAGAGACGCTCGATCTGGAGATACTCGACGATGTATCGTCGCAGACCGGTCTGTCGATAACCGCGGCGGCCGGCTGGGAGTTCCTGCGGGAGCGGAAGATCACGCTTTTCGTCCAGTTGGAAGCGACCCTCCCCTGTTATGTCGGTCACTTCGAGAATGACACCTTCTGGATACCCTCCTTCATGTTCACCGTCGGCGCGGGCTTCTGAAAAGCCCCTTTTCGGCGGTAAAAAACCTTGACAGTCGCGGCGGGTTGGGTAGTATCGGCGGCTATCGGTGCCCGGGTAGCTCAGTCGGTAGAGCGAGGGACTGAAAATCCCTGCGTGGGCAGTTCAATTCTGTCCCCGGGCACCAAATCTTTTCACTTCTTTGTTTCTTCTTCCTGAAGCCGTTTGCTTTCGGCGAGGATCCGCGCGAACAGATCGCGGTAGAACTGCGGGTTGGGGGTGTCGGCGATCAGCGTCTCGACATGACGCAGGACCTCCTCTTCGCGCACGGCGTCCTGTATCTCGGGCTTGAGCCGGGCGGTCGCGACGGCAAGATGGAACCGTTCGGCGAGGAGCCGCACGCACGCTTCGTCCATCTGGTCGATGATGGCGCGGATATCGTCTATCGTGGTCATGGGAGCACCCGCGGCAGTTTTCCTTCCAGCAGCATCAGGTCGGCCAGCGCGATGGCGGTCACCCCTTCGACTATCGGCGGCAGGCGCAGGGCGAAACAGGTGTCGTGCCGTCCCGTCACCGTGATCTCGGTCTTTTTCCCCGTTTCGAGGTTGACCGTCTGCTGAGAGACCCGGATGCTCGGCGTCGGCCGCACCGCGATGCGGAACACGACCGGGTTGCCGCTGGTTATCCCGCCGCTCACACCGCCGGCGCGGTTGGTGGCGCTTTTCCCTTTTTTATCGAGTATCGCGTCGTTGACCTCGGACCCTTTCATTCCCGCCGCCGCGAACCCGATTCCGAACTCGATCCCCTTGATGCCCGGTATCGCGAAGACGATATGACTGATGAGCGATTCAACGCTGTCGAAGAAGGGCTCGCCGAGTCCCGCCGGCAGGCCGGTGGCGGTGCATTCGATGATGCCGCCGAGCGAATCGCCCTCTTTTTCGGCCTCCAGCAGTACCTTCGCGGGCTGTTTCATCCCGCCGATCTCGAGTATCCCGGCCGTGATGACGACCCCCTCCAGCAGTTTTTTGGCGACAACGCCCGCCGCGACCAGCCCGAGCGAGAGCCGTCCCGAGAAGTGGCCGCCGCCCCGGTAGTCGTTGTAGCCGCCCGATTTGAGATAGGCGGTGAGGTCGGCGTGGCCGGGACGCGGGGTGTTCTTGAGGGCGAAGTAGTCCTTCGATCGGATATCGCGGTTCTGGAAGAGTATCGTCAGCGGTGCGCCGGTGGTGGTGCCGTCGAACAGACCGCTCACGATCATCGGTTCGTCGGCCTCTTTGCGGGCCGTGGTGAACTGGCCGCCGCCGCGCCGCCGCGCGAGATCATCGGTAAAATCTTCCGGCGCGAGTTCGAGTCCGGCGGGACAGCCGTCGATGACCACCCCCACCTGTTCGCCGTGCGATTCGCCGAGTATCGATACCCGGAATATCCGTCCGAAACTGTTCATGCGGCGGCTCCTTTCCTCTTCTGCGTAACGACGCTTCATTCTATCCGGCCGGAACGGTTTTGCAACTTTCAGCCTTTGGTGCTATGATGGGGCGGTCACGGGATCTATCACGGGGGAATACCTATGCGGAATTTATTTTGGAGCGCGGCCTTCCTGCTCATCGCCGTCACGGCGACGGCGTTCGAAACCCCACCGTTGCCCGGTGGGATAGCGGTCGATGCGGTATCGCTCGATACGGCGCAAAGGATCGTGACGGTCAAAGTGACTCTCCCCGCCGCGCTATCGCTCGACGAGGCGGCGCTCGACGAGATGAACCGCGTACTGATATCGTTCTTCGCGCAGACCAAGACTCCGTTCAAAAGTCTCGTCATCCTCGCCCGGAAAAGCGGCGGGACCGAGTGGCGAGATATCCGGCAATTCCTGCCCCAGCTCCCGCCGGTACCGCAGAAAAGTTATGAACCGGCCGCGCCCAAGCCGCGCATCGGCTTCCCGCGCAGTGCGCCGACCGGGAGCGGCGGAGCGCTCGCCGGAAAGACGGTCTATCTGAGCGCCGGACACGGCTGGTACGATACCGGCAGCGACTGGACCACCCAGCGCGGCAACACGCAGGGCATCATCGAAGACCTTTCCAACAGCGAGATCATCTCCTACTTCCTCGCCCCGATGCTCCGCAACGCCGGGGCGCTCGTCCTCACGGTGCGCGAGACCGACCGCACCGCCGCGTCGGTCACCGTCGACGACACCGACGGCGGCTACACGGAATCGGAGGGCTGGTGGGAGTCAACGAGCGCCGGCTGGGGGCATCTTTCCCTGCCGCTCGCGACCGGCGACGAACCCTTCGCGGCGGGCCATTACCGCGTCACCACCCCGGCGGCGGGCCGCTGGGCCCGCTGGACCCCGACTATCCCGGCCGACGGCCGCTATCAGGTATCCGTATCGTTCCGGGCGATGGATGACCGCGCCCCGACGGCGCATTACGAAGTGCGTCATGCGGGCGGCACGACGGTGGTCACGGTCGATCAGCGCCACCACGGCGCCACCTGGTTCCCGCTGGGCGAATTCCCCTTCCGCGCGGGGCAGGACGCGGCGGCCGGATCGGTGACGCTTATCGCCGACACCACGGCGGGCGGCACTTACGCGATCGCCGACGCGGTCCGGTTCGGCGGCGGCACCGGCACCATCGACCGCGGCAACGGCGTGTCGGGAAAACCGCAGTGGGAGGAGGCGGGCCGCTACTATGCCCAACTCCTCGGCGCACCGGCGACCGTCTACGACACCTCGTCGGGCGACAACTCCGACGATGTGACGACCCGTTCGCGCTGGGCGGCGTGGGAGAACGAAGCGGCGTGGGACGACGCGCTTTTCATCTCATGGCACTCCAACGCCTACAACGGATCGTCGCGCGGCACCTCGACCTATGTCTACGGTCTGAACGATCCCGGCACCGGCTGGGAACCGGCGGCGCAGGCCGGGAGCGAATCGCTCGCGACGCTCCTGCACAACGGCGTGATCGCGGCACTGCAGGCCGGCTGGGACGCCGCGTGGCCCGAATACGGACTGGGCCTCTACAGCGCATGGTTCGGCGAACTCAATCCGAGTTACAATAGCGAGATGCCCGCCTGCCTGATCGAACTCGCCTTCCACGATAACGCGACCGATTCGAACGCTCTACGCGATCCGCGGTTCCGCACCATCGCGGCCCGCGCCGCGCTGCAGGCGGCGATACAGTACTTCGCCGACCGCGATGCCTTCACGGCGCTCTATCCGCCCGATACGCCGCAGGCGGTGCAGGCGGTCACGGTGAACGCGACGACCGGCGCTCTTTCGTGGGATGAGCCGCTGACGACCCCGCGCAATCTGCATGGTGACGCGGCGGCCGGCTACCTCGTCCAGCGGAGCGCAGACGGCTTCGCCTTCGACGACGGCACCGATGTCGGCGATGTATTGACCTATTCCGCCGCTCTTCTCTACGGCGTTCCCGCCTATTTCCGCGTGGTCGCCTACAACGACGGCGGCCGCTCCTTCCCGTCGCCGGTGGTGGCGCTGTCGCCCGCGACGGCCGGGGCGCAGGTACTCATCGTCGACGGCTTCGAACGGCTCGACCGCAATCAGCAGGTCGCGCAGGACCTTTCGGCCGACGGCCTCGGCACCGTCATGCGGATGGTCATCGAACGGATGAATACTTTCGATTATGTCCGGGCTCATGCCGACGCCCTTGCGGCACTCACCTATTCGTTCGACACCGTGCAGAAAAGCGCCCTCGGCGCGGTCGATCTGTCGGTCTACGACGCGGTGCTCTGGTTCGCCGGCGAACAGTCGACCGCGAACGGGACCATAGCGCCCGCCGAACAGACGCAACTCTGCGACTACCTCGACGGCGGCGGACTTCTCTTCATTTCGGGCTCCGAATACGGCTGGGACCTCTACGATCAGGGCAACACCGCCGACCAGACCTTCTTCACCGACTGTCTCGGGCTCTCCTACCTTGGCGACGACGGCGCCAGTTACGACGCGGCGACCACCGCGACCGGAAGCGCGGTCTTCAATGGATCGCTTTCGTTCGACGACGGCACTTCTATCTATAATGTAGACTATCCAGATATCATCGGAGCGGCGGGCGACGGCGTCACCTTCCTCGGCTACGGTGACGGTACGGGTGGCGGCGCGGGGGTGGTCACCGGCGGAACGCGGAAGGTCGCGGCGCTCGGCTTCCCCTTCGAAACGATACTCGACGCCGACACGCGGACCGCGCTTCTGGCCGGGATATTCGACTGGTACGGCCTCGCGCCGGTCGAAGAACCGGTGGATGAGGACAACGAAGAGTCCGACGGGTCAGACGGGTCAGAATGGTCCGACGATGATCCGGACAGGGACGAAGTGGACAACATGGTTGATGAGGATAGCGTGGTATCAGACGACCTGTCCGACGAACTGGTGGTTGATGAGGACACGATCGTCAGCGACAGCATGGCTGAAAAGGACGAAATAACCGATGACGATCAGTCCGATCCGTCGGATCAGACCGATCTGTCCGATCAACATGACGACATCGTGTCCGATGAAGATATGACCGATCTGTCAGACCAGTCGGACCTGTCTGACGCGTCCGACATAACGGTCGACACCGATGCCGCTAAGGGTTCAAACGGCGGCTGCGGGTGTTCGCTGATCTAGAATTTATCAGAAGTACAGTTCGTATTCCTGCGGCGTCGGGGCGTTGTAGACATGGGTCGCCTCGTCGCGCTTGATCTTTATCCACAGGTCGAGCAGTTGTTCGGGGAAGGCGGGGAGCAGGTAGGCGCGGTCCTTCTCCAGCCCGTCAAGGACCAGCCGCAGGTTCAGCGGGAAGCTTTTCCCGTTGTCGGTCTTGTCGAAGCCGAGTTTCACCGGATCGGCCTTGCGCCGGATGCCGTCGATACCGGCAAGGACCATCGCCGAAAGCATGTAGTAGGTGTTCGCGGTCGCGTCGCCGGTGCGGAATTCGATGCGGACATCCTTGCCCTTGAGATAGCCGGGGATGCGCACGGCGGCGGCGCGGGAGGCCTTTGCGAAGGTGGCGTTGACCGGCGCTTCAAAGCCGGGGACAAGCCGTTTGTAGGAGTTTGTCGAGGGGTTGGTGAGGGCCAGCAGCGACCCGGTCAGCGAATGTTCGAGTATGCCGCAGAGGTAGGAATGGGCGAGCGGGCTTAGGTTGTAGAGTCCCTTGCCGGGGAAGAGCGATTCGCCCCCCCTTTCGAGGAACTGATGAACATGCATGCCGGAACCGGCCACTTTATAGATCGGTTTGGGCATGAAAGTGACAAAGAGTCCCTGCTCGGCCGCGGTGCTCTTGATGATCCATTTGGCGAAGGTCACCCCGTCGGCCGCCTCCAGGAGCGGCATGAAGTTGAGCTCTATCTCGAGCTGGGCCGCGCCCACTTCATGGTGGTGGTACTTGACCGGGATGCCGATCGATTCCATGAGGGCGACAACCGTGTTACGGAATTTGAAGTAGCGGTCGTCGGGCGGCAGGCGGTGATAGCCGCGGTGGATGCCGAAACGCGGCTGATCGTAGTAGTCCTCGCCGATCCCTTCGGGGCTCTGCACCTTGTAGTAGCTGTGGCCGAAATCGGTCGCGTAGGCGACATCGGCGAACACATAGAATTCGAGCTCGACCAGCATCTTGGCGGTGTCGGCGATCTTCTGCTTCTTGAGATGATCGAGCGTGGCGCGGACCACATTGCGCGGATACTGCGCGAAGGGGACGCCGTCGGTGGTGACCACATCGCAGAGGCAGTGGAGCACTTTCTTGTCCTCGACCGTGCCGATAAAACCGGTCGAAAGATCGGGTATGGCGACCATGTCGGAGTTGGTCACCTTCGCGAAGCCGAAGTTCGATGCGTCGAAGCCGATACCCTCGGCCAGCACCTTTTTGGTGATGTAGCCCTTCGGTATGGTCACATGGCGGATACTGCCGTAGATGTCGAGCATCAGCAGATCGAGAAAGTCTATCCCGTCGAGTTTGCCGTTGAATTTTTTGAGTTCCATGGTGCTACCTCAATTATCAGAACCGCGTGAAAGGGTCGTTTTGATGCCGTAGTGGTCGGAGTACTGGTAGGTCTTCTCCTTGCCCGCCTTGTCGGTGACGATGAAGCCATCGTCGAATACCCGCTCAGCGGTCAACGGAAGAGCCTCGTAATTCGTGAACAGGAGATGCGAAGTTATCTGATCGACCGTCTCGGCCGCGGTCAGCGGGTTGTCGCCGCACAGTGTGCAGAGCGGTTCCGCGTTCTGGTTCTCGATGAAGGGGTCGTAGTAGTAGGCGTAGTAGAACATGTCGTAGACCGAGGGGTTCTTGCCGCGGATATCGCGGCCGATGGCCGGTCCGGTCGCCAGATCGCCCATGAGGACGCGGAAATCGGTAGCCTTCAGCGGCGCCAGATCGATGATCGCCTGCGCCTGCGCCGCCAGTTCCCCTTCCCACGAACCGAGCGCCCCTTCGTAGGGCATCCCGGCCACCGCATCGGTCAACTGGGTGCAGACGATGTCGACCGCGCCGAAGATAGGATGCTGTATCTTCGCGCTCAGATAGCCGCGCTGATAGTAGAACGATTCGAACTTTTCCCACTTCGCGCCGATGAGTTGATACTGCGACAGGAGCAGCAGGCCGTTGTTGCCCCCCTGCGCCATCTCCACCGCCTCCTGTTCGCCGCTGCATTCGGCCATGATGCTGGTGATGTCGGCGGAGCCGCCCGTTATCGCGCCGATGAGGCAGTCGCGGCATTCGGCCGGGATGCCGGTTATCTCGGTCAGGCAATTGGTGGCGAGGCACAGGCCGATGGCCACCACGTCGCTCGCGTCGGTCTCCGCACAGTTGGAGAGATAGCACAGCGCCATCGGCGTCAGGTCCTCCTCGGTGCAGGCGGCCGGCAGGGGATCGGTCCCGGTCGACTTGGTGACCTTGTAATAGCGGTACGGAAAGACCAGTTTCAGGTCGTCCGCTATCTTTTTCTGGTCGGCCTCCTTCCAGACCTCCTGCAGGCAGATCACGTCGGCGCCGGTGTCGGCCAGAGCCTGCGGCAGGGCCGCCTTGCGTTCGGCGTAGTTGAGCACCCCTTCGGGATCGAGTCCCGCGTTGAAGGTGAGGAACGACAGTTCTGTCATTTCCTGCGGCGCGACATTGGTGGTGTTGTCGACAAAGGTGTCGCACCCCGCCAGCGCGATGCCGGCGAAAAGTAAAAACGCGATCGTGAACCTGCTCATGATACCCTCCATGCTCGTTCAGTGCCGCTCCATAGTATCTGAAAAATCAAAAAAGAAAGTATTTTTTCCGCTCACGGTATCCCGAGCACTTTATGCAGTTGCAACTGGAACCGCGCCGGATGGGTCTCCGACAGGGAGGTGACGAAGGCGGCCACCTCGGCGTACCACACCGCGCCGCGTTCGAAAACGGGGCTGACATAGAGTTCGATACCCCGGGCCGCCGCGTCGGGAGCGTGATCTGCGACGAAATCGAGATCGCGCCGCTCGGCCACGACGAACTTTATCCAGCCGCGCTCCCCGATGGCGTCAAGATTGGAACGGTCGAAGCGCGACGCGCACGACGACGGCGTTTTCCAGTCGGCCGAGAAATAAAGCGCCGGGAACCGCTTGCGCAGAGCCGTGAAGGAGATCGACCCGTTGGTCTCGATGACCACGCGACGGTCGGCCGGCAGGAGCGCGAGCAGTTCGGCGACCGCCGGTTCCTGCAGCAGCGGTTCGCCGCCGGTGATGCAGATGTCGCGCGGCCCCGACCGGAGCAACTGCCCGGCCGCGTCGGCCACGCTCAGCGTTTCGGATTGCACATCGGTCGCCGCCTCATGGGCGTCGCACCACGCGCAGGCGAGATTACAGCCCGACAGCCGCAGAAAGGCGCTCGGATAGCCCGCGAACCGCCCCTCGCCCTGCAGTGAAGTGAAAAACGAATGCACCCTGAGTTCGTATGCCATCGCCGTGTGTCGCCTCCCGCGCTACCGCATCATCCTATACGCCGACGGGGGAAAATGTAAAGTTCCGGTCGTTAGCGCAGCGCCTCGGCGACGACCCGCTCGATGAACCGGACATAGGAGATCCCGGCCCGTTCGCAGGCCGCGGCGACCCCGCCGTAATGGGTGATGCAGGGGTTAACATTGACCTCGAGCACCCACGGGCCGCCCTGCTCGTCCACCCGGAAATCGACGCGGGCGTAGCCGGCCAATCGCAGTTCGCGCCAGCATTGCCCTGCCAGTTCGCCGAGCCGCGCGAGAAGCAGTGCATCCTCCGGCGGAAAGTCGAAGGAGCGCTGGGTGTTCTTGTATTCGAACGATTTCTCCTCCCACTTGGCGCGGTAGTCGACTATCTTGGGCCGCTTGTCGCCGAAGTTGACGAACCGTATCTCGGCGGGCGACAGTATCTGCGGCGCACCGTTCATGCCGAGCACCGTAAGGTTGAATTCGCGCCCTTCGATGAACCGTTCGGCGAAGAACCGGACGCCGTGCGCCTTTTCCTTTTCGCGGATGAAGGCGGCCAGATCGTCCCCTTTGGACGGGGTCAGGATGCTCTTCGCGTCCATCCCCAGCGACGCGTCCTCGTCGACCGCCTTGACGATGTAGCGGGCGTCGGGGACCAACTGTTCGAAACGGCCCGGGCAGAAACATTCGGGGGTCGGTATGCGGTTGAGCGTCAGCAGTTCCTTGGCCAGCAGTTTGTCGGTGGTGATGAACAGCGATTCGGCCGTTCCGCCGGTGTACTTGATCCCCCAGTGTTCGAGAAGCGCCGGCGCGAGATACTGGTGCGAACCCTTCCCCTCCAGCGTCTCCACGAGGTTGAACACCACCCCCGCCTTCACCGCGTCGAGTTCCCGTTTCACCCGCGCGATATCGGTGTCGAACACGATGCGGGTGTGTCTCCAGCCGAGCGACTCCAGCGCGCTCTCGACCGCCTGCATCTCTTCGAACAGATCGAGATCGTCCTTACGGGCGTTGGGATCGACGGGATTGTGGAGTAAGACCGCTATCCGTTCGCTCATCGCCGCGCGCCCTCAAGACGACGGACGGCCGAATCCACTATCCACGATATGAGGGTCCGGTAATCGGTGCCGTTGAGTCGCGCAAGGATGGGCAGATCGGAATCTATCGGGTGCAGTCCGGCAAGCGGATTGACCTCGATGAAGTTGGGTATGCCGCGGGCGTCGCACCGCACATCGACGCGGCCGCCGTCACGACATTCGAGTACGCGCCACGCGCTGAGCGCGGCCTCCCCGCAGGCGTCGCAGAGCGCTTTTTCGGGGACCACGTACTCTATGATCTCTTTATAGTTCTTCTTGTTGTGCAGTCCGTAGGCCTCCTTCTCGGCCGCCGGTTTGAACACCACCTCCATCACGCCCACCACACGGGCGTCGCGCCCCGTGCCGACGATGCCGACGGTGCATTCGCGCCCCGGCAGATACTCCTCGACCAGCACCGGCTGACGGTGTTTCGCGAGCAGTTCGATGCAGCGGGCGCGGAGCGTTGCCGCATCCGGTATCTTGGAGAAAGCGCCGATCCCCTTGCCGGTCCCTTCGGCCACCGGCTTGGCGAAAAGCGGATAGTCGAGCCGCACCTCGGCAATGTCGCGCTCTTCGGCCACCACATGGAACTTGGCCGTCGGGACGCCGCCGTCGCGCACGACCCGTTTGGTCATCCCTTTATGCAGACACAGCGACAGGACCATCGGATCGGAGAAGACGTACGGGATGTCGTAGGCGTCGAGGAGCGCCGGTATCTGCGCCTCGCGGCCGATGCCGCTGACCCCTTCGGCGATGTTGAAGACGATATCCCACCGTTTCCCGGCGACCAGAAGTTCGGTGAGTTTCTTCACCGTGCCGATCCGTTCGACGCGGTGACCGAGCGAAACGAGCGCCCCCTCAATGCCCTCTATCGTTTCGATGCCGTCGAATTCGGCCGCCTCTTCTTCGGAAAAACCGGCCTTGAGATAATCGTCTTTGAGATCGTAGGTGAAACCGATATGCATCGGATCTCCGTTACGACGGGGCGACCGCCTGCTGGATGTTGGGATAGCGGTAGGTCTTCTCCTCGTAGTTCTTCACATAGACATATTCGGTGTCGCGACCCTGCCAGTAGTCGGGCAGGAGCGGTATCTTGCCGCCGCCGCCGGGTGCGTCGACGACGAACTGCGGGACCGCGTAGCCGGTGGTGTGGCCGCGCAGGCCGCGGATGATGTCGAGCCCCTTTTCCACCGTGGTGCGGAAGTGGCCGGAGCCGAGTATCGGATCGCACTGGTAGAGATAATAGGGACGGACGCGGACCTTGAGCAGTTTATGGAACAGGCTCCCCATCGTCGGCACATCGTCGTTGATCCCCTTGAGAAGGACCGTCTGCGAACCGAGCGGTATCCCCGCGTCGGCAAGCCGCGTGCATGCCTGCTGCACTTCGGGCGTCAACTCGTCGGGATGGGTGAAGTGAACGCTGAGGAAGAGCGGATGATACCGCTTCAGGATATTGACCAGCTTCGGCGTGATGCGCTGCGGCAGTACCGCGGGGACCTTCGTGCCGATGCGGATGATCTCGACATGCTCTATCTTGCGGATGCGCGACAGGAGATATTCTATCTTCGCGTCGGGCATGGTGAGCGGATCGCCGCCCGATATGAGGACATCGCGGATGGCGGGGGTGCGTTCGATGTAACTGATCGCCTCGTCCCATATCTTGGTCGAGAACTGGTGCATGCGGTTGGCGTCGCCGACCATGCGGGAGCGGGTGCAGTAGCGGCAGTAGGTCGAACAGAAGCCGGTCACGAGGAACAGCACGCGGTCGGGATAGCGGTGCACGAGCCCCGCCACCGGACTGTCGTTCTCCTCGTGCAGCGGGTCCTCCGCTTCGCCGAAGCAGTGTTGATGTTCGGCGGTCACCGGGATGACGCTGCGGCGGATCGGCTGATCGGGATCGCTCTTGGCCAGCAGACTCGCGTAGTGCGGCGTGATACGCAGGGGCAGTGCGCCGCTTTCGCCCGACACGGCGCGCAGTTCCTCGTCGGTAAGATCGACGATGCGGCTCAGTTTGTCGGCGGTGGTGATGCTGTTGGAGAGTTGCCACTTCCAGTTCGTCCAGTCCTTTTCCTCGGCGGTCGGGAAATGTTCGCGCAGAAAAGCGAGCGCCCGCGGCTCGAGCTGGACCGGCGCAGGTTGTTTCGGGGGGATAAAATCAAAGATGGAGCCCGTCGGTAGCGACACGGCCCCGCTAGGGAGCGGAACTTCTTCTTCGCCGGTGACCATGATCTTCTTCATCATTCACCTCTCACTCCGGTCGGTCGATGAAACAACTTGAGGGAAATTCTTTCCCCCTCGCCACAACACCCTTTGTAAGGATATTCATTTTAATTGCAACTTTTTCGGGTGTTTTTTTTCATTTTTATCACTTTTGTTTTCATGGGGTTGCCGGAAATGCCGCCACCGTTTTGCCGAAAATCCTCAATCAGGCAAACTTCGAAATAATTTAGAAGCCGGAAAACCTCTCTTTCCTGACCCGTCAACAAGCGTGCCCTTCCCCCTTTTCCGGACAGGGTTTCTTGCAATTACCCGATTTGGCGGGAGTATATTTTTCGGTTATCGGAGGGGCAAAAACGGACCTCGGGGAAAAGATATCAACGAACCCGAGCGATTTTCTGAAAAAGGGGGAACAAGAAACTGACACTCGAGTCCAGTCACGCAAAAAAGTCGCGCAAAAAATCTGTTGGCTTTCGGTTTCGAGAAAGATATAATCGCGCCATGATCGGGAGAAAACACCACATCATTTTTGCGCTTCTCCTCGCCGCGTGCACCTCCCACAGCGCAAAGACCGACACCGACACGGTGACACCCGATGGCGATGATGCCGTTACAATTGATGACGCTGTCGTCGTTGTCGATGATGTCGTCGAGGCAGAAATCGACGACTTCATCCTCACCGAGTCGGACGAATTGATCACCGATGCCGATACCTCCGAACCCGACTGTCCACCGCTCATCGAGGCGAAGTTCCCGTACTACCGTGAAGATGGTACCATCCACTTCTGCCGCAAGTGTGACACGCCGACCGCAAAAGATCCACAGTGCGTACAGAACCTCTGGAAAGAGGCCAATCAGAAATTGACCCACGATTATCCGGATGCCGATTGCTATCCGTATCCCTGCGAGATGAGCAATCTGTACGCCCGGACTAAAGAGCAATTTTATACGGAAGAGCCTAATGCCCCTCAATATATCGCCATGCATGAATGTGACCTTAAACTTGGCAACTATGGCTGGGACACCGATTCCACCGGCGGCGCAATCAAGCATTGGAACCTGAGCGAGGGAAAGGTAGGGTTCGTGATGTATAAGGTGTCGTTGGACAATCGAATTTATCCGACTTTCAAGAGATACTTCATCTATGATCCTATCACGAAGAAATATACCGTCCAAAGCCCCGGTGATTATGGATTTGCGTATAATCGTGGAAATGCGTTTCTCTATTTCCGGGACGCCCGCTCTCACGAATTGAGTGGAAATCATTATATTGGCTACTTTTCTCTAGATGGCATTTATCGAGTAGTGTACAATAAACCAGCGCTTTACATCATTTCTACTCCTGCGCTTAACGATAACTGGGCCTTTGCAAACATTCAAGAGACGGAAAACGGCGCAACAATCATGAAATATGCCAAGGTGGGCGAATGGAAATGGACGAGTCTGGGGGAAGGCGGCGGAGCTCATCCCGATCTGTTCGGCGATCTGTTGGGATTCTCCGTCGGTACCGGCAACGGCTACATCTGCGATCTCGGCAAGTCGCCCAAGTCTCTCGGCGAATGCACTGCGGTGAATCGCGGGACGGAAGAGGTGCGCAACATCCAATTCGACCGCGACCATCCGGGCATTTTCTATTATTCCCGCGATTTCGATCAAGCGATCACCCGCGTGGACATGACGGCGGGTAGCGGGCAATGGGTCTACGAAGATGTCATTACCGATTTCTCCGATGCGACCAAAGGAGTGGCCTATTCGTTCATCGTGGAGCAGGTCAGGAACAACACGATCCTGTACCTCGAAATAGAAGATATCGGCGGGGAGGGAGGCGGCCTTGCCTGCTTCTACCGGATCGACACGAAGCAACGCTACTGCATGAAGAAGATGGAGAACGACAAACAATACGGCGAGTGGGTCGATTTTCCCTACGGTCAATCCGAGTTTGAAGGCGATTGGTTCGCCTATCAGGTGCACGCGAACTCTCCGCTCATCCTGCGCGACATGAAGTGTTATTGCGAAAAAGAAGGCATCTGCCCGTTCGAATGACCCCCGGTACTAGAGCCAGTGGCGTTTTCTGAAGAAGTAGATGACGATCCCCGAAACAGCGAGCGAAAGGACGAAGATGCCGCCGAAGGCATAGCGATTCCCTTCGAGGAAGTTCGGCACATTCATGCCGTAGAACGACGCGAATATGACCGGGATGGTCAGCACTATCGTGAACGAGGTGAGTATCCTCATGACGAGGTTGAGGTTGTTCGAAATGATCGAACCGAAAGCGCCCATCATGTTCGACATGATGTTCGAATAGACCTGCGCCATCTCTACCGCCTGCTTGTGCTCGATCTCGAGATCCTCCCACAGATCCTCCAGCGCCTCCTCCTCGCGAATGAGGCGGAACCGCTTGAGCCGCATCATCATGAACTCGTTTGATTTGAGAGAGGTGGCGAAGTAGATGAGCGACTTTTCGAGGTTGAGCATCTTGGCCAGTTGCGTGTTCTGCGACGATTCGAGTATGCGTTTCTGTATCATCATCGCCACGTTGTTCATCTGTTTGAGATAGAGCAGGTAGAGCAGTGTCGTCCGCAGAAGTATCTGGAGTATGAACTGATCGCGGTCGAGCGTCGTGAAATGCTTCACCTCGCCTTCGAGGAATTCCTCGAGCACCAGATTGCGGCGCGGCGAGACGGTGATGAGCGCATCCTGCACGAGTATGAGTCCGACCGCGGTGGTGGAATACAGGAGCGTCTTGTTCGATTCGTCGTAGAGCGGCATGCGCACCACCACGAGCGTCGCGTGATCGTCCTTCTCGACGCGGGCCCGCTCGTCGACATCAAGCGACGAAACGAGGAAATCGTGCGGTATGCTGAAATGCTCGACGAGGTATTCTATCTCTTCGGGGAACGGCGTCACGACGTTTATCCAGCACCCCTTTTCGACCGCGCCGATCTTCCGGAGACCGTCGGGGAACGATTTGTAGATGGTGATGTTCTCGAGTATCTCGCCGTCCTTGTCGTAGAGGATGATCTGCTGTTCCTTCTTCGCGTCGGCCTCGATCTTCCGCTTCTCCTCCTCGTCGACCTTCTCGTAGAGGTCTATGTAGGATTCGACCATCTTCCGTTCGTCGGCGGGAAGTTCCTCGATGAGTTCCTGCTGGACCTCGTCGGGCAGTTCGTAGAGCAGTTCGGAGTATTCCTGCTCGGAGAGGATATCCTGCAGAGCATCCTTGACCTCGTCCTCGAAGTGGTGGAAGATCAGCGCCGCCGTTTCGCGGCCGATGATCGCAAAGACCTCTTTTATCTCTTCGGCGGTGAGCGCCTCAAGGAAACCGGCGATGACCTGCGGGGTGTTGGAACGGCAGTAGGCGCGGAGATCGTCGTGATGTTCCCCGCGCAGCATGTCGCGGAGTTCTTGTAATAGCAGCGTGTTCTTCATGGCGGCCTCCCGCAATGAAGGTGTGGTGACGAGCCGACGGCCCCCATGATGCACAATCGACCCGAAAAAGCAACGAAATTGGGAAAATGGAAGGTTATTTTCTTGCTTCGGTCGGGTCATTTTTTATAATCGGCGGGTCGGTCCGCGAAAAAATGGGCAAGGGAGGTTCGTGCCATGAAAAATTTTATCGGGCTCTTCGCCGTCGGCGTGCTGTTGCTTATGGTCGCCTGCACCGAAAAGAAACTCGACGATACGAACGATGTGCGGAAAATGGGCGGAATCGATCAACCCTGCTATCCGAACGACACCTGTGAGGGGGCTTTGGTTTGCCTGAACGATAGATGCGTGGAGCCGACCCTTGCGGACGAAGATGCGGCCGATGCCGACTTCGCGACCGACGACGAGTTATTGCCGGAAGGCGACGGCCTGCCGACCGACGAACTGTTTCCCGACAACGATGCCCTTCTGACCGACGACACCGGCGGCAGTCTGCTGGAAGAACCGGCGCTGCCCGAAGTGGCGATGCCGGGCAAACTGGTCATCCTGCCGGGCGAGATATACCATTTTGCCTACAAGGACCTCATCACCGCAGAATGCATCGACGCCGACAACCATATCAAGGAATCGTGCCTGAACGATCCCGATCTCCCGCTCGCCGGCGTCATCAGCGAAGGGTTCATGCTCAACGGCATTGATCTGTCGGGGATCAACATCGCCGACATCGTCAACAACGCCATCACCATCGGCGGTATTCCCATCGGGCAACTCATCGATGTGCTCGATATCGATGTCGACGAGATCGCGCTCGATCCGCAGTCGATAGCCGACTGGTTCAGCGACGACAAACTGAAGTTCGATGTCACCTCCGACGGCAAACTGCTGGGCATCGAGGGCGGCGCCGCCACGCTCGGCCTGACCTACAACGGCAAGCGCTACACCTTCACGATATCGGTCGAAGATGTCGTCCACAAGGTGAGCGATGTGGCGGTGGACCACGACAAGTTCGCGGTGATCATGCCGACCTCCGCCCCCAATATGTTGAGCTACAATCCGTTGGGGTTGGCCGATCTTGAGGATTCCCTTACGCCGGTCGCTTTCGATGGCGGCACCGGCGTCATCACGCTCGACGAAACGACGCTCGCCGACGACCATGTCGGCCGGGTGCTCATCTTCGAGCCGTCGGATATCTTCCCCGACGGCACGGTGCGCAAGGTCTTGTCGCAGGATTGTCCCGGCGCCGCGCAGCCCTGTACGCTGACCACCGAAGAGGGACAACTCGAGATGATCGAGAGCGCGACGGTCGAACACCGCGAAGAGTTGGCCTCCGGCGACGAGCCGCAAACGCTCCTCTCGCCGGGCGTCCGGGTCATCGGGTACGACGATCTCCGATGCCGCGTCTTCGCGAATTACGGCCTGAAGCCGGGCGACGCCATACCCGAAAAACTCGAACGGGGCGACGGCCTCAACGAAAGCGAACTCCAGCGGATGCTCGGCGGCGCGGTCCTGCGGAGCGGGACGAAACTCTACGGACTCAACCTCGACATCGACCTCGCGATAGAGAACGGCGTTCCGGTGGGGGCGGCGAACGACCGCTGTTCGGTGAGCGGCACCGGCTCGGTCCGGTTCACCGGTTCGCTCGGGATGAACGCCTACCTCGACATGGGGATGCAGATAGAGGAGACGACGCTCGAACGGTTCAAATTCGTCTACAGCAAGAACATCTACAGCCAGATAACGACCGAGATCTCGGGCGAGGTCGACGCCTCCTGCACCCTGTTCGAGAAGAAATATCCGCGGATCAAATTCCTCATCGGCGCGGTGCCGGTGTGGGTGACGCCGCAACTCGAGGTGACGGTCAACGCCTCCGGTTCGATCGAGACGACGGTGAAACTGGTCGACTTCGAACTGGGCCTCGAGGCGGGGGTCAAGTACAAACGGGGCCGCGAGGGAAGCGACTGGTACAAGGTGGGCAACGCCACCAAGGAGTACCGTACGCCCGAGGTGCTGGAGGGGAGCGGATCGCTCGATGTCGGGATGGGGATACGGGTGACCGGGCTCATCTACGATTTCGTCGGACCGTTCGTCGAACTTTCGCCCTATCTGCAGTATCTCGGCGACACCGCGGAGGACCCGTGGCAGACGCTCGACTTCGTCATCGACGGCTCGGTCGGACTCGAACTGGAGCTATCGGTACAGGTGCTGTTCGTCAATGTGGAACTCTTCTCGGTCGAGAAGAAATATACGGTGGAACTCATCCGCAAACGGATCTGGCAGAGCGGCTCGTTCCAGAGCGTGATCGAGCCCTCGTTCTACTACTCCCCCCGTTTTCCGCTGACCGCGACGACCTATATGCGTTTTTACGACGCTTCTTCGAGCGACTACGGCATCAAGTTCCGCGACTGGAGCCTCCTGCGCCCCGACGGCGACCGCTGGGACTACCGCGACGACAACGATATCTTCCGCACCCATCTGTCGGCCGAGGGAAGTTACGACATCACCCTCAGCGTCGAGGACGGCGACGGACAGCGCGACGAGGTGACCCGCACCGTAACCAGCTACGCGACGCTCGATGCGGTGCTCCCCGGCGAGACGCTGTCCGTGTACGATCGGTCGCATGATCTCTATCTGGAAAAAAGCGCCGACGGAAAAAGCGTCGTCGATCTGAACACCGGCCTGAAGTGGTACGCGACCATGCCCGGCCTGCGCAGTAAAGTTGCCGACGCCCGGAGTTACTGCGCGAACACCGCGCTGGGCGGCGAGAACGGCTGGCGCCTGCCGACGATCCACGAACTGTTCACGCTGGGGGCATACGATCAAACGCCGACCGTGAGCATCTTCGGCGGCATGCAGAGCGAGGGCAAACTCTGGTCCGATACGCCGATACCGGGAACGGGCAGCATCTACACCTACACCATCGAAAGCGGCTATCTCCGCGACTACCCGGCCTCCAACGCAACCGACGGGAAGATACAGTTCCTCTGCGTCAAGGGGACCGCGACGCCGCTTCGGCAGTTCACCGACAACGGCGACGACACCGTTTCCGACATCGCGACCGGACTGATGTGGCAGAAACTGCGCAAGACCTCCGTCGACCGCGCCGCCGCCGCCGAATACTGCCGCAATCTGACCGTCGGCGGTCACTACGACTGGTACCTGCCGTCGATGAAGGAATTGCTGTTCCTCCTCGATCTCGAACGGAGCGGCGATAAACTCGATGACGCGATCTTCAGCGGCGCGACGAGTCGTTACTGGAGCGACACCGCCTCCACGAAGTACAGCGGTTCCTTCTGGACCGTGCTCGCCGCCGACGGCACCAACAGCGTTAAGAACCCGGCCGACAAATACGACGCCCGTTGCGTGCGGCACGAATAGGAACACGCACCTTTCGTTTATTCTTCCTTCTTCTCGATCTCTTCGATCTCTTCGACCTTTTCGATACCTTCGAGTCCCGACAGGATGTGTTCGATGGCGACGAATATCTGGACCAGAGCGAACAGGAGCACTCCGTGGTGGGCCCTGATCTCCATCTGCAGGATATCCTCCAAGACCGTTTCGGTCACCTCGAAGATGCCGCTCACCAGGAGGATCAAAGCGGTGGTGAGCGTCGTGTAGGGGCTCTTGATGATGCGCCGGAGCCAACAGGGAAGGCAGATCCTCGGATTCTTCTTTTTTCCTTTTTCTCTCATTGCATCTTCTTCCGGTCGTAGGTGTCGAGCAGAACGACCTCCTCCGAAAGTTCATCGCGATCGAACAGTTGGCGTATCTCTTTGTTGGCGCCGATGATGTATAGGTCCGAATCGAGCGCCATTTTCTGTTTTTCGAAGATGATGGTGCGGACACCATCGGGCACCATGCTTTTCAGGTCCTTCATGACGAAGGCGACCTTCTTCGGGTTGTTCGCCGCGACCTCAGCGCAGGCCTTGCGGAACCCGTGTACCGCCAGATGATCGAGTTCGCCCGACAGCGTTACCCGGGCGATGTCGCCGTCCCGGTCGACCGTCATCCAGAAATGTTCGACCGACGAAGTGGGCGCGAGCCGGACCTGCACCTTGACCCGATCATTCGTGACGGGCAGTTTCACCGTCAGCGCCGCGGCGTCGAAATCGTCGTACGGCTTGCCGTCGATCCAGACCTTGTCTATCTTCACCGAACCGACGGGAAGGATATCGGGAGCGACGCGCAGGATGTTGCCCGCGAAACCGTTCGGATAGGGCTTGAAATAGAGATCCAGATGTTGTTTTGTTATCAGGAGATTGCTGTAGACCGCCGCCAGATAGGCCAGTTCGAACGAGTGATAGCCGCTCATGCTGTGGCTTCCCTTGAACCGTTCGGTGCCGAGAAGGTAGGGAAGTCCGTTGGCGAGCACATTGAAATAGACGCCGCCCGAATCGTGATCGAGGAACCACGCATTGTAGAAGGCGCTCGACTCGCGGGCGAGTTTCAGGTGTTCGGGCCGTCCCGCGGTCCCGGCGAGGATGAGATAGGCGAGTATCCCCTGCTCCTGCTGCCACCACGCCTTGCGGTCGTGCCACGCATAGCGGTGGAATTTCTGACCTTCGTCAAGCGTCCGCTCGACCACATCGTACCAGCCGCCGCGTTGGGCGTCGCCGCCGTGACGCGGCATGAGTTCGGCTATTTTCCCCGCGAACGAGGTGTAGGTCGCGAGCTTCTCCTTCTCGAGTTCCGGCAGGCTCATGATGCGGGTCAGGTTCCACGCGATCTTGAGGTTGTGGCCCACCACGCCGCGGTTCTGCTGCCAGCCCCACGAGGTGTCGTGCGACCAGTCCTCGTGGAACTTCTCCTGCACGAAGGGGCTTTTTTCGTAGTCCGGAAAATGCTCCGCGATGGTGTCGGCGGTGTAGACGAGCATCCGGCGCAACCGTTCGTCCGCCGTGGCGAGATAGGCGTTGATGAGATAGGCCGGGGCGTGATCGCCGACGCTGTTCCAGTTCTTGCGGGCGCGGTTCCTGCCGAGCGATTCGGCGCGGGGATCGAAGGTGATAGGGTCGATGTGCGAGAAGTAGCCGCCCCGTTTGCGGTCGCTGAAATATTTGTCGAAAAGGTTGACCGTCATCTCTATGTCGCGGCGGATCGCCGGATCGCCGGTGGCGCGATAGGTCTGCGTCGGGCCGGCAAGCGCGTAGATCTGTTCGTAGGCCGGTATCGCGTCGATATCATCGCCGAACTCGCTGGAGAACACTTTCCGTTCGCGGTCGCCGTTGATGTCGATGGCGTGATACCAGTAGGCGATCTCCTCCGAAGAGTCGACATTGCGCAGGTGCTCCCGCAGATAGAGCGTTCCCGCTTCGGCCGCTTCGAGATAGCGGTCGTCGCCCGTCATCAGGAACGCCGAAGCGAAGCCGTAGACCAGCCGGCTGATGGTGTCGGTCTCCTGTCGGAAACTGCCGTCCTTGCTCCCCTCCAGATTGAGTTCCGTGCGGTATTTGCTGAAATCGGGAGCGCCGTTGTCGAACTGCGCCTTCAGATAGAAATCGCCCAGGCACCGCAGCTGCCGGATCCACCAATCCTGCTTCTCGAAACGGAATTCCCCTTCGCTGCGACCGAGGAACACGATATGCTTCGCCTCGAAGGAGAGTTCCTTCTCGGGATAAAAGACGCCGTACACATAGAGAAAGCGATCCTGCCCGAGCAGATCCTTCATCTGCGCGGTGCAATCGATAAACGGTTCGCCGAGGTTCCGAAGCATTTCGGCATAGGTGTTCGCGGTAAGCGTCACCGCAAATTCACGGCCGTCGGAGGTCCGCAGACCGAAGCTCTGTTTGTCCCAGTCGAAATTCGTCACATACCCCTGAATGAGATCGGAAAAAGTGAAACCGAGCGCCTTTGTGTCCATGCTGTCCTCCTATCGTTCTATCAAAATGACGACACTGTAGGGTTCGACCGTATACTGTTGCCCCGCAAGGACCGCCGTCTCTTCCCCGGGCTCGGCGATGTCGTCGGGCGATGGCAGCGCGGTGTCGGCGAAACGGTACCATCGCTTGCCGGAAGCGGCGGGCGGGATATCGAAAGAAAGCGGCTGCGGATCCATGTTCATCATCACATGAAGGTCGGACTCTCCCGGCGTAAAGGCGCCCATCGTGAAGGCGAGTACCTTCGACGCGGGATCGTTCCAGCCCGGTGCTCCGAGACGGCATCCGTGCCATTCGATATCGCGGCGTCCGCGGGTATTCACCGAGCCGTCGAAGAAGGTTCCGCGCCTCAGGGAGGCGTTCATTTTGCGGAAAGCGATCATCCGTTTGAAGAATCGGAACAGGTCGGCGTTCTTTTCGGCGAGTCCCCAGTCGAACCACGCCAGTTCGTTGTCCTGACAATAGGCGTTGTTGTTCCCGCGCTGACTTTTCCCCATCTCGTCGCCCATGAGGAACATCGGCACCCCCTGCGACAGCAGCAGGATCGCCGCGAAATTCCTGACGCGCCGTTTTCGGAACGCCAGTATCGCCGGATCGTCGGTTTCGCCCTCCGCGCCCGAATTCCAACTCAGATTGTCGTCGATGCCGTCGCGGCTCCCTTCGCCGTTCGCTTCATTGTGTTTCTCGTTGTAGGCCGTGAGGTCGTACATCGTGAAGCCGTCGTGGCAGGCGATGAAATTTATCGAGTTGAGCGGTGTGTGGCGCTCGTGCTGATACAGATCGCTCGACCCGGCTATCCGCGAAGCGACCGCCCCGATGACACCCGGATCGCCCTTCACGAAACGGCGCACATCGTCGCGGAACCGCCCGTTCCATTCGGCCCATCGGTAGCCGGGAAAGGTCCCGATCTGGTAGAGACCGCCCGCGTCCCACGCCTCGGCGATGAGTTTCGTATCGGCGAACCGTTCTTTGAGATCTATCGCCCAGAGCACCGGCGCATAGCGCATCGGCCGCCCCTCTTCGTCGCGCGAAAGGATGGAGCCTTCGTCGAAGCGGAACCCGTCCACCTGCATCTCGGTCACCCAGAAGGCGAGTGAATCGATGATCATCTTCTGCACCACCGGATGATTGCAGTTGACGGTATTGCCGCAGCCGGTGTAGTCCATGTAGTAGCGGCGATCGCTCGGGGACAGATGATAGTAGACGCGGTTATCGATCCCTTTGAAAGAATAGACCGGTCCCTGATGGTTCCCTTCGTCGGTGTGGTTGTACACCACATCAAGGATCACCTCTATCCCCGCCGCGTGAAAGGCCTTGACCATCTCGCGGAACTCGTTGAGGTGTTCGCCCTCCGCGGCCTGAACGCAGTAACTGTTCTCGGGGGAAAAATAGCCGACCGTGCTGTACCCCCAGTAATTCCTGAGTTCGGTGCCGTCGGGCAGGGTGCGCAGGACCTCGCGGTCGTCGAACTGGAAGACCGGCAGGAGTTCCACCGCGGTCACCCCGAGTTCCTTGAGATACGGTATCTTCTCGATGGCGCCGAGGAATTTTCCGCGCTTGTCGACCCGCGAGTTCGGGTTGCGCGTGAAGCCGGCGACATGCATCTCGTAGATGATCGAATCCTTCATCGGCGTCCGCGGCGGTCGGGTCGCGCCCCAATCGAATCCGCGCGGATCTATCACCACGCCGCGCATCGCCGAGGAAATATTGTCGCCGTCATGACACGCCGCGCCGCGCTCCCAGCGATGACTGCAGGTCCCTTTCGCGTAGGGATCGAGGATCACCTTGTTCGGGTTGAACCGGTGTCCTTCGCCGATCTCGCAGGGACCGGAAATGCGGTAGGCGTACTGGACGCCCGCCTTCAGACCGCGGATATAGAGATGCCAGAAGTGGCTCGTATGATTGATCGCGGGATCGAAAGGCACCGTCAGAAAAGGACTATCCTCTTTCGAGGAAGAGAAGAGCAGCAGTTCTATCGCCGTGGCGTTCTCGGAGAAGAGCGAGAAGTTCACCCCGGTATCGTCGACCGTCGCCCCCAGCGGGTACGGCCGGCCGGGCTCTATCTCATAACGATGTTTCTTCATGCTGCGCCGTCCCCCGCTCCCCGCTCCAGCCGGGAAAGCCTTTTCTCAAGTTCGACGATCCGGTCAGCGAGCGTCCGATCGTCCCCGGCGGGACGAGGGGCGCGCGCGATCTCTTCGGCCGCCTCGATATTGCGGGCGCCCATGATGAAGAAGGCGATCGCCAGCACAACATTGAAGACGCCGAGGCTCAACAGGACGACATGCGATGTTATAGATATGCCCAGTACGGAAACCAGAAAGTTCCGCGCACTTTCGATGATCCCGAGCAGCAGCAGCATGACGCCGAGGAACAGCGTCGTGTGGTAATCGTCAATGATCTTTCTGAACATGGCGCTCTCCTTTTCGTCGTGTCCTATGCCCTTGAATTCTTAGTTCTCGATACCAGCAACGCCGTCAACGGATGATCGGCGCCGAATGTGGCGTATGAGAGGTCGAGCGGCGTCTTACCGTCATGCGCCGGCAGATCGATCCGCGCCCCCGCCGAGACCAGCACCTCGGCACAATCGACATACCCGAGCCAGATCGCATCGTGCAGCGGAGTGTACCCGTTGGATGGCCCGGGCACATCGAGAGCGACGCCGGGACGCGCCGCCAGCATTCGCAGGATGTCGACATGACCGTTGTAGGCCGCCTTGTGGAGCGGCACGGCCCCGAAAGTCGGTTCGACCGCGTTGACATCGGCTCCCGCGTCGAGAAGTAGCCTGACGATCTCGGTATGCCCCTCGCGGGCGGCGACCAACAGCGGCGTGTGAGCATCATTGAAGACATTGATGCGAGGAAAACGCTCGTCGACCGGCGCACCGGCGGCGAGCGCCGCCTTTACCCCCGCGACATCGCCGGCGACCGTCGCCGCCATGAGTTTTTGCTCCGTTACCGACTTCTCATCGGCGGCGCGGCGGCGTTTCACCGCATCAACGATGCGCAGAAGCGATTCGCGCCCCTTCTGCGTTACCCTAAGGGAGAAATTCAGTTGATCGTCGAGCGAGAAACCGAAGTGGGTGTGAAGGTTGAGGGTGGCGCCGTTGTCGAGCAGGTATTCCACAATATCGACCCACTTGAACCAGACGGCCATGAGGAGCGGTGAGTGGCCGGTGGTCGGGAGTTGCTGATCGATGAAGGCGCCCGCCTCGACGAGCATCCGCACGATCGGCAGCGAGCCGGCCTGACAAGCCTTGTGGAGCGCCGTTGCACCCGCGAAACGGTCGACCCGGTGGATATCGGCGCCGCGGTCGATAAGGAGCCGCGATAGTTCGGTCCAGCCTCGACAGGCGGCCAGCATCAGCACCGAAAGGCCGGTGTGCGGATCGGCCGCATCGGGCGATGCGCCCTCGTTCAAGAGCCGTTCCGCATTCGACAGGTCGTTATTCTCTACGGCGGTCAACAGGTCGCGATCCTTGGCGTTCATTTCTTTTCTCCTCCTTCAGTCGCGCGGCTGCGGGCCGATGACCCAGTGTTCCTTCACCGCCATGACGAAGAGATATCTCATCTCCACGAAGTTCTTGTCGTCCTCCCGGCATGCCGCCATCTCGGGCGAGGCCATCGCCTTTTCCAGCGACGGCAGGTCGTCGAACCAGAACTGGGAGACCATGTCGAAACGTGGTTCGCCGAAGCCGTACCAGCCGTCCCGCGTAGTACCGTAGACCAGCCGTCGCAGACCGGGGACCGCGAGGTTGAGTTTCGCGTGCTTCTCCAGCGCGTACTTCCGGAACGCCTCGACCGTCAGTCCCTCCTTGCGCCGCAGCAGGACGACCGTCTTCACGCCGGTCGGCTCTTTCACGGGCGGCGGCCCCTCAAGCAGGACATGGGCGTCGGTGTCGAGCACCAGCGTCTTCCAGAAGGCGGCCCACTTGGGTTCGTCGAGCCGCGCCCCTTCGAGGAACTCGGGCGACTGGAGCGATTCCAGCTGTTCCTTGTCGTTGTTGATCCATATCTCGGCGATGCCGCCGAACATCGGGTCGGCGCCGCGATCACCGCTGAAATCGATGCGCGTGTCGATAAGATATTTCTTGATCTGCCTGATCTTGCTCGCGTACCGGACGGCGTGGACCTCGAGCCAATACTTCTGGAACTCCGCCTCGGTCATCCCCGGCTTGGGCGCTGCGAAAATAAATTGATGTATCATGGTCACCTCCGGTTGTCGGGCGCGTTCACGCCGCCCGCTTTCAATAGTTCTATGATCCGGCGGGCGAAAAGATGACAGTGGCCGCCGGTGCGTGCCGTCACGAGGTCTCCGTCCACCACCACATCCTCGTTCACATACTCGATGCCGTAAGCCTTCGCGTCGCCCAGCAGATTGTTGTGGACCACCGCGCGCCGCCCCTTCACCAGTTCGGCGATGGGCGCCATCAGCCACATTCCGTGACAGATGATCCCCTTGACGATCGTCTTTTCGGCGAAGGCGCGCCGCAGGAACGCGCACGCCGGCGGCAGTTTCGCGATGTCCTCGGTATAGCGGAGCCGGTCGGCCACTATCCCGGCGGGGACGATGATGGCGCTGTAACCGCGCAGTTCGTCGTCCGACATCCCTTCAAAACTTTCGCGGCACTCCATCGGTATCTGGTATTCATGGCCGACGAAGGTGAGCGACGGCTGGCCCCACAGGCGGGTCAGGAAATGGAGCTCCATCCCCTCCTCGGCGAACCGGTGCTGATAGTAGAATATCTCGTTCTCGTAGTAGTCCCTCTCGAACAGGACCGCTATCTTTTTCCCCGTAAGGTCCATTGCGCGCCTCCGTTATCTTCTCATTGTCCGCATTTCACGCCGATCCGTTCGGGATGGATGTTCCCCTCCAGCAGCAGATCGATGAGGAAGGGCCGGTCATCGGCAAGCATTTGTTCGACCGCCGGCGCAATATCGGCCTCCTTTTCCACCCGCACCGCCGCGACCCCGAGCGACCGGGCCAGCGCCGCAAAATCGATGCGCGGTTCCGACAGGTCGAACGAGAGCGGCATATCGTGCGGTTCAACGCCGTTTTCGCGCCAGTATTGCAGGATATTGAGTTGCAGAAGCCGGTAAGAGCCGTTGTTGCAGACGACGAACTTCGCCCCCATCTTATGCCGGGCGGCGCTCCAGAGCGCCTGTATCGTGTACATCGAGCCGCCGTCGCCCGAGAAACCGATGACGGTCCGCGCCGGGTCGGCGACCTTGACCCCGAGAGCCCCGGGGAAACCGACCCCGAGCGAGCCGCCGCGGGTGACGAAATAGTTTCCGGCCGTCCGGGGCGGTGCGTAACGGGTCACCTCGGGCCCGGAGGTCAGCGCCTCGTCGAAGATGACCGCGTCGGGCGGCAGTTTCCCGGCGAGTATCCGCATGAACTGCGCCATGTGGAGCGGGGACGCGCCGTCATGCCGCCGGTCCTCCGCCTTCTCCTTTTCCGCCCGCTCCCGTTTTTCGGCGGCGAATCGTTTCAACCGCTCGGCCGCGGCACCCTTCCGGGCCGGGGTCATCGTCTTTTCGAGCAGATCGGCGAGCGCCGCGAGGGTGAGCTTCGGATCGGCCGTGACGCCGAGATCGACCCGGTGGTTCTTCGCTATCTCGTAGCCGTTCAGATCGATATGGAACACCGCCGCGTCGGGGGCGAAGATATCACCGAGTTCGGGAAAGACCTCGGGGACCATGTAGGTGCCGACGATGAGGTTCGCGTCGCCGCCGCGTGTTATCGGCAGGCTCTGCGCCCCGAACATGTGGCCGGTCGTCCCGTGGTAGCAGGGATGGGTCGTGTCCATGTGGACATCGCCGACATCGACCCCGTACACCGCCGCGCCAAGCAGTTCTGCGATACGCGCCGTTTCGGCCTGCGCTTCAGACACGGCCACCCCGTCCCCGATGAAAAGGACCGGCCGCACCGCGCCGCGCAGTCCCGCCGCAATCCGCTCCAGCGTTTCGGCCGGGGGCAGTACGCGGGTCGAGGGGACGCAGGAGGGGAACACCGACTCATCGTTGATCTGATCGAGCACATCGGCCGGGAGACAGACATAAACCGGCCCCATCGGCGGGGTGGCGGCTATCTTGATCGCGCGCCGCAGGGTTCGGAGGAGCGACCGGGGGTCAAGCACCATGGTCGCGTACTTGGTCACCGGCGCCATCATCGCCACAAGGTCGCCCGCCATCTGGGCATCCATATTCATGTAGCGCAGTCCCGCATCGCCGCCGATCACTACCAGTGGCGCATGTCCCCGTTTCGCCTGATACAGCGCGCCGACCGCGTTGCCGATGCCGGGGGCGCTGTGCAACTGCACGAGGGTCGGCCGACGGGTCGCCCGCGCATGGCCGTCGGCGGCAAGTACCGCCACGCTCTCCTGCAGGGTGAGGATATAGCGCATCGCCGGATAGGCGTCGAGCGCGTCGAGGAACCCCTGTTCCACCGTCCCCGGATTGCCGAACATGACGGTCATCCCGTCGGCGATGAACTGTTCGAGTATCTTGAAGCGTCCCGTTTTACCAGCCATACCGTTTCAACCCCTTTGTCAGCACCTCGACGAATTTGTCGCCGAACTCGTGCGAACACTGCAACGACCGGGCGGTGATAAAGGGATAGTCGACGACGACCGAGGTCGGTTTGCCGAAATTCCCGTGGAACTGGCCGTGCTTACCGACGGCGTCGCGCAGGAGATATTCCAGCACATAGGGCGGCGGCCCCATGTTGAGATCGGTCCCGACGAACCCGGTGCCGTCGTGATAATCGTACTCGATGCAGTGGCCGGTCACATGTTTGCCGCAGATGATCGGCTGGCGCTCGTTGAAGTCGCGGGCGAAGACCAGACAGGCGACGCCGTAACAGATCGCCGCGATCGGCCGGTCCATCGCATGGAAGGCGAGGATGAGATCGTGTACCCGCTGATTGTTGACCATGTCGAGTATCGGACCGCTACCGCCGACCAGCAGAATACCCTCGTACTGCGCCAACTCTTCGCGCCGCACCTTGAGCGTCGCGAAATACTTCTCCCACGCCCGGAGGAAATCGGGCGCGCTGAAATAGGGACGCTCCGGCATCCATTCGGAAAGGTTGATCGGCTTATCGAGCTTCGGGCTGTCCATGATCCCCTTCACCTGCTCGGCGTCGAAGGGAGTGGTCACCTTCACCCCGAGCGGAGGGTCGTAATAGTTGGTGTCATAGCTTGGCGGCAGGGCGATAGGCCGTTCTCCTTTCGGCGTGACGAACACCAGTTCGTACCCCGCCTTCTCGAGTTTCACCATCGGGCCGGTCAGTTCGACGCCCCAGTACCCGTGATTCGATAATACCGCAAGGATCTTTTTCATGACAGGCCTCTCTGAATGAATAAAACGCCGCTCAAGCCACAATGGGGTAGTTTATAACATATCGAGCAACCCTCCGCAAGGAAAGAAACAGTACGGGGCTGCTTTTTTTCTCCCGCCGTTTTTCTTCTTGGTTTTTTCCGTTCACCGGTATATGCTTCACCACCTCACGGAGGGGACGATGGAAGCATTCGACTACATTCTGTTCACGGTGACCGGGGCGCTCCTCCTCTATGAACTTTCGGAGTACGGACGCGGCCGCTCCAACCTTTTTTCCCGGATGCGCGAATGGTTCTTCCCGAAGAAAAAATAACCGTCGCGGGACTCCCCGACATCGCCGCGATGCGATCGCCGCTCATCATCGGCATCGATAAATGGAGCTTGGAAACGCTCCTGCCCAAGCCCTATCTATGGCTCGCCGAGCCGTTCGAAGGAACCCGCGCCACCGGCTTCATCAAGCCGGGAACGCCGCTGAAACCCGACTTTCCCCTGCTGGTGCTGGTGGCGCTCGACGACGCCGCGCCGGCGCCCGAACTCTTTTCCCTGCCGCGCGTGGTCTTTCACGCGTCGGAATGGCACCACTTCGCCGCAAAGGCGGCGACCCGCGTGAGCGACATCATCACCGTGAGCGGCAACACCGCCGATGTAGTGAAACGCGATGGAAAGATGGTGGGATTCCCGGAATAACGGCGGTATCAGCCGTATTTCTTATTGACCAGCCACTGCTGGAGGATGCCCAGCAGGGTGTTGGCGAGTATGTAGAGATTGAGTCCGGCGGGGAGGAACAGCATGAACCCGGCGAACATCACCGGCATCACGTAAAGCATGATCTTCGCCTGCTGGCTATCCATCTGGCTCGGCGTCATCTTCTGCTGAAGGAACATGAAGGCGCCGAGCGCCACCGGCAGGATGTAGAACGGATCCTTTTCTGAAAGGTCAACGAGCCAGAAGGGGAGGAACCCGGCGTTGTAGAGTTCGACCGCGTTGTTGAGCATCGAGTAAAGCGCTATGTAGATCGGCATCTGGACGAGTATCGGCAGACAGCCTCCCAGCGGATTGACCCCCTCTTTCTGGTAGAGGAGCATGATCTCCTTGTTGAGCGACTCTTTGTCCTCCTTGAATTTCTTCTTGAGCTCTTCGACCTTGGGCATCAGCTTCTTCATCTTGGCCATCGACTTGTAGGAAGCATCCGACAGCGGCCAGAGGAGCAGTTTCACGAGAATGGTCAGGAGGATGATCGCGATGCCGTAGTTCTTGACATAGTCGTAGAAGAAGTTGAGCACCCACAGGAGCGGCTCGGCGAGGAAGCCGAACCAGCCGAGCGACGCCGAGGCGCGCAGGTCGTTGCCCGCCTGTTCGAGGAGCCGTATCTCTTTGGGTCCGATGAAGACGGTGAAGGCCGCCTCGGCGGTCTGGCCGGGAGCGATGGTGAATTCATCGCGGGCCACGGTGAGGATGGTGCGATTCTCTTTGCCGTCGACCGTGCCGTCGACCGTAAGCGCCTCTTTCTCCCCCGCGACCACCGCGTAAAGGAAGAACCCGTAATTGACGCCGGCCCACTGCACCTGCTTTCCCTGCGATTCCTTGAGCAGGTCCTCGCGGTCGGAGGGCTCTTTCATCCCCTCGCCGGTGGTCTTGACGAGGAACTCGAAGCGTTTGCCGTAGGAACTGAAAACATCGGCGTTCTCGTGTATCGACTGATACCGGAGCGCGGGACGCCACGCGAGCGGCGCGGCCGAGTTGTTGACGATCTTCTTCGAAACGGTCAGCAGATAGTCGCCCGCATGCCGTATCGTCTTGAACTCGGTGATCCCCTCCTGTTCATAGCGGAAGTTCACCGCGTCGGCGGTCGCGTTCTCGACGGCGTAGCGCGGCTCGGCGGTGAAGACCGACGACATCTCGAGGAAGTAGGTCCCCTCCTTGAGCGCCATGAGCATATCGAGTTTCTTGTTACGGTATTTCTCGCCGGTCACCGGGAGCGCCGAGAGCCGCCCGCCGTCGGTGGCGTAGTCGAGTTCCATCGCGGTGCCGGACAGTCGTCCCTTCTGCACCGGGTTCTGGAGGGTCGCGACGATCGCGCCGGGACGGAACAGATCGCCCTCCACCGGCTTGGCGGCCTGCGGGACCGCTTGAGAGGCGGCATCGGGCCCCTGCGTGAGGACGGTGTCGCTCTTCTCCTGCGGCGCGGCGCTCTGGTCCTGCGTCGGCTGATCGGGGGGCAGCTGCGGTTTGGGGGCGAAGAATTCAACCCAGACATAGAGGACGACGACCGACAGGACCACAGCCAGTATCATGTTCTTGTTCATCGGTACCTCACTTCACGGGATCGTGGCCGAAATGGGGGTTCCACGGGTTACAGCGGAGTATGCGCCACGCGCCCAGCAGGAGTCCCTTCGCCACCCCTTTCTTCTCGATCGCCTCGATGGTGTAGGCCGAGCAAGTGGGATAGAAGCGGCAATTCCTGCCGAGATAGGGCGAGAGATACCGGCGGTATCCCTCAATGAGCGCGACGAGCGTTCTTTTCATTGTACCATTTCTGAAAATAGCGGAGATCCTGCTCTATATCGGCGAACGACAGGTCGGATACGCGCGGCACGACGATGAGTTCCAGCGGCGAAGCGAACCCGTGCTTGTTGAGCCGGAACGCCTCGCGCAGCCACCGTTTCACCTTATTGCGGAAGACCGACTCGCCCACCTTCTTGGTCACCACCAGCCCGAACCGCGACGGGGTCTCGGCGGGGCCGAAGTTGAAAAGCAGTTTTCGAGTGCGAAAAACCGCACCGTTCACCTTGAGCGCCTGAAATTCGGTTCTTGAACGGATGCGTTCCGCGCGGCTGAAGGAGAAGTTCTCCACGGCGCGGGTGCTGATTATTTCTTGTAGATATCGACGGCGAGCCGTTTGCGTCCCTTGCGGCGGCGGGCCTGCAGGACCTTGCGGCCGTCGGCGGTGCGCATTTTCCGTCTGAACCCGTGGGTCTTTTTACGGTGGACCCGACTCGGACGATATGTCGGCATCATGGGACAACTCCTTTATATGAACCATCAAAAACGGGGGAAATATACCTACGAATAGGTACTTGTCAACAAAAAAAGCGGCGGCCCATCGTCATGCCTAGGGTCAGCAGTCAGTTTTGATCTCGAAATGGTCGACGAAGTTCACGAAATCAGCTTTTTCAACGCTAATGATGTGAGTGGGATAATAAATCATTTGGTCAACGGGACATTCTTCTCGATAGTAAAAGATTGTCGTCTCGACCATGAGCACCGTGCGATGTATATCTTCGGGGTTGTCAAACACTAGCTTCTTCAAACCGTTGAGATGGTGAATTGGTCGCATATCATTCCACTTGCCATTGAAAAGAACGATGATCATGTTTTTTTCAAAATCGACCGTCGGGACTTCTGTGTCGCTTCCTTTCAACTGCACAAAGAACTGTTCAAATGATGTTTTGTCACGAAATATTTCGTATCGCTTCTGCTCAATACTTAAATTTCCCGCCTCATTATACACTTCGGTGTATTCCACATCTACCAATTGGTATTGTGGCGTAACCACATCGACATCGGTCAGGGCGGCTTCATCGTTGGCGCTTTCGGTTTCGACCGGAGTGGTATCCTCGCCGCACGAAACAAAAAACATGGCAATCGCAAGCCAAGCAATTTTCTTCATGATATTTCTCCTACTAGCTATTCAAGTTTATCCAAAGACCTAGCCTTATATTGCAGGCAGTATCTCTATTGGATGCCCTTATTATCTTCACCCTATAGTTGCCGGATATTGCGGGATCAAAAGTCAACACCTCCCACGGATTCTCATATGAACTTGATATATTAACCAAATCTCCGTTGGGATCATAAACCTCAAAATCCAAGTCCATTCCTATAACATAGCTGTCATTTTGATGAGAATAAATATAGTCTCCGTCGTTAAGCCAGTAGATAGCCACGCGAACCATGGAGTAAGAGGCATTGACATAAAAAGTTTTATCAATGTAGCCGTTTCCGGGATAAGGATCGGCATTATCAAAGGTCGACCAACTACTGTTTGATCCTTCCCAACTTTGAGTATATCCGTCAAAGAATCCCGACTGAAAATCTATTCCTCCCACACCTTTTTTCCACCAGTCACCCAATATGGAGTCTGTAGATGTGGCTATTGTCATAGCATTTATATAGTGAGGTTTGAATTTTAGCCAAGTATAGTACCCGGCAAAATCCGCTGCAATTGCTGCTGCATGAGGCGCAGCCAAGCTGGTGCCGGACGCATTACCGTATCCACCCGACGATATGTTAACTCCCGGCGCAGTTATGTCGGGCTTTTCGTTATTGACAACTGAATTCCGCCAACTTGTAAAAGGAGATAGATAATCTGTGGCATCATTATATGATCCGACCGCTATAACATTTAGTCCTTCCGCGGGATATCCGACATAGTCTTCACCGGGATCAAATTCCTCGTCATCTCCACAGTTGCCCGCTGATGCAAAAACGGCAACATCTTCATCATAGACAAGGTTATCGAAATCCCGACTGAGCGTGTTGTAGGCAGATGAATCATTCCCTCCGCTACAAGACAAGTTAACAATGTGAATTGGGGGGTTTCCGCTATAGCCCGCCAAATCGGTCGAAGTTGGAACAACGCACCCATTCCTGCAATACAAAAAGCCATCCGGCGAAGCATCACGAATAATTCCAGCAACTCTTTTGGAGTGCTCTTGCTGCTCAGTCGTGCAAGTGCTTGCGATCTTATAATAGTTTGTCACAAAACCGCTGTCAGGACAACAATTCTCGCTTTGATATATCCCAACACCATCCCCGTGTCTGGCGCTATAATCGAGCACATAGGGATCGACGCTCGTGTCAACCATAGCCTCTGCCATATTGTCGTTTACGGCATTATATTCTTCTACGCCCAGAAAAAGATCGTGACAGTTCTTAATAACATTTTGTATCTGTGCCGCAGTCAGGGCTATGTTAATGGTGGTTGCTTCCCTGATATAATCTTCGCGAAGCCGATCTGGAGCAAAGGACATGCGTCTGGCAAACTCATCCATCGCATATCTTCGCCATGAAATCCTTTCTTCTCTTTCCCGTTGTGTTTTTAGCCGTCTCGCCTCAACCATCTGGTCGATCTCTGCGGATGTCACAAACCTCCCATTCACCGAAGAAAAACTTTCACCGCCGACGATCACAGCCTCATGAACCGTTTCTTCCGTGTCTGCGATGCGTAATTCGCGAATAGGAAGAGCAACTAACATTGTCTCGTTCTCCTTGTCCCCCGACGAAAGCAGGAACTTTTCAACGGCTGACGACACAATGAACTGCCCTTCGTTCGTCGGCTCATCCACTGCGGCAAAAAGGACCCCGCTTACCGCAAGCATTGCAAGAATCGTCAGAAATCTCATGTTCATCTCCTCCCCCTTGGTTAAAAAACATCAACAATTATCGTTGTCGTATCGAGCACACCCAGATTTTTGACGGACGACAAACTAACGACCATGCGTTTTGATCTTTTCATTTTTCCCCAATGCTGTCTTACCTTATCCGATTTTAAACCTATTGTCAATAGATCGAATCAAGACATCTAAAATCTTACCGAGAGGAGATACGTCAAGACATTTGGTA
>CALMRE010000084.1 GCA_937871295.1 uncultured bacterium | reverse complement strand
GCGAGAGCAACGAAGGCGTCATCAATCACTACACCTTCGATGGCACTCCGCTCAATATCGAACACAGCCGTCGATTCGTTGTTCCTGTGGCTGAAATTGGTATAACTCCTTTTATCGGGTGGACTCTTCCTTTCACCAATAATATGTTGTGGAGTTTCTACGGTCTTCGTTCAAGCCTTGCGGCCGCAGTTACCTTCGACCGTTCCTTCAAGTTGATGGAGGGGATGTCGCTCGCATTGGCTTATACCTCCGCCTACACCTACAACTTTGCCGAATATGATTGGGCGATAGACAAATACACCGGAGAGCCAGTTGATGTCAACACTCAGATGGCTTTCACGAATATGTTGAATGTCACTTGGTCATTCAAGGGTGTTTCGATCAGAATTGGCGCCGGCGTCGAGAGTTCGGTCAAGTATGGAGAATTTGGCCAGAAGGCGCTCACTTCGTTCTCTCCGACGCACCAGATGTGGGATCATTCCTACATCTTCCAAGGTGCCGCGAGCTATACCTTGAAGGGCTTCACCGATGATGATAATTTCACCTTCGCTTTAGGCTTTTCTACGGGCGCTCCTGAATATGAGAATGGTGGGTACAAGGGTTTTGCCAATCCCACCGGAGAGGTGTATCCGCATTATGTGAGTACTGGTAGCATTGCGGCTTACCCGTTCAACCCGAAATACACGAAGATATCGGCTACCATCGGCTACAATTATAGTTTTTAGGACGGAGGATCAGTCATGAACATCAAACGGATCGCTTGGGTGCTGTCGGCCCTGTTCGCGATGGTCGTCATCGCGGCCTGTACGACAGAGCGTGAAGCGGTCGACAAGACCGACGAACTCGCGCTTGACAAGAAACTTTTCGAGGGAGAGTTCTTCTACCGCCAGACGGTGACCGAACTGCCCTACACCGCCGACTACGCCTTCATCGGCGAATCGAACGACGGCAAGATCCTGAAGTGGAAGATCACCAAGAACTGGCTCATCGCCTACAGCATCCACGACAAGATCAACATCGTCGACAGCGCCGAACAGATGGCGCCCAACGAGACGCCCATTCTGGCCTATCCCATCGCCATGCACTTCGACATCCTGCCGCAGGAGAACCCGACGACGGGCGAAGCGATGCCGATGCTGGTCCCGAACACCGACCGTCCGTGGAACGAACGGCGCTATTTCATCATCGAGCAGTCGGCCAATGCGATGATCAACGCCGAACTCAAGTACCTGTGGATGACGCAGGAGTGGGACAATCCTTTCTACACCAGCGTGGTGACCGCCGCCACCGACATCGAATTCTATGCGCACGACGGCGCCTTCATACCCCCCAAGAAATATGCCGAGATGCTTGACGCCGACGAACAGACCGCGGCCGATAAAGAGGTCGAGTGGTTCACCTTCAAATCGGAGGAATACCTCAATTTCAACAACAACTGGAACAGCATCTACAGTTGGGACGACATCGAGGAATTCATCCAGACCGAACCGGCCCGCATCGTGAAAAAGCACACCTTCAAAAAGGTCAACCGCGATGTGGTCGGCAAGCGCCACTACGATCCGGCGACCCAAGAGTTCACGTGGAAGAAGGGGACCAAGGACAGCGGTTTCCGTCCGCTCGAGTTCCCCGACGAACTGTTCCGCGAATTCGGCTACTTCACCAATCTCTACAAGGGCTATGACCCCGAGTCGGGTTATCGCGATAACAATTATCACGAACTGGCCAATTATTGGAACATAGCGTGGGCCAAGGCGGGCGACGCCGCCGGCACGGCGAAGGACTGGAACTTCTCTTGCGCCGCCGGACAGGGCGTTCCGTCGAAATACAATACCTGCCTCGCCGACCTCAAGTACCAGCAGAAGATGGTGTTCGCGTCGTCGGCCGAGACGCCGCTTCGGATGATTCCCTCCAACTGCGCCATCACCAAGGATTACAACCACGCGATGCTTGCGGCCCGTTTCGCGGCGATGAATCCGGGAAGCGATACCCGCGATTTCGAGGCGTGGTATGCCGCCAACTACAAGAACGACTTCTTCAAGACGGTCAAGGGCAAGACG